>NZ_DASTXI010000233.1:0-10775 GCF_035758555.1 Sphingomonas sp. | reverse complement strand
AAGCCTCCAGCTCGAAACCTGGGAGTCGCAGCGATCCAGGCTGATCAGGCGCTTCCGCTCCTGACCTGAGACATGATCGCGAGCGGCCGGCCTTCATTGTCCTTGAAGAAGGCCATCCATTCCTCCGTCCCGTCCTCGTGCCGGTGGATCAAATGCGGCGCGTTCAGGAACTCGACGCCGGCGCTTTCCAGCGCGGTGTGGCTGAGGCGGATATCGTCGACGCGGAAATAGAGGATCGACTCCCCGTCGCTCGCCTGTTCGGTCTGCGACAGGAACAGCCGCACGCCGCCGCAATCGAAGAAGGCCAGGTCGCCGAACGTGTAGAGGTGCGGAAGACCCAGCACGTCGCGATACCATTGTTCCGCCGCGGCGATGTCGCGCACCTGGCGGGAAATCTGTCCGATCGGTCCCATTCTGACCTCCTGTTGCGGGTCGTGCGATTGCAGGGCGAGTGCGGCGCCGCGGCGGATTCCGGTCCAGCGGCGCAGCTCCATCCGGCTCGGCAGCCCTAGCTTTACCAGGATGTTGGCGACGTGGAACTTGACCGCGTCGGTGCTGGTGCCGATCCGCGCCGCGATCGCCGGGTTGGTGAGGCCATGCCGCACGAACTCCGCCACACGCCATTCGGCGGGGGTCAGCACATCGTCATGCGGCGGGCGGCCTCGTTGCGTCATGCGCGGGAGGCTAGCCGAGTTGGGCGCGATTTACCCTACCCGCTCCGCAGCAGATTCACGCCCGCATCACGATCGAACAAATAGAGCGCCAGCCGCGCCGCCTGGCCGCGTTCGCCTTCGAGGCCGCCGTCGCGATCGACGAGCAGGCGCGCATCCTGGGAGGCGACCGGCAGCAGCTCGTTCAGCAACTCCGGCGTGGCGAGGCGGAAGACGTGCTCGCCGGACTGGCGGGTGCCGAGGATTTCGCCGGGACCGCGGAGTTTCAGATCCTCCTCAGCGATGCGGAAGCCGTCATTGGTTTCGCGCATCAGTGTGAGGCGCGACCGCGCCGTCTCGCTCAATTGACCGGAGCGGAGCAGCAGGCAGACCGACTTGCCCTCCCCGCGACCGACGCGCCCGCGGAGCTGGTGAAGCTGCGCCAGCCCGAACCGATCGGCATGCTCGATGATCATCAGCGTCGCGTTCGGCACGTCGACGCCGACCTCGATCACGGTGGTCGCGACCAGCACCGACAGCTGCCCGCTCGCGAACGCCGCCATGACGGCGTCCTTCTCGGGCCCCTTCATCCGCCCGTGGACGAGCCCGACCCTGTCGCCGAAGCGCAAGCGGAGCGCGGTCGCGCGCTCCTCGGCGGCAGCCAGGTCGCTCTTCTCGCTCTCCTCGACCAGCGGGCACACCCAATAGGCCTGGCCGCCCGCCGCGATGTGGCGGCCGAGCCCGTCGACCACTTCCCGCAACCGCTCGTCGGAAATCACGCGCGTCTCGATCGGCTGGCGGCCCGGCGGCATCTCGTCGAGGCGGCTCACGTCCATCTCGCCATATTGGGTGAGCGTCAGCGTGCGCGGGATCGGCGTCGCGGTCATCACCAGCAGATGCGGCGGCCGCTCTGCCTTCTGGCTCAGCATCAGCCGCTGCGACACGCCGAAGCGATGCTGTTCGTCAACGACGGCAAGACCCAGGCGCTTGTAGTTCACGCTCTGCTGGAAGATCGCGTGCGTGCCGACCAGGATGTCGATCGAGCCGTCGGCGAGCCCCATCAGCGTCGAGTCCCGCGTGCGTCCCTTCTCACGCCCGGTCAGGATCGCGACATTGACCGGCAGGCCCGCGAGCATGCGGCTCAGCGACTCGAAATGCTGGCGGGCGAGGATTTCGGTCGGCGCGAGCAATGCCCCCTGCGACTCCGCCTCGACCGCCACCAGCAACGCCATCAGCGCGACCAAAGTCTTGCCGGACCCGACATCGCCCTGGAGCAGCCGCAGCATCGGCGATTGCTGCGCCATGTCCCCTTCGATCTCCGCGGCCGCGCGCCGCTGCGCCCCGGTCGGCGCATAGGGCAGCTTCAGCGCATCCCGCAGCCGCCCGTCGCCCTGCAGCGGCTGGCCGCGGCGCTTGCGGGTCGAGGCGCGGACCAGCATCAGCGCGAGCTGGTTGGCGAAGACTTCGTCATAGGCGAGCCGGGCGCGAGACACGGTGTCGGCCGGATCGGCATGGACGGAGGCCAGCGCCGCCCGCCACGGCTTCCAGCCGCGCTGTTGCAGCACGCTGGGCTCGATCCATTCCGGCAGCTCCGGCGCGCGCGCGATCGCCTGCTCGGCAAGCTGGTGGAGCCGGCGCGAGGTCAGGCCTTCAGACAGCGGATAGACCGGCTCGCGGGCGGCAGGCAGCTCCTCCCCCGGCTTCAGCACCAGGTCCGGATGAACGATCTGCAATTCCTGGCCGTAGCTTTCGAGCTTGCCCGACACGATCCGCTGCTCGCCCAAGGGGAAGAGCTTCCTTGCCCAACCCGGATTGCCGCCGAAATAGACGAGGCTCACATAGTCCCCGCCCGCGTCGGTCGCGTGCACCCGGAACGGCCCGCGTCCGCTCCCCGATTGGCGATAGTCGACGGCGGTCAACGGAATCGTGATCGTCCGTCCGACATCGCCCATGTCCAGCCGCTCGACGCGCTTGCGGTCGATCCAGCCGGTCGGCAGGTGAAAGGCGACGTCGATCGCCCGTGCCAGGCCCAGGCGTTCGAGCGGCTTTTTCAGCCCGGGCCCGATTCCCTTCAGCGCCTCCACTTCGGCGAACAGCGGATTGAGGATTTCGGGTCGCATGCCTAAGTGCGACCTCTAACCACATTGCCGGAGCGCCCGCCAGCGCTGTCCGGCCGCTTTGCATTGGAGTTTTATGGACCGCGACGCCCGCCTGAAACGCCTGCGCTTCCGCGCCTGGCATCGCGGCACCAAGGAAGCGGACCTGCTGGTCGGCGGATTTTTCGACGCGCACGCCTGCGGCTGGAACGATGAGCAGATCGGCTGGTTCGAGGCGCTGATGGAGGAACAGGACGTCGACATCATGGCCTGGGCGATCGGCACGGCGGCGGTGCCGGAGCGCTGGCAGGGCGAGATGATGGGCGCAATGCAGCGGCTCAATTACATACCGATTTCCAGATAAGAGTCCGTTCGTGTCGAGCGAAGTCGAGACACGTGCTCCCCCTTCATCCCCGTTTCTCGACTTCGCTCGAAACGAACGGTTCCAGGAATGACTGATCTCACCAAAATCCTGAAGGTTAAGAGTCCCCTCACCCTCGCTTCCGCGCCGGCCGGCTTCCTCCCCTGGCTGATGGCAGACCTGGCGCGTGCGTCGGCCAAGCGCGCGGTGTTCATCGCGTCCGACGAAGCGGCGATGCGCGCGCTGGTCGACGCCGCCGGCTATTTCGCGCCCGAGCTGGAAGTGCTGACCTTCCCCGCCTGGGACGTGCTGCCCTATGACCGCGCGTCGCCCAGCCTGCGCATCCAGTCCGAACGGCTGGGCACCCTGCACCGGCTGCAGCAGAAGCCGGGCGCCGCGCAGCTGGTTGTCACCACCGCCAATGCCGCCATCCAGCGGACGCTGACGCCGTTCCGCATCCGCCAGCTCGTGGCGAAGCTCGCGCCCGGAGAGCGGATCGACCGCGACCAGCTTGCCGCGAAGCTCAACGCCAACGGCTATCAGCGCGTCGACACCGTCGCCGAGGCCGGCGAATTCGCGATCCGCGGCGGCCTGATCGACCTGTTTCCGACCGGCGAAGACTATGCGCTGCGCCTCGACTTCTTCGGCGACGAGATCGAGAGCGTCCGCAAATTCGACCCCGCCGACCAGCGCACGATCGGCCGCGTCGACGGCTTCACGTTGATGCCAGCCTCCGAAGCTTTGCTGGACGAGGACAGCATAAAACGCTTCCGCGGCCGCTATCGCGAGACCTTCGGCGCCACCGCCACCGGCGACCCCCTCTACGAAGCCGTGTCCGACGGGCGGCGGCTTGCCGGCATGGAGCATTGGCTGCCGCTGTTCGAGGACAAGCTCGGCACGCTGTTCGATCATCTGGGCAGCGACGATGTGGTCGTGCGCGATTTCGGCTCCAGCGCGGCCGCGGACCAGCGGTTCGAGGCGATCGACGACTATTACGCCAACCGCCAGAAGGCGATGGTCGCGCAGCCCGGCAGCTACCGCCCGATCGAACCATCCGCGCTCTATCTCAGCGCCGACGAATGGCGCGAGGCGATCGACACCCAGCCGGTGCATCTCGCGACACCGTTCGCCGCACCGGAAAGCGGAAAGAGCCTCGACTTTGCCGTCGAAAGCGCGCGCGATTTCGCGCCGGAGCGGGCGCAGAACGCCAATGTCTACGAAGCTGTGGTCAAACACGCGGCGAGGCTGAAGAAAGGCGGCCACAAGGTCATCCTCGCCAGCTACTCGCCGGGCGCGCGCGAACGGTTTGGCAACCTGCTGGCCGATCATGGGCTTACTAACGCCCGCCATGCCGAAAGCTGGCAGGAGGCATTAGGGGTCGCATCCCAGCCTGGTGCGATCGCCCTCATCGTGCTCCCGCTCGATCACGGTTTCACCACGCCCGACGTGGCGCTGCTGACCGAGCAGGACATGCTCGGCGATCGCCTCGTCCGCAGGCGCAAGCGCCGCAAGCAGGCCGACGCTTTCCTGAACGAGCTGGCGACGCTCAGCCCCGGCGATTTCGTTGTCCATGTCGATCACGGCATCGGCCGCTACGAAGGCCTGACGCAGGTGCCGGTTGCGAAGACGCCGCACGACTGCGTCGCCGTCTCCTATGCGGGCGGCGACAAGCTCTACGTGCCGGTCGAGAATCTCGAAGTCCTCTCCCGCTATGGCGCCGAGAGCGAAGGCGTGACGCTCGACAAATTGGGCGGCGAGGCCTGGCAGCGGCGCAAGGCGGCGATGAAGGAGCGCATCCGCGAGATCGCGCACGAGCTGATCCGTACCGCCGCCGAACGCGCGCTCCGCCCCGCCGAGGTGATCGAGGCGGACAGCGGCAGCTACCCCGCCTTCGCCGACCGCTTCCCGTACGAGGAAACCGACGACCAGGACCGCGCGATCGACGACGTGCTGGGCGACCTCTCTGCCGGCAAGCCGATGGACCGGCTCGTCTGCGGCGATGTCGGGTTCGGCAAGACCGAAGTCGCGCTCCGCGCCGCCTTCGTTGCGGCGATGGCCGGCATGCAGGTGGCTTTGGTCTGCCCGACCACCCTGCTCGCGCGCCAGCATTTCAACACCTTCTGCGAGCGCTTCCAGGGCTTTCCGCTCAACATCGGTCGCCTTTCCCGCCTCGTGCCGCCCAAGGAAGCGAAGGAGACCAGGCAGGGCGTGGCCGAGGGCAGGATCGACATCGTCATCGGCACCCACGCTATCCTGGCGAAAGGCATCGCGTTCAAGCGGCTCGGCCTCGTCATCGTCGACGAGGAACAGCGTTTCGGGGTCACCCACAAGGAGCGGCTGAAGGCGCTGAAGACCGACGTCCACCAGCTGACGCTGACCGCGACGCCGATTCCGCGCACCCTGCAGATGGCGATGTCGGGCCTGCGCGAGCTGTCGGTGATCCAGACACCGCCGGTCGACCGGCTGGCCGTGCGCACCTACGTCATGCCCTGGGACCCGGTGGTGCTGCGCGAGGCGCTGCTGCGCGAACATTATCGCGGCGGGCAGAGCTATTTCGTCACGCCGCGCATCGCCGACCTGCCCGACATCGAGGAATTCCTGCGCGAGGAAGTGCCCGAAATCCGCTACGTCGTCGCCCACGGGCAGATGGCGCCGACCGAGGTCGAGGAGCGCATGTCGGCCTTCTACGACAAGCGCTACGACGTGCTGCTGTCGACCACGATCGTCGAAAGCGGGCTGGACATCCCCAGCGCCAACACGCTGATCGTGCACCGCGCGGACCGCTTCGGCCTCGCCCAGCTCTATCAGCTGCGCGGCCGCGTCGGGCGCGGCAAGATCAGGGCCTATGCCTATCTGACCACGCCCGCCGATACGTCGATCACCGACACGGCGGAGAAACGACTGAAGATCCTGTCCGACCTCGACAGCCTTGGCGCCGGCTTCCAGCTTGCCAGCCACGATCTCGACATTCGCGGTGCCGGCAATCTGCTGGGCGACGAGCAATCCGGCCATATCAAGGAAGTCGGGTTCGAGCTCTACCAGTCGATGCTGGAAGAGGCGATCCTGGAAGCCAAGGCCGGCGGCCGCCGCGACGAGCTGAAGCGCGACGAATTCTCGCCGACGATCACGGTCGACGTGCCGGTGATGATCCCGGAGGACTATGTCCCCGATCTCGATCTGCGCATGGGCCTCTACCGCCGCATCAACGAGCTCGATTCGGCCGAACAGATCGAAGGCTTCGCCGCCGAGCTGATCGACCGCTTCGGCAAGCTCCCGACCCCGACCGAAAACCTGATCCGGCTGATCGAGATCAAGCTGAATGCCAGAAAGGCGTGCGTCTCGAAGATCGAGACCGGCCCGCGCGGCGCCGTCGTCACCTTCCACAACGACACGCCGCCCGACGTGCCGGCCCTGCTCGGCTATGTGCAGAAGATCGGCGCGTCGGCGAAGCTGCGCCCGGATTCGAAGCTGGTCATCAGCCGCGACTGGGAGAACCCGAAGCAGCGCCTGAACGGCGCGCTGCAGCTGTCGCGCGGGCTGGCGAAACTGGCGACGTAACAAGCAAAGGTGGTAACCGCTCGTCCTGAGCGGAGGCCTTAGGCCGTAGTCGAAGGGCGCAGGCTCCATAGCTGAGGCAGCGCCCTTCGACTACGCGCTTCGCTCAGGACGAGCGTGACGGATCCTCCAGCAATCTCACCAACTCCGCCATCCCCACCGGCCCCGAGCACAGGAAGCCCTGGTACAGCGTGCAGCCTTCGGCCGCGAGCAGGGCCAGTTGTTCTTCCGTCTCCACCCCTTCCGCGATGACGCCGAGGCCCAGCGCGCGGGCCATGTCGATGACGCTGCGCACCACCACCCGGCCGCGGGCGGAGCCGGCGATGTCCTGGCTGAGGCGGCGGTCGAGCTTCAGATAGTCGAGCGGCAGCGCCTTCAGATAGGCGAGGCTGGAATAGCCGGTGCCGAAATCGTCGACCGCGGCGCGGCAGCCGCCCTGGCGGAGGCGCGCGAGCGCAGCGGCGGCGGCGCCCAGATCCTCGATCAGCCCTTCTTCGGTCACTTCGGCGGTGACGCGGTCGCGCGCGAAGCCGCTCGCGTCGATCGCGGCAAGCATGTGCTCGGCAAAATCAGGCCGCGCCAGATCGGCGGCGGTGACATTGACCGACAGCCGCAGCCCAGCAAGCGCGTCCGGCCAGGCGGCGGCGGCTTCCAGCGCCCGGCGCTGCACCAGTTCCGACAGCGGCACGACCAGATCGGCGCGCTCGGCCGCGCCGAATAGCGCTTCGGCACCCAGCTCGCCGAACAGCGGGTGGCGCCAGCGCGCCAGCGCCTCGACGCCGTCGATGCCGCCGTCGCCGGTGCGGACCTGCGGCTGGAACAGGATTTCGATCTGCCCGCCGGTCAGCGCCTCGCGCAGGTCCGCGGCAAGACGCTGGGCGCGCTCGGCCGCCTCTGCGCCGCCCCCGTCGAGCAGGCGGATTGCGCTGCCGCTTGCCTCCCGCGCCTCGGCGAGCGCGGCGCTGACGCGGCGCAGCAGCACGCCGGGGTCCTCATCCCTTGCGAGTGCACCGCCGATGTCCGCGCCCAGCGCGACGGCATCCGGCGCCACCGCCACCCGTCGCTCGACCGCGGCGACGATCCGCTCGGCGGCGTCGCCAAGCTGCTCCGCATCGGCGCGCGGCAGGCCGACCATGAACTCGGTGCCCGCCAGCCGCGCGATCCAGGCGCCGGGGCTGACCTCGCGCGCAACACGCTCGATCCGGCGCGCCGCCGCCTGCAGCAGCGCATCGCCGCCGCCGCGCCCGTAAAGGCTGTTGATCGTCGGCAAGCGGCTCATGCCCACCAGCAGCACGCCCGGCCGCGTCTCGGCGCTCAGCTGCGACCCCAGCCAGCGCCGCGCCGCCGTCCCATCCGGAAGGCCGGTCAGCGGGTCGCGGTGCAGCGGCAGCACGCGTTCCTTGTCGAGCGGCTCGATCAGCCCGTTCACTTCGCCCTCGCCCGCCATCAGATGGTGGGCGACGCGCACGCCGTCGGGCAGCAGGTGCGAAAAGGCGGTGGAGGCATAGCCGGCCCTGATCCGCCGCCGCGCGGCGCGCGCCGCACGCCGGTCGGCGGGCGCCAGCAGCCGATAGGCGGCGCGCAGGCTCAACGGCTCTTCGCCAAGGCCATAGCTGCGGCTGAGCGCGGTGCTGAGAGTCAGGCCGTTCGCGCCGAAGCTCCAGCGCATGCCTTCCGCCCGGCTCAGCGCAGGGCGGCTGATCGCGCCGCCGCTCAATCTTCGCGCATAGCGGGCGGCGAAGCGCAGCGCCTGCAGCAGCTCGGCCTCGCCGAACGGGCTGGCCAGATAATGGGTCGCGCCTGCGGCATGGACCTCGTTCAGCCGCGCGACGTCTCCGCGTGAAAGCAGCACCAGAAGCGCCGCCGCGTTCGCCTCGACCGGATCGGCGAGCGCGCGGACGGCGCCGATCGCCTCGTCGAAGGCGCCGCGCCCATCGACGATGGCAAGGCCCGCGCCGCTGTCGACGAAGCGCCGCTCGACGCCGCCCGCCCGGCGCGCCGCGATCGCGAACCAGCCGCCGCGGCTCGCCGCTTCCAGCAACTCGTCACGATGCCGGAACGACAGAATGAACAGGGATGCGCCCTCTCCCGGCGATCCCGCGGCCTGGTCGTTCAAATGCGCTCCCCTTTTCGGCCCATTCTAGCGGCCCCAGCGTTTTCGCCAATGGCTTGCCGCGCGCACGCCCGCCCCATAAGCTTGCCCGTCATGATCGCCGCCGCCCCCGCCCCATTGCCTTCGCTGGTCGACAGCTTCGGCCGGCGGATCAGCTATCTGCGCGTGTCGGTGACCGATCGCTGCGACTTCCGCTGCCGCTATTGCATGGCCGAAGCGATGACCTTCCTGCCGCGCCGGGAGCTGCTGTCGCTCGAAGAGCTGGCGCTGATCGTCGACCGCTTCGTCGATCGCGGCGTCACCAAAGTGCGGCTGACCGGCGGCGAGCCGCTGGTGCGGCGCGGCCTCCCCGAACTTGCGAAGCGCGTCGGCCGGCGGATCGGCGACGGCCTCGACGAACTGACGCTGACCACCAATGGCGCGCGGCTCACTGAAGCCGCCGGGCCGCTGAAGGAAGCCGGCATCCGCCGCATCAATGTCAGCCTCGACACGCTCGACCGCGACCGATTCGCCTATATCGCGCGCCGCGACGCCTTCGACGAAGTGGTGGCCGGCATTGCGGCGGCAAAGGCGGCGGGACTCGCGATCAAGATCAACATGGTGGCGCTGAAAGATCTCAACGACGATGCGTTCGTCGCGATGGCCGAATGGTGCGGCGCACAGGGCTTCGACCTGTCGATCATCGAGACGATGCCTCTGGGCCGAATCGACGAAGACCGCACCGACCGTTTCCTGCCGCTGACCTTCGTGCGCGATCGGCTGGCGCGGCGCTTCACGCTGACGCCGTCCGACCGCAGCACCGGCGGCCCTTCGCGGTACGTTTATGTGGAGGAGCTCGGCATCCATATCGGCTTCATCTCGCCGCTGACCCACAATTTCTGCGCAAGCTGCAACCGCGTCCGCCTCACGGCGGAGGGCAAGCTCTATCTCTGCCTCGGCCAGTCCGACTGCGTCGACCTGAAGGCGGCACTGCGCGGCGGCGGGCCCGGCGCGGTCGACAAGGCGCTGGACCAGGCAATGAGGATCAAGCCGCGAGCGCACGATTTCCATATCGAGCGGCCTGCCGTTTCGCGTCACATGAGCGTCACCGGCGGATGAATATTCGCCGCGCGCTGGTCGCATCCACAGCCGATGTCGCGATCGAGGCGGAGCACGAGCTGCGCCGCCGCTACGAATGGCACGATATCGAAGAAGCCGACATGGTCGTCGCTTTGGGCGGCGACGGCTTCATGCTGCAGACTTTGCACGCGATGCTGGAGCGGCGGCGGATCTGCCCGATCTACGGCATGAACCGCGGCACCGTCGGCTTCCTGATGAACGACTGGAGCCTGGAGCATCTGGACGAGCGCCTGGAGCGCGCCAAGAGGTTCGAGGTTTCGCCGCTCCGGATGGAGACCGTGACCATCGCCGGAGCGCGCTCGACGCTTCCGGCGATCAACGAAGTCTCGCTGCTGCGCGAAACCCGCCAGACCGCGAAGCTGGAAGTGACCGTCGGCCGCCGCGTCGTGCTCGACGAACTGGTGTGCGACGGCGTGCTGGTCGCGACGCCGGCCGGGTCGACCGCTTATAACCTGTCCGCGAACGGCCCGATCCTGCCGCTGGGATCGGCGCTGCACGCGCTGACGCCGATCAGCCCGTTCCGCCCGCGGCGCTGGCGCGGCGCGATCCTGCCCGACAGCGCGACCGTCAAATTCCGCGTGCTGGAGCCGGTCAAGCGCCCGGTCAGTGCCGTCGCCGACCAGCGCGAGGTCCGCGACGTCGCGACCGTCGAAGTCGCGATCGACCGCAGCCAGACACTCTGCCTGATGTTCGACCCCGAACACGCGCTCGACGACCGCATTACGATGGAGCAGTTCATCGCCTAACCCGCTTGCAATGGCCGGAAGCCTTGCTATAGGCCCGGCCTCGCTCGGCATTCCCCGGTAGCTCAGCGGTAGAGCATCCGACTGTTAATCGGACGGCCGCCTGTTCGAATCAGGCCCGGGGAGCCAGCGAACCTC
>NZ_DASTXI010000212.1:0-6565 GCF_035758555.1 Sphingomonas sp. | reverse complement strand
GCCGAGGCGTTGTCGGCAGCGTTCTCGAGCGTGTTCTCGGTCGCCTCGTTGGTCGCGTTGTCGGCGGCCGCTTCGAGGTTCTCCGCGGTGTTGTCGAGCGCCGCGGCGGTGTTGTCCGACGCATTCTCGGCAGGCGTGCTATTATTGCAAGCAGCCAGCGAGATCAGGCCGGCGGCAGCAGCAACAACGATCAGCTTCTTCATTCCTGTGCTCCCCAAGGGAAAATAACGTGCGCCCGGCCCGATGCCGTCGCGCCGGCGGTAATTAGCGGCAACAGGGACTTAGTCAAACTGTTTCGGTAGAGTTAGTCACGACTTTCGACGAGCGCTTCCGGCGCGTTCGCGACGATGGCCAGCATCGCCGTCCAGGCGGCGACGTTCTGCGCCAGCTGATCGGGATCGATCTTGTCCAGCGTGTCGTCGGCTGTGTGGTGGACATCGAAATAGCGCAGGCCGTCCTGGTCGAGATCGATGCCGTTGGTCCCGGCGCGCACCCAGGGGCCGAGGTCGGCGCCGGCGCTGGCCTTGCCGTTCCCTTTGGTGATGCCAAGCGGGGCGAGCACGGCCTCCAGCCGGGCGGTCAGCGGCGCCGCGGCCGGGTTGAGCTTGGTTTCGAACCGCCAGACGCGGTCCGCACCGAAGTCCGATTCGCCCACCGCAGCATGGGGCTCGCTCTTGTGACGGTCGAAATAGGCCTGGCCGCCATTGCCGCCGATTTCCTCGCTGCCGAACCAGATCACGCGGATCGTGCGGCGCGGGCGGCCGGCGTCCATGATTTGCTTGGCGGCCGCGGCGGTGATCGCGACGCCGGCGGCATCGTCGATCGCGCCGGTGCCGAGATCCCAGCTGTCGAGATGGCCGCCGATCGCGACGATGCCGGCCGACGGATCGCTGCCCGGTACCTCGGCGATGACGTTGCCGGACTGGCGCGTACCGGTCCGGCGGGGCGTGATCAGCAGGCGCAGCGTGATCGGCTTGCCCTGGGCGACGATGCGCTCGATCTGGTCGGCGTCCGGATTGGAAAGCGCGGCGGCCGCGATCGGCGTCACGCCCGCTTCGAAATTGGTGATGCCGGTGTGCGGCACGCGGTGGCTGTCGGTGCCGAGCCCGCGGATGACGGCCGCGAGCGCGCCCTTCTGCGATGCGATGCTGGGCACCGAGCGGCGGACCGCGCCGAAATAGCCATAGCTCGATCCGTCCTGCGCGGCGTGCATTTCATTGCCGACATAGACGATCTTGCCCCTGACCTGCTCGGCCGGCGCGGCCTGCAGCGCGGCGACGTTCGGGAAGGCGACTAGCGGCGCCTCGATCCCTTCCGGCGGAGTGGCGCCGCTGTTGCCGAGCGCGGTCAGCGCCAGCGGCTGCGGATAGGGCGCGACGATCGCGCCGCGCTCCTCGCCGCGCTCCCACCCGGGAATGTCGAACGTCTCGATACGCACGTTCTTGAAGCCGAGGCTCTTCAGCTTCGCGACCGCCCACTCCCGCGCACGCGCTTCCTGCTCGCTGCCGGCGAGCCGCGGTCCGATCTCCGTCGTCAGCGCTTCGGTGATCTTCCAGGCGGTGTCGTCCTTCAGCGCGGCATCGCGCAAGGCTGCCGCGTCGTTGGACGGAGCGGCGGCGATCAGGAAGGGAAGGGCGAGCAGCGCGAAGCGTTGTTTTTGCATGGCGCCGCCCTACCTATCTGAACACGCGTTTGCCAAGCCCCGGCGCCTTGCGCTACGGGCGCGCGCAATCCTCAACGACATTCGAACCCCGGAGATCGTGGCCGATGGCCGTGCAGTATAGTTTCGTCATGAAGGGTCTGACCAAGACCTTCCCCGGCGCCCCCAAGCCGGTGCTGAACAACATTCACCTGCAGTTCCTGCCGGGCACCAAGATCGCGATCATCGGCGTCAACGGCGCCGGCAAGTCGACCTTGATGAAGATCATGGCCGGCTACGACACCGAATACCAAGGCGAGGCCTGGGCGGCGGAAGGCATCCGTGTCGGCTATCTGGCGCAGGAACCGGCGCTCGACCCGAACAAGACCGTCAAGGAAAACGTGATGGACGGCGTCCGCCCCGTCGCGGACCTGGTCGACCGGTTCAACGAAATCTCCAACCTGATGGCGGACCCGCCCGAAGACGCCGATTTCGACGCGCTGATGACCGAAATGGGCGAGCTCCAGGAAAAGATCGATGCCGTCGACGGCTGGACGCTCGACAACCAGCTCGAAATCGCGATGGACGCGCTGCGCTGCCCGCCGGGCGACTGGCCGGTCACCAACCTCTCGGGCGGCGAGAAACGCCGCGTCGCGCTGTGCCGTCTGCTGCTGGAAAAGCCCGACATCCTGCTGCTCGACGAGCCGACCAACCATCTGGATGCCGAGAGCGTCCAGTGGCTGGAAAAGCACCTGATCGACTATCCCGGCAACGTCATCCTGGTCACCCACGACCGCTATTTCCTCGACAATGTCGTCGGCTGGGTGCTGGAGCTCGACCGCGGCCGCGGCATTCCGTTCGAGGGCAATTACTCCAGCTGGCTTGAGCAGAAAGCCAAGCGCATGGAGCAGGAAGAACGCGAGGAAGCCGGCCGCCAGAAGGCGATCAAGGACGAGCTGGAATGGATCCGGCAGTCGCCGAAGGCGCGCCAGACCAAATCCAAGGCGCGTATCCGCGCGTTCGACGAATTGGTCGAGAAGCAGAATGCGCGCGCGCCCGGCAAGGCGCAGATCGTCATTCAGGTCCCGGAGCGTCTGGGCGGCAAGGTCATCGAGGTGAAGAACGTCTCGAAGTCTTATGGCGACAAATTGCTGTTCGAGGATCTGAGCTTCACCCTGCCGCCGGGCGGAATTGTCGGTGTGATCGGCCCGAACGGCGCCGGCAAATCGACCCTGTTCCGCCTGATCACCGGTCAGGAAAAGCCCGATTCAGGCGAGATCGACATCGGCCCGACCGTGCAGCTCGGCTATGTCGACCAGAGCCGCGACGCACTCGCGCCCAACAAGAATGTCTGGGAAGAAGTCTCGGGCGGGCACGACCTGATGACGATCGGCAAGCACGAGATGTCGACCCGCGCCTATGTCGGCGCGTTCAACTTCAAGGGCCCCGACCAGCAGAAGAAGGTCGGCCAGCTTTCGGGCGGCGAGCGCAACCGCGTCCACATGGCCAAGATGCTGAAGAAGGGCGGCAACGTGCTGCTGCTCGACGAGCCGACCAACGATCTCGACGTCGAGACGCTGCGCGCGCTGGAGGAAGCGATCGAGAGCTTCGCCGGCTGCGCGGTGGTGATCAGCCACGACCGCTTCTTCCTCGATCGCCTGGCGACCCACATCCTGGCCTTCGAGGGCGACAGCCATGTCGAATGGTTCGAGGGGAATTTCGAGGCGTACGAGGAAGACAAACGCCGCCGCCTCGGCGACGAAGCCGACCGTCCGCACCGGATGAGCTACAAGAAGCTGACGCGGTAACGCGTTGCGTCAGCCGGGAAAGTCGGTGTCGATTTCCAGACCGGAAATCGTCGCCGACTTCAGCGGTGATCCGAATGCGATGGTTTGGTGTTCGCGATACGTCTCGTTAGCAGGCGACCACATCTGGTGGATGACGCGAGCCTTCACGTCTGCCACCCAGTATTCGGTGACCTGGTGCCGGGCGTACATGCCGACTTTGCGCCCGAGGTCCTGATCGAGGCTGGTATCCGCAACTTCGACGACCAATGACAGTGACGCGAGTGGAATCATGCCCTGTCCCATCGGCTCGCTGGTGAGCGCAATGTCCGGCTCGGGCGCACTATAGGGTGGCATCGCGACTGCGGCCTCGACGAGCGGGCGCAGCGGGGACTGAGAATTCTTCAGCCAATCGCGCAGCCGATCGTAAAGCTCCATTTTAAGGAGCGCGTGCGGACGATGTTGCGCATTCACGAAATAGATTTCCCCCTCGATGAGCTCAGTTTTCGCATAATCCGCGAAAGCGCCAGCCTGATCGAGAGTCTCGTAATCTTCGATCCGCAGCTTGAGTGGAACCGGTGTCGTATCAAGCGGGGAGCCAGCAAGGATCGGCGCGTGCTCGGTCATGACGTCCAACTACCACAAGTTTGGGTGACCGACCAACGCTCGAGCGATGGACCAGTGTCAGCCTTTGCTCGTTTTGTTTCCTGAAGGAGCAGGACATGGTCGCCGACACACTCAGCCGCAGCGTCTCCAGCCTGATCGCCGAGGCGGCGGAGCCTTTGCCAGAGATCGACGATCCGGCCTTCGGCACCTTCTTCGACCGGTTTGGCGAGGCGCAGGTGGTGTGCCTGGGCGAGGCGAGCCACGGGACGTCGGAATTTTACCGCGCGCGGGCGGCAATCACGCGGGCATTGATCGAGCACCATGGCTTCACGATGGTGGCGGTCGAGGCGGATTGGCCCGACGCCGCGGTGATCGACCGGATCGTCCGCGACAAGCCGAAACCGGCCGAGGCCGAGGCGCCTTTCAAGCGGTTTCCGACCTGGATGTGGCGCAATGCCGAGTTCGCCGCGTTCGTCGAATGGCTGCGTGACCATAACCGCGCGGACGGCAAGGTCAGCTTCCACGGGCTCGATCTCTACAACATGAACGGCTCGATCGCGGCGGTGATCGGCTATCTCGACCGCACCGACCCCGAAGCGGCGGCGGACGCGCGGCGGCGCTATGGCTGCCTGAAACCGTGGAAGGAAGAGCCGGCGGTCTATGGACGAATCGCGCTCAGCGAAGGCTATGGCCGGTGCGAGGAAGCGGTCGTGCAGACGCTGCGCGATCTGTTCGCGAAACAGCAAGCCTATGTCGATGGCGATCCCGACGCATTCATCGATGCGGCCCAGAATGCGCGGCTGGTTGCCAACGCCGAGGCCTATTACCGGGCGATGTACCATGGCTCGGCAGCGAGCTGGAACCTGCGCGACGAGCATATGGCCGACACGTTGGAGCTGCTGCTCCACTGGAAGGGACCGGACGCCAAAGCCGTCGTCTGGGCGCACAACAGCCATATCGGAGACGCGCGCTTCACGGACATGGGGCAGGGCCGGGACGAGCTGAACCTGGGCCAGCTGGTCCGCGAGGCGCATGGACAGCAAGCGAGGCTGATCGGCTTCGGCACGCATGACGGCACCGTCGCGGCCGCCGACGATTGGGACGCGCCGATGAAGATCAAGCAGATCAACCCGTCCCGCCCCGACAGCTATGAGCGGCTGATGCACGACAGCGGCGCGGGGCGCTTCCTGCTCGACCTGCGCGAAGGCGAGCATCCCGAGGCGCGCGAGGCGCTGATGGAGGAACGGCTGGAGCGCTATATCGGCGTGATCTACCGGCCCGAGACCGAGCGTTGGAGCCATTATTCCGAGGCGACGCTGCCAAAGCAGTACGACGCCTTCGTCTGGTTCGACCGAACGCAAGCGGTCACGGCCCTGCCGGGGCCGGAGGAGCACGGCGCCGACGAGACCTGGCCGTTCGGGCTCTAGCGCCGGTCGCCTTTTGTTCTTAAGCTTGGGCCCATGGCCAAACCCCAGAAGCGCTATGTCTGTCAGGTCTGCGGATCGGTTTCGCCGAAATGGGCGGGGCAGTGCGGCGATTGCCAGGAATGGAATACACTGGTCGAGGACGCGGGCGCCGTGGTGACGCCCTTCCAGGCGCGGCACAATCTGCAATCGGGCGGCAGGGCGATCGCTTTGGTCGGGCTCGATGCGGACGTGCCGCTGCCGCCGCGGATGTCGACGGGGATTGCGGAGCTCGATCGGGCGATGGGCGGCGGCTTCGTCGCGGGATCGGCGACGCTGATCGGCGGCGACCCGGGGATCGGCAAGTCGACGTTGCTGTTGCAGGCGACGGCGAAGCTTGCTCGCAGCGGGAAGGCTGTCGCCTATGTCTCGGGCGAGGAAGCGGCGGATCAGGTGCGGCTGCGGGCACGGCGGCTGGGGCTCGGCAATACGCCGGTGCAGCTGGCCGCAGCGACATCGGTGCGGGACATCCTGACCACGCTGCAGGGCGGAGCGCCCGATCTGCTGGTGATCGATTCGATCCAGACCATGCATTCGGACCTGATCGAGGGCGCGCCGGGCACGGTCAGCCAGGTCCGCGCCTCGGCCGGCGAACTGATCCGCTTCGCGAAGGAGCAGGGCACTGCCGTGGTGCTGGTCGGGCACGTCACCAAGGACGGGTCGATCGCCGGGCCGCGGGTGCTGGAACACATGGTCGACACCGTGCTCAGCTTCGAAGGCGAGCGGAGCCACCAATACCGCATCCTGCGCGCGATCAAGAACCGCTTCGGCGGCACCGACGAGATCGGCGTCTTCGCGATGGGCGAGGGTGGGCTTGCGGAGGTGGCGAACCCCTCGGCGCTGTTCCTCACGCACCGCGACGAGGGTGTGACGGGGACGACCGTGTTCCCGGCGCTGGAGGGCACGCGGCCTGTGCTGGTCGAAATCCAGGCTTTGGTGGTGCGGCTGGCGAGCGGGGCGACGCCGCGGCGCGCGGTGGTCGGCTGGGATTCGGGCCGGCTGGCGATGATCCTCGCGGTGCTCGAGGCGCGCTGCGGGCTGAGCTTCTCGTCAGCCGAGGTCTATCTCAACAT
>NZ_DASTXI010000208.1:0-2258 GCF_035758555.1 Sphingomonas sp. | reverse complement strand
CTCGCGCGCGGCTGCCGAGAGCGACCTGAAGAACCTGCACGCGATCCCGCGCGACAAGCTGACGCCGACCAACCAGATCGCTTACGACGTATTCGAATGGCAGACGAAGGACACGCTGAAAGGCCTGTCGCCGGACATGCTGGCGCTGACCGCGGTGCGGCCGATCGATCATTTCTTCGGCTTCCACGTCTTTTACCCGACCTTTGCGTCGGGCAAGGGCGCGGCGCCGTTCAAGACGCTCGCGGATTATGAGAACAACCTGAAGCGGCACCGCGACTATATCGCGCTGATCGACCGCTCGATCGCCCGGTTCCGCGAGGGCATGAAGACCGGCGTCGTCCAGCCCAAGCTGGTCGTCAACAACGTGATCGAGCAGCTCGACACCCAGATCAAGCAGGGCGTCGAAGGATCGACTTTCTACGGGCCGGTGACGAAATTCCCCGACGGCATCTCGGCCGCCGACCAGGCTCGGCTGAAGGCGGAATATGCCGCGATCATCCGCGACGGCATCATTCCCGCCGATATCCGCCTGCGCGATTTCCTGAAGAACGAATATCTGCCGGTCGCCCGCGACGGCGAGGGCCTCAAATACATGCCCGGCGGCGACAAGCTCTACGCTTATCTGATCGAGACCAACACGACGCTGCCGCTGACGGCAGACTATGTGCACAATCTCGGCCTGTCCGAAGTCGCGCGGATCAAGGGCGAGATGGAGGCGATCAAGAACCAGGTCGGCTTCAAGGGCACGTTGGGCGAGTTCTTCGAGTCGCTCCGCACCGACCCCAAATTCCAGCCGGCCAGCCGCGAAGCCTATACCCAGCTCTTCTACGACATCGGCAAGCGGGTCGACGCGCGCGTGCGCGAGCAATTCTCGACCATTCCCAAGACGCCGCTCGAGATCCGCGCCTATGAACCTTATCGCGAAAAGACGCAGGCCGGCGGCTCGTACGAACCGGGAACGCCCGACGGCAAGCGGCCCGGCGTCTTCTACTTCAATGCCTATGACCTGCCGTCGCGCCGGACATGGGGCGCGGAGACGCTGTTCCTGCACGAAGGCGTGCCGGGCCACCATTTCCAGATCGCGCTGGCGCAGGAAAATGCGGCGCTGCCCGCATTCATGCGCTTCGGCGGCAACACCGCCTATGCCGAAGGCTGGGGCCTTTATGCGGAGACGCTGTGGAAGGAGCTCGGCATGGAAACCGACCCGTACCAGCGCTTCGGCGGCCTCAACGACGAGATGCTGCGCGCGATGCGGCTGGTCGTCGATACCGGCATCCACGCGAAGGGCTGGCACCGCGATCAGGCGATCGACTATATGCTCGCCAACTCGGGCATGAGCCGGACCGAAGCGACCGCCGAGGTCGAGCGCTACATCGCCATTCCCGGCCAGGCGCTCGCCTACAAGCTCGGCGCGCTCACCATCCAGCGGCTGAAGGCCAAGGCGATGAAGGAGCTCGGCCCCAAGTTCGACCCGCGCGAATTCCACGCCCAGGTGCTGATGACCGGCGCGCTGCCGATGGAAGTGCTGGAAAAGAAGATCGACACCTGGATCGCCGCGAAGAAGGCGGCCTGACCCGGCCCAGTCCCGTTCGTATCGAGCGAAGTCGAGATACGCTTCTCGGCTTCGCTCGAAGCGAACGGCCTATTCGGTTCCGAGCCACTCCATCGCCTTCAGGCTGACCGCGCTTGCCAGCACGGGCTCTAACCGGAGCGCCACCACTGCCTCCGTCAGCTTGATGACATGATCGTCGCCGTTCGCGACCGCGCCATCGGCGAGTTCGCCGGCTGAAAGGACCTCGCCTCCGGCGGCGGCAGGTCGCTTCGTTCCATAAGCTGCGTACAGCGCGCAGCCGGCATGCCAGACGTGCCGCACCAGCGCTTGTCTCTCTTCGCCGGACACGAAAGGGAGCAAATGTCCTGCCGCTGCCGTGCCGGTGATCGCGTGCGTGAAGACGATCGCGTGCAGCGGCGAATCGACGTTCGCGAGGAACACGCGTGCGAACAGGTCCGCCAGTTCCTGCACCGCATCGCCTGCATCGTCGATCGCCAGCCAGTGATACGCCCGCGCGAACGGCATGTGGTTCGCCAGCGCGTCCAGCGCCGCGACGATCGAGCCGCTATTGCGCCGCCGCTCGGCCGGCAGGAACGGCAGCCGCGACAGCGCCGCTTCCGCCGGCATCGGCACGGCGCCGAGCGCGCCCGCGATCGGCAGCTCCGAATAGTCGGACGCCCAGCCGGCGAGGGCGGCTGCCAGCTCG
>NZ_DASTXI010000171.1:0-23054 GCF_035758555.1 Sphingomonas sp. | reverse complement strand
CGGCGATGACCAAGCCGAAAGCCAAGGCCGCGAAGGTGCCGGTGGTGCAGAAGGTCGCACTGCTCGACGATGCCTCGCTGACCGAGATCGCGCGCGCTGCGGCGAAGGAGGCGAAGGCACGCTGATGGCGACGGTCGCACCCAGCCCGGTCCAGCTCCGCGCGCTTCCGGAGCGGCGGCCGGAGCTGGCGCTTGCCCATATCCGGCTGATGCTGCTGATGCTGCTGTTCATCGGCGCGACGGCGGCGATCGCGGTGCGGATCGCCTATCTCGCGGCGTTCGCCGACAGCAGCACCAATCGCGCCCATGTATCCGCGATCGCGCGCGGCGACATCCTCGACCGAAACGGCATTCCGCTGGCGCAGACGATCGAGGTCTGGTCGATCGGCATCCATCCGGAAAAGGTGATCGGCGACAAGCGAAAGCTGGCCGTGTCGCTGGCGCAGCTGATGCCGGAGCGGACGCCAGCCGAGTATCTGAAGATCCTGAACTCGAAGCTGACCTTTACCTATCTGCGCCGCCGCGCGACGCCGGAGCTGGTGGCGGCGGTCAACCGCCTGGGCGAGCCCGGCATCGACCTGGGACGCGAGCCGGAGCGCATCTATCCGCAGGGCATGCTTGCCGCGCACGTGCTCGGCTTCACCAATTTCGACGGCGCCGGCGTCTCCGGCATGGAAAAGGTGCTGAACGGCGACCTGACCGGTGCTGCCCGCGGCACCGGCGTGATGCTGTCGATCGACAGCCGCGTGCAGCAGGCGCTGGAGGCGGAGCTGGGCGCCGCGATGGCGAAGTTCAGCGCGATTGGCGCGGCCGGCGTCGTGATGGACATCCAGACCGGCGAAGTGATCGCGCTGACCTCGCTGCCCGAGCTCAACCCGAACAAGCCGGCGCAGCAGGGGCCCGACGCAGCGTTCAACCGCGCGACGCTGGGCGTCTACGAGCTCGGATCGACGTTTAAGCCGTTCACCGTCGCGATGGCGATGGACGACGGCATCATCACCAGCTTCGGCCAGAGCTATGACTGTCCGCGCGTGCTGCAGGCCGGCCGCTTCTCGATCACCGACACGCACCCGTTCGGCGGCCCCTGCACGGTCGCGCAGATCATGCAGGAATCGTCGAACATCGGCACTGCCCAGATCGCGGCGCAGGTGGGCGCGACGCGGCAGCGCGAATGGCTGCGGCGGATGCACTTCCTGGAGAAGGTCTCGATCGAGCTGCCGGAGCGCGGCCGCCCGCTGACGCCGGGCGACAATTGGGGCGATATCGCAACCATGACGGTCGGCTACGGCCATGGCATCGCGGTCTCTCCGCTGCACCTCGCGACCGGCTATGCGACCCTGTTCAACGGCGGCTATTGGCGCCCGGCGACCTTGCTGAAGCACGATGCCGACCGGCCGGTGCCGAAGGGCGAGCGCGTGTTTTCGGCCGAAACCTCGTACAAGATGCGCGCGCTGCTGCGCCTGGTAGTGATGAAAGGCACCGGCCGGAAGGCGGATGCGCCCGGCTACCGCGTCGGCGGCAAGACCGGCACGGCAGAAAAGATCGTCGACGGGCGCTATTCAAGCAGGGCCGTGGTCACGACCTTCGCGGGCGTATTCCCGATGGAGGCGCCGCGCTATGTGGTGGTGGCGATGCTCGACGATCCCAAGGGCACCAAGGAGACCTACGGCTTCCACACCGCAGGCTGGAACGTCGCGCCGGTCGTGTCGGGCGTGATCAGCCGGATCGGGCCGATGCTGAACGTGATGCCGGACCCGAACCGCGAGGCGAACATGGCCGAGGTGCTGCCCTATATCCATGAGAAGGAAGAATGATCGATGCGGCTCAGCAACCTGGCCGGCATCGATTCCCCCACTGAGGTAACCGGCTTCGCGATCGACCACCGCAAGGTGGCGCCGGGCACGATTTTCGGGGCCTTCAAGGGCGCGCGCTTCAACGGCGAGGATTTCATCCCGCAGGCGGTGGCATCGGGCGCGGCGGCGATCGTCGCGCGGCCCGAAGCAACCGTCGAGGGCGCGCCGCACATCGCCGCTTCCGAGCCGCGCCGCGCCTTCGCCCTGCTCGCGGCAAAGTTCTTCGCGCCCTATCCGGACGTGACCGTCGCCGTCACCGGCACCAACGGCAAGACGTCCAGCGTCGAGCTGACCCGCCAGCTGTGGCGGCTCGCCGGCCACAATGCCGCGTCGATCGGCACGCTGGGCGTCACCACCGCGCACGACCAGGTCCTGACCGGGCTCACCACGCCGGACATCGTCACGTTCCTGTCGAACGTCGCCGGGCTGAAGCGCGAAGGCATCACGCATTTGTCGTTCGAGGCGTCGAGCCACGGGCTCGACCAGAAGCGCACAGAGGGGCTGCCGGTCCGCGCTGCCGGCTTCACCAATCTCAGCCGCGATCATCTCGACTATCACGGCGACATGGCCGGCTATTTCGCCGCCAAGCTGCGGCTGTTCGAAGAAGTTGTGGATGAGGACGGCACGGCGGTTGTGTGGGCAGACGATGGCGCGCATTCGCAAAGAGTGATCGAAGTCGCCCGGGCCAGGGGATTGCGTGTGCTGACGGTCGGTGAGCGTGGAGACGCGTTGCGGCTGGCATCGCGCACGCCTTCGCGGCTGGGCCAGCAGCTGGTGATCGAGGCGGATGGCGAGACCTACAAGGTGATGCTGCCGCTGATCGGCGCCTATCAGGCGGCGAATGCATGCGTGGCCGCGGGGCTGGCGATCGCGACCGGCGGCGACACCGCGCGCACGCTCGACCATCTGGCGCGGGTGACGCCGGTGCGCGGACGGCTGGAGCGGGCGGCGATCACGCGCGCGGGTGCCCCGGTCTATGTCGACTATGCGCACACGCCGGATGCGATCGAAGCGGCGGCGGCAGCGCTGCGTCCGCACACCAGGGGCCGGCTGATCATCGTCTTCGGTGCCGGCGGCGACCGCGACCAGGGCAAAAGGCCGGAAATGGGACGGGTCGCGGCGCAGGTGGCGGATGTCGTGATCGTGACCGACGACAATCCCAGGAGCGAAGACCCGGCCGCGATCCGCCGCGACATCCTGACCGGCGCCGCCGACGCGCGGGAAATCCCCGGCCGCCGCGAAGCGATAGCCGAAGCGGTCGCGATGGCAGGCGCCGACGACGTGGTGCTGCTCGCCGGCAAGGGCCATGAACAAGGCCAGATCGTCGGCGACCGCGTGCTGCCGTTCGACGACGTGACGGTCGCGCGGGAGTGCGCGGCATGAGTGGGTTCTCTTCTGACCCACGCCCCTCGACTTCGCTCGGGACGAGCGGGGAGGGTGGCACCGCGCCCAAGCGCCCGCTCGTCCCGAGCGAAGTCGAGGGGCGCGTGCTCCGGGCCTCCACCAAATGACCGCCCTCTGGACCTCTTTCGAAATCGCCGCGGCCGTGTCCGGCGTTGCCTCCGCCGACTTTGTCGCCTCGGGGGTCGCGTTCGACTCGCGCGAGGTCGGCGCGGGCGATCTGTTCATCGCCTTGGCGGGCGAGACGACCGACGGGCATCGCTTCGTCGATCAGGCGTTCACGCAAGGGGCGGCGGGGGCGATCGTCGCCCGGCCGGTGCCCTATCCCCATATTCTTGTCGCCGACACGCGGTCGGCACTGGATGCCCTCGGGATCGCAGGGAGGGCGCGCACGGCGGCAAAGATCGTCGGCGTCACGGGGTCGGTGGGCAAGACCGGCACGAAGGAAGCGCTGTTCGCGGCGTTCGACCGCATCGCGCCCGGCTATGCCCACCGATCGCTGAAGAGCTACAACAACCACACCGGCGTACCGCTGAGCCTGGCGCGGATGCCGGAGGCGACGCGCTTCGGCGTGTTCGAAATGGGCATGAACCATGCGGGCGAGATTTCGGCGCTGACCCGGCTGGTGCGGCCGCACATCGCCGTCGTCACCACGATCGCGCCCGCCCATATCGAGATGCTGGGCTCGATCGAGGCGATCGCGCGCGCCAAGGCCGAGATTTTCGAGGGGCTGGAGCCGGGCGGGACCGCGGTGATCCCGCATGACTCGCCGCAGCGCGCCATCCTGGTCGAGGCCGCGAAGGCGCATGGCGCGCGCGTGCTGACGTTCGGGCTGGGCGAAGGCGCGGACGTGCGCGCGCTGGAGCGGGTGACGGTAAAGGGCGGCGGCACTCTGGTCACCGTGCAGCTGCCCGAGGCAAGCCTGACGATGACGATCGGGCAGCCCGGCGAGCATTGGGTGTCGAACGCGCTGGCCGTGATCGCGGCGGTCGAGGCGGCGGAAGCTGACCTCGCCATTGCCGGGCTCGCCATCGCCGAGCTGCAGGGCATCGCCGGGCGCGGCGCGCGCGTGCAGGTGCAGGTGCCGGGCGGCGAGGCGCTGGTGATCGACGAAAGCTACAACGCCAACCCGGCGTCGATGCGCGCGACGCTGAAAGTGCTGGGCGACGAGGAAGCGCCGCGCCGGATCGCCGTGCTGGGCGCGATGCGGGAGCTGGGTGAGCAGGGGCCGCGCTTCCACGCCGAGCTGGCCGAGCCGATCCGGGCGGCGAACGTCGATTTTGCACTGCTCGTCGGGGACGAGATGGCGCCGCTGGCAAAAGAGCTTGAGGGCCGGTGCGAGTTCGCGCATGTGCCCGCCGCCGCGGCTGCGCTCGACGCCCTAAAAGGGCATGTCGGCGCCGGCGACGCGGTTCTCATCAAGGCGTCGAACTCCGTGGGGCTGGGCCGGCTTGTCGCCGAGCTGAGCGCCGGGGCGCTGGCGGAGGCGGACTGATGCTTTACCTGATTGCGGAACAGCTCGGCTTTCCCGGCATCCTGAACCTGATCCGCTACCTGAGCTTTCGGGCGGGCGGGGCGGTGGCGACGGCACTGTTCCTGGGGCTGATCATCGGGCCGAAGTTCATCGGCTGGCTGCGGCTGCGGCAGGGCAAGGGGCAGCCGATCCGCACCGACGGGCCGCAGAGCCACCTCGCCAAGCGCGGCACGCCGACGATGGGCGGGCTGATGATCCTGACCGCGCTGACCGTGTCGCTGCTGCTGTGGATGGATCCGCGCAACCCCTATGTCTGGGCGTGCCTGGCGGTAACATTGGGCTTCGGCGCGATCGGCTTCCTCGACGATTGGGACAAGGTGCGGAAAGCGACCACCGCCGGCGTGCCGGGCCGCGTGCGGCTGCTGCTGGAGTTCGTGATCGCGGGCATCGCCTCATGGCTGATCGTGCGCCACAACGGCGCCGACCTGTGGATTCCGTTCGTGGCGCAGCCGGTCGCGGACCTCGGCTGGTTCTACATCGCCTTCGCCGCCTTCACGATCGTCGCGTTCGGCAATGCCGTGAACCTGACCGACGGGCTCGACGGACTGGCTACGATGCCGGTGATCATCGCCTCGGTCGCGTTCATGGTCATCACCTACCTGGTCGGCAACGCGAAGTTCGCGGCGTATCTGGGCATTCCGCACGTGCCTGGGGCCGGCGACCTGGCGCTGTTCTGCGGCGCGATTGCGGGCGCGGGGTTGGCCTTCCTCTGGTTTAACGCGCCGCCCGCCGCTGTCTTCATGGGCGACACCGGCAGCCTTGCGCTGGGTGGCGCGCTGGGGACGATCGCGGTCGTCGCGCACCACGAGATCGTGCTGGGCATCATCGGCGGGCTGTTCGTGGTGGAAGCGCTGTCGGTCATCATCCAGGTCTTCTTCTACAAGCGCACCGGCAAGCGCGTGTTCAAGATGGCGCCGATCCACCACCATTTCGAACAGCTCGGCTGGAGCGAGCCGACCGTCGTCATCCGCTTCTGGATCATCGCCCTGGTGCTGGCGCTCGCCGGCCTGTCGACGCTGAAGGTGCGGTGATGATGCCCGCATCATCACCGCACCCCCGCGCAGGCGGGGGTCCAGGCGAGAAGCTCAAGCTGGGCTCCTGCTTTCGCAGGAGCACGGGTGCGGCATGATCACATCGCACGCCTGGGCCGGGAAGAAATATGCGGTGCTGGGCCTCGCGCGGAGCGGGCTGGCGACGGTGGACGCGTTGCTGGCGAGCGGGGCGAGCGTGTGGGCTTGGGATGAGAACGCGTCCAACCTGGAAGCATTCCGCTCGTCCCGAGCGAAGTCGAGGGGCGCTGGCACAGAGGCCGAGCAGCGCCCCTCGACTTCGCTCGGGACGAGCGAGCTTGAGGTGCAAGATCCCCTCACCCTCGACCTCACCGGCTTCGCCGGCGTCGTCGTCTCCCCCGGCGTGCCGATCAACCGGCATCCGATCGCGGCGCACGCCAAGCGCTACGGCGTCCCCCTGATCGGCGATATCGAGCTGTTCGCCCAGGCGCGGGCCGAGCTGCCGCCGCACAAGGTGGTCGGCATCACCGGCACCAACGGCAAGTCGACCACGACCGCGCTCGTCACCCATATCCTGAAGACGGCGGGCGTGCCGGCGCTGATGGGCGGCAATATCGGCCTGCCGATCCTCGCGCAGGACCCGCTGCCTCAAGGCGGCGTCTATGTGCTGGAGCTCTCCAGCTACCAGATCGACCTGACGTACGCGCTCGACTGCGACATCGCGGTGCTGCTCAACATCACGCCCGATCATCTCGATCGGTATGAGAGTTTCGAGGCTTATGCGGCTTCGAAGGCGCGATTGTTCGAGATGCAGACGCCATACGATCATCTAGCGTTCGTAGTGACTGATAGTGACGTTACGCGGCAGGTTGCACGTCAACTGAAACCATCTTCGGTCATCGAAATAGAACCACCGAATCGCATTCCCCAGCAGCACAAATGGCCAAGTCTTCAAGGGCCCCACAACGCTCAAAACGCTTCCGCTGCGATTGAGATCGCGAGCAGTCTCGGGGTCAATGCAGCGATGATCGAGGTGGGATTGCAGTCCTACCCCGGCCTTCCCCACCGCATGGAACGCGTCGCCGAGCGCGGCGGCGTGTTGTTCGTGAACGACAGCAAGGCGACCAATCCGACTTCGACCGCGCCGGCGCTTGCCGCTTTCCCGAAGGTGCGGTGGATTTTGGGCGGGCTCGCCAAGACCGACGATCTCGACGCCTGCGCGCCGCACTTCTCGCACGTCCGATCGGCCTATACGATCGGCGAGGCGGGGGCGATGTTCGCGCGGCTGCTCGAACCGCACATGCCCGTTGCCGAATGCGGCTTGCTCGACGAGGCGGTGCGGCGCGCCGCCAATGACGCGGAGCCAGGAGACACGGTGCTGCTGTCGCCGGCCTGCGCGTCGTTCGACCAGTTCAGGGACTATGAAGCGCGCGGGGACGCTTTCCGCGCCGCCGTGGGGGCACTGCAATGACCGACACCGCAGCGATCCGGCGCAAGAAGCAGGTGGCGCGCCTGGGCCGGGCCGACCGGAGTCCCCTGGGCCTCTGGTTCTGGGAAATCGACCGCGTGCTGCTGACGCTGATCACGGTGCTGATCGCGATCGGCCTGGTGGCCGTCGCCGCCGCCAGCCCGTCCGCCGCGCACCGCTATTCGGGCGCCGGCGTGACCTTTGCGCCGCTCCATTATTTCTGGCGCCAGCTGTTCTGGGTGTCTCTCAGCGTCCCGGTGATGCTGTGGGTGTCGACCTTCTCCAAGGTCACTGCCCGCCGCTTCGCGCTGGCGGGCGCGGCGTTCATGACTGTGATGCTGGCGCTGGTGCCGATCATCGGCTTTGAGAAGAACGGCGCGACGCGCTGGCTCGACCTCGGCATCGGCCAATTCCAGCCGTCGGAATTCCTGAAGCCTCTGTTCGTGGTCAGCCTCGCCTGGCTGCTGAGCCTGCGTCAGCAGGACAAGAGCCTGCCGGTCGTGCCGCTGAGCGGCGCGCTGGTCGGTGTGATCGCGATCCTGCTGATGAAGCAGCCGGATTTCGGTCAGACCATCCTGTTCGGCGCGATGTGGATGGCGCTGCTGCTGCTGTCAGGAGTGTCGGCCCGGCTGATCGGCGGGCTGGTCGGCGCCGGCTTCGTCGGGGTGGTCTGTGCCTATCTGTTCTATCCGACCGCGACGAGCCGCATCAACAACTTCATCTATGGCGAAGGCGACACCTACCAGGTCGACAAGGCGCATGCGACGATCACCGGCGGCGGGCTGTTCGGCACCGGCCCCGGCGGCGGCGTCGCCAAGTTCCAGCTGCCCGAAGCGCACACCGACTATATCTTTTCGGTGATCGGCGAGGAATTCGGGCTGATCGCCTGCCTGGCGGTTGCGCTGATCTTCCTCGCCGTGGTCGTGCGCGTGTTCCTGAAGCTGCTGGACGAGGAAGACCAGTTCACGATGCTCGCCGCTGCCGGCCTGACCACCCAGATCGGCGTGCAGGCGACGATCAACATGGCCGTGAACCTGCAGCTCGCGCCGTCCAAGGGCATGACGCTGCCGCTGATCAGCTATGGCGGATCGTCGATGATCGCGCTGGCGATC
Organism: Sphingomonas sp.; assembly: GCF_035758555.1. GTDB lineage: Bacteria > Pseudomonadota > Alphaproteobacteria > Sphingomonadales > Sphingomonadaceae > Sphingomonas_B. The sequence continues at coordinate 14,677 of NZ_DASTXI010000171.1, read as the reverse complement.
GGCATGGGCCTGCTGCTCGCCTTCACCCGGCGCAATCCGTATCTGCACCGGTCCCCCTATGTCGTGAAATGGGGCGGCCAGCGATGAGCCAGTACGTCCTCGCGGCGGGCGGCACCGGCGGGCACATGGTGCCCGCGCACGCATTGGCGGAAGAGCTGATGCGGCGCGGCCATGATGTCGCGCTGGTGACCGACGAGCGGGGCACGCGCTTTCCCGGGCTGTTCGAGAATGTCGAGACGCATGTGCTACCCGCGGGCCGGCTTGGCGGTGGGCCGCTGGGTTGGCTGCGCGCCGGGCGATCGATTCTGGCCGGGCGCAGACAGGCGCTGCGGTTGTTTGGGGAATTCCAACCGGCCGCAGTGATGGGCTTTGGCGGCTATCCGGCGCTCCCGGCCTTGCTCGCCGCGTTCAAGGCGAAGGTGCCGACGGCGGTGCATGAGCAGAATGCCGTGCTCGGCCGCGTGAACCGGCTCGTGGCGGGCCGGGTGGACGTCGTCGCGACCGCCTATCCGGATATCCAGCGGCTTCCTTCCAAGGGCGCGATGAAGGTTCGGCTGGTCGGCAATCCGGTGCGCCACGAAGTGTTGGAACTGCGCGACAAGCCTTATCCGCCGCTCGACCATGACGGTGTGTTCCGGGTGCTGGTGACCGGCGGCAGCCAGGGCGCCACGATCCTGTCCGACGTGGTGCCGGAAGGGCTGGGACTGCTACCGCCGGTGTTCCGCGCGCGGCTGCAGGTGACGCACCAGGCCCGCGCTGAGGATATCGAGCGGGTCCGCACCCGCTATGCCGAGCAAGGAATTCCGGCCGAGCTTGCCACCTACCTGCCCGACCTGCCGGAGCGGCTCGGCCGCGCGCATCTGGTGATCGCGCGTTCGGGCGCGTCGACGGTGGCGGAGCTTGCGGCGGCGGGCCGTCCCGCGATCCTGGTGCCGTTCGCGGCGGCGACCGACGATCACCAGACCTACAATGCCAGGGAACTGGTCGAAGCGGGCGGCGCGCGCTCGATCCCGCAATCGCGCTTCACCGCGGTCGAGCTGGCCAAGCAGATGCAGAAACTGGGGCTGGAGCCCGAAGCCCTCGCCAACGCCGCCCGCCGCGCGAAAAGCTGCGGCCGCCCGGATGCGGTCCGCGACCTCGCCGACCTGATCGAGGAGATCGGGGGATGAAAGGCGTCGGCACCGACATCGGCACGATCCATTTCGTCGGCATCGGCGGCATCGGCATGTCGGGCATCGCCGAGGTGATGCACAATCTCGGCTACACGGTGCAGGGCTCCGACGTGGCCGAGGGCTATGCGGTCGAAGGGCTGCGCAAGCGCGGCATCAAGGTGATGATCGGGCACGGCGCGGCGAACGTCGAGGGCGCGGCGGTGGTCGTCGTCTCGACCGCGATCAAGCGCGAGAATCCCGAAGTGGCCTATGCGTATGAATACCGCATTCCGGTCGTGCGCCGCGCGGAGATGCTGGCCGAGCTGATGCGGCTGAAGTCGACGATCGCGGTCGCGGGCACGCACGGCAAGACGACGACGACGTCGATGGTGGCGGCCCTGCTGGATGCGGGCGGAATCGATGCGACAGTGATCAACGGCGGCATCATCAACAGCTACGGCTCCAATGCGCGGCTTGGCGCGTCGGACTGGATGGTGGTGGAGGCCGACGAGAGCGACGGCAGCTTCCTGAGACTCGATGGCACGATCGCGGTCGTGACCAACATCGATCCCGAGCACCTCGATCATTATGGCGATTTCGACCGCGCCAAGGCCGCCTATCTGGAGTTCGTGCACAACGTGCCTTTCTACGGCGCGGCGGTGATGTGCCTCGACCATCCCGAGGTCCAGAACATCCTGCCGCTGATCCGCGACCGGCGGGTCGTCACCTACGGCTTTTCGGCGCAGGCGGATGTGCGCGCGACTTTCGTGGCGCCGCAGGACGGCGGCAATTGCTTCCATGTCGCGATCCGCGGCCGTGACGGCGACGTGCGCGCGATCGAGGACGTGCGCCTGCCGATGCCGGGCAAGCACAATGTCCAGAACGCGCTCGCCGCGATCGCCGTGGCGGTGGAGCTGGGCGTGCCGGACGAAGTAATCCGGGGCGGCTTCGCGAAGTTTGGCGGGGTCAAGCGGCGCTTCACCAAGGTCGGCGAGGCGAACGGCGTCACGATCATCGACGATTACGGCCACCACCCGGTCGAGATCCGAGCGGTGCTCGCGGCCGCGCGTGAAGCGGCACAGGGGCGGGTGATCGCGGTCTGCCAGCCCCACCGCTACACCCGGTTACAGAGCCTGCTGACCGAGTTCGAGACGGCCTTCAACGATGCCGACATGGTCTATGTGACGCCGGTTTATGCCGCGGGCGAGACGCCGCTCGAGGGCGTGAATTCGGTGGCGCTGGTCGCTGGGCTGAAGGCGCGGGGACATAGGGCGGCTGCGGAGATCGCGGACCCTGCGTCGCTGGCGCGCGAACTGGCGGGCATTGCGCAGGCGGGCGATCTGGTCGTGTGCCTGGGCGCCGGCGATATCACCAAATGGGCGGCGGGGCTGGCGGACGCGATGCGGAGGGAGGCGGCATGATGAGCGCGCCAACTTCTCCGCTCGTCCCGAGCGAAGTCGAGGGGCGCGTGTGCGGCCCCTCCCAGCGCCCCTCGACTGGGCTCGGGACGAGCGAGGTTCGAGGCAGGTTGACCCAGAACGCCCCGCTCGCGCCGCTCGTCTGGTTCAAATCCGGCGGCGCGGCCGAATGGCTGTTCGAGCCGAAAGACGTGGACGATCTGTCGGTCTTTCTCGCCGGCCTCGACCCGGCCGTGCCGGTGATGGCGCTGGGGCTCGGCTCCAACATGATCGTTCGCGACGGCGGCGTGCCGGGCGTCGTCGTTCGGCTGGGCAAGGCGTTCGCCAAGATGGACGTGATCGACGCGACGACGCTCCGCTGCGGCGGCGGGGCGAGCGGCATCCTCGTCTCCTCGACCGCGCGTGACGCGGGCATCGGCGGCGTCGAGTTCCTGCGCTCGATCCCGGGCACCGTCGGCGGCTTCGTACGGATGAACGGCGGCGCCTATGGCCGCGAGGTGAAGGACGTGCTCGTCGAATGCGAGGTCGTGCTGCGCTCCGGCGAGCGCCGGACGCTGCCGCTCGATGCGCTGGGCTATACCTATCGTCATTCGGAGTTGGCGCGAGGCGCAGTCGTCGTCAGCGCCACGTTCCGCGGCCATGAAGCCGAGCCGTCGGCGATCCAGGCGGAGATGGACCGCATTGCCGCGTCCCGCGAGGCGACGCAGCCGCTGCGATCGAAGACGGGAGGGTCCACCTTCAAGAACCCGCCGGGCACCAGGGCGTGGAAGGAGATCGACGACGCCGGTTGTCGCGGATTGCAGATTGGTGACGCGCAAGTCTCTGAGAAGCATTGCAATTTCCTGCTCAATCTGGGCAAGGCCACCAGCGCCGAGATCGAGGCGCTGGGCGAGGAAGTCCGCGCGCGGGTGAAGGCGCATTCGGGCATCGAACTGGAATGGGAGATTCAGCGCGTGGGGGTGGGGGAATGATGACAAGGTCATTGTGCCCCTGCGAAAGCAGGGGCCCATCGCAGCGCTGCACTATGGACCCCGGCTTTCGCAGGGGTACGGAGAAGACGCTGTGACCGCCCCCCTCCACATCCTCGTCCTGATGGGCGGCTGGTCGGCCGAGCGCGAAGTGTCGCTGATGTCGGGCGCGGGCGTGGCCGATGCGCTCGAAAGCCTCGGCTATCGCGTGACGCGGCTGGATATGGGCCATGACGTGGCGGCGCGGATCGCGGAGGCGAAGCCGGACCTGGTGTTCAACGCGCTGCATGGGACGCCGGGCGAGGACGGGTCGGTACAGGGCATGCTCGACCTGATGGGCGTGCGCTACACGCATTCGGGTATGGTCACGTCGGTGATCGCGGTCGACAAGCAGCTGACCAAGCAGGCGCTGGTGCCGCACGGCATCCGCATGCCGGGCGGGCATGTCGTAAAGTCCGAAAGCCTGTATTTCGGCGATCCACTCGCGCGGCCTTATGTGCTGAAGCCGGTCAATGAGGGCTCGTCGGTCGGCGTCGCGATCGTGACGTCGGAGGGCAATTACGGCGAGCCGATCGGCCGCGACGTGGCGGGTCCGTGGCAGGATTTCGAGGAGCTGCTCGCCGAGCCTTTCATCCGGGGGCGCGAGCTGACGACGGCGGTACTGGGCGGGCGGGCGCTCGGTGTGACCGAGCTGAAGCCTCATCGCGGCTTCTACGATTACGACGCGAAATATACGGCCGGGCTGACCGAGCATGTCTGCCCGGCGAATATCCCGCCGGCGGTGGCGGATGCTTGCATGGACATGGCGCTGAAGGCGCACCGGCTGCTCGGCTGCAAGGGCGCGTCGCGTTCCGATTTCCGCTGGGACGATGAGAAGGGCATCGAAGGCCTCTACCTGCTCGAGGTGAACACCCAGCCGGGCATGACCCCGCTGAGCCTGGTGCCCGAGCAGGGCCGGCTGGTGGGCCTCGGCTATGCCGAGCTGGTCGACGCGATCGTCAAGGAGGCGCTGGGCGATGGCTAGCGCTTCGGCCAAGATCCGGCGGGGATCACCCTCGCGCGCACCGGCGCGGCGCAAGCCGGCGGCGAAGAAGCCGGGGCTGTTCGCTCGCGCGCTGGCACGCGTTCCCGTCAGCCATGAAGCTGTGCAGCGGATCGTCACCTGGGGGACGCTGGGGCTGGGCGCGGCCATCGCGGTCGCCATCCTGCAGGCGTTCGGCGTGCCGGCGATGGCGGGAACCGAGATCGCCAATGCCTTCGGCCGCGCCGGATTCGAGGTGAAGCGCGTCGACCTGCGCGGCATCAGGAACATGGACCGGCTGACCGTCTATGCGATCGCGTTCGACCAGCATTCGATGGCGATGCCGCTGGTCGATCTCGACGAGGTCCGCGACAAGCTGCTCCGCTACGGTTGGGTGCAGGATGCGCGCGTGTCGCGGCGGCTGCCGGACACGCTGGTCGTCGATATCGTCGAGCGCACGCCCGCGGCGGTGTGGCAGAATCAGGGCCGGTTGCGGCTGATCGATGCGAGCGGCGTGGTGCTGCAGGACGTGACCGCCGCCCCGGGCACCGACCTGCCGTTGCTGATCGGCCGCGACGCCAATCTTCATGCGGACCAATTCGCCGAACTGCTCGCCAAGGCGCCGGCGCTGAAGCCGGTGATCGCCGGCGCGACCTGGATCGGGGAGCGGCGCTGGGACCTGCGCTTCCAGTCCGGCGAGACGCTGTCGCTGCCTGAGGGACAGGACGCTGCCGAACGCGCGCTGGTGCGGTTCGCGCGGATGGACACGGCGCAGCGGCTGCTCGGCCGCGGCTTCCTGAAATTCGACATGCGCGATCCGACGCGGTTCGTCGCCCGGATCGACCGGCAGGTACGCGCGATCGACGGCAGCGCCGTGCCCCCACCACCCGCTCCGGCGAATCCCGCGACAACGGAGCATTCCGGCTTCGAGAAGGTGAACGACACTCTATGAGCAGGCGTGATTCCCGTGCCGCGGCCGTGCGCGGCGAAAAGCTGATCACCGCGCTGGATATCGGATCGTGGAAGGTCTCCGCGCTGATCGCCGAGCGCGGCGAGGACGGCGCGCTGAACGTGCTGGGCACCGGCCAGCGCGAGAGCCGGGGCGTGCGCCGCGGCTATGTCGCAGACATGAGCGCGACCGAGCTGGCCGTGCGCGAGGCGGTCGAGCAGGCGGAGCGGATCGCCGGCGTCAATATCGAGGACGTCTGGGTCAGCTTCTCGGCGGGCGGGCTCGCCAGCAACGTTGCCTCGGTCGAGGTGGAGCTGGGCGGGCACCGGATCGAGCAGGAGGATATCGACCACTTGCTCGCGGCCGGGCGCGATTCGGTCGATCCGGGCGGGCGGATGGTACTGCACGCGCAGCCGACGCTCTACACGCTGGACGGGCTCAACGACGTTAAGGACCCGCGCGGCATGCACGCGGACAAGCTGGGCGTCGGCATCCATGTCGTCGCGGCCGAGCCGTCGCCGGTGCGCAACCTCGACCTGTGCGTGCGGAGCGCACACCTGGAGGTAAAGTCGATTGTCGCCTCGCCGTTCGCGACCGGCATGGCCTGCCTCTCGGATGAGGAGCGGGAGCTTGGCATCGCGCTGGTGGAGCTCGGCGCGGGCGTGACCAACGTTTCGCTGTTCATCGGCGGAATGCTGGTCGACCTGGCCTCGATCCCGCTGGGGGCGGCCGACATCACCGACGACATCGCCTCGGCGTTCGGCACCCGGCGGGCGCAAGCGGAGCGGATGAAATGCTTCTACGGCTCCGCGACCGCGACGCCGCGCGACAATCACGACATGATCGAGGTCGCGCCGATCTCGGCCGAGGAAGGCGGCGGCGAGGCGACGCGGATCACCCGCGCGCAGCTGATCGGCGTGATCCGCCCGCGTCTCGACCAGATTTTCGGCGAGGTCGCGAAGGCCCTTACCGAGCTCGGCTTCAGCCGGGGGCGGCAGGTGGTGCTGACCGGCGGCGGCGCGGAGCTGAAGGGCGTCGCCGACTATGCGCAGGGGCTGCTCGGCCGATCGGTGCGGGTCGGCCGTCCGCGCGGGCTGACCGGCCTGCCGGATGCGCATAGCGGACCGGCCTTTGCGACGCTCGCGGGCCTCACGCGTTATGCCGCTTCCGATCCGATCGATCTGCGGCTGCTGCCGACCGGCCGCGATCAGACCGTGGTGAAGCCGTCCGGGCCGGCGCTGATCCAGCGGCTGGTGACGGCCTTCCGGACAAACCTGTGAATAAAATTGTGGGTCGTTAACTTTGATGTCGATTTGGCGAATCCGTTGATTCATAAGCCCCTGGTGGGGGCGAGCGCTTCGCCGGCGATTTGCGACGAGGAGTCAATCACATGAGCATCGAATTCATCCCGCCCGAAGTGGATGAGCTGAAGCCGAGGATCAGCGTGATCGGCGTCGGCGGTGCGGGCGGCAACGCGATCGCGAACATGATCGCGTCGGACGTGCAGGGGGTCGATTTCATCGTCGCCAACACGGATGCGCAGGCGCTGAACGCCTCGCCGGCGGAAAGCCGCATCCAGTTGGGCCTGAAGATCACCCAAGGCCTGGGCGCGGGCTCGCGGCCCGAGATCGGGCGCGCGGCGGCCGAAGAGACGATCGATCAGGTCGAGCGTTCGCTGGATGGCGCCCATATGTGCTTCATCGCCGCCGGCATGGGCGGCGGCACCGGCACCGGCGCAGCGCCGGTCATTGCCAAGGCGGCGCGCGAGCGCGGCATCCTGACCGTCGGCGTTGTCACCAAGCCGTTCAGCTTCGAAGGCTCGCGGCGTATGAAGTCGGCCGAGGCCGGCATCGCCGAGCTGCAGAAGCATGTCGACACGCTGATCGTCATCCCCAACCAGAACCTGTTCCTGATCGCCAATCCGAACACGACCTTCAAGGAAGCGTTCCAGATGGCGGACCAGGTGCTGCAGCAGGGCGTGCGCGGCATCACCGACCTGATGGTGATGCCCGGCCTGATCAACCTGGACTTCGCCGACGTCCGCTCGGTGATGGGCGAGATGGGCAAGGCGATGATGGGCACCGGCGAAGCGTCGGGCGACAATCGCGCGATCGAGGCGGCCGAGAAGGCAATCGCCAATCCGCTGCTCGACGGCGTCAGCATGAAAGGCGCCAAGGGCGTGATCATCTCGATCACCGGCGGCGAGGACATGCGTCTGATGGAGGTCGACGAGGCCGCCAACCACATCAAGGAATTGGTCGACCCCGATGCGAACATCATCTGGGGTTCGGCGTTCAACAACGGCCTGGAAGGCTCGATCCGCGTATCGGTCGTCGCCACCGGCATCGAGGCGGAAGTCAGCGAAAAGCCGGAGCCGGCGCGGGTCTTCTCCTTCCCCGGCACCAAGAAGACGGAAGAGCCGCGGCCGTTCGTGATGCCGGCGGCAGCGAAGCCGGTCGAACCGGTCGCGGCGCCGGAGCCCGTTGCCGAAACGGGGCCTGAGCCGGAACTCAAGGTCGAGCCGCCGGTCGACGAAGACGAGCCGCTGACGCTCGATGCGCCGATCGAGGAAACCGCGTCGGACGAGCTGCTGCTCGACGCGCCGGAGCCCGAGCCTGAACCGCTGATCGACGAAGACCTGACCGGCGGTCGCCGCTGGTTTGGCGGCGCCAAGGCCGAAGCCAAGCCGGAGCCGGCCCCGGCTGCGCGCCAGGGCGGCGGCACGCTGTTCGAGCGCATGTCGTCGATCGCCCGCGGCAACGCCAAGACGCCAAGCGCCGACGATGACGGCGAGAGCGATCCGCTCGACATTCCGCGGTTCCTGAATCGCCAGAATAATCAGTAACATGACCGTCATCCTGGGCTTGGCCCGGGATCCACCTTCTTTGCGCAGCAGTCGGAAGAAAGATGGGCCCCGGATCAAGTCCGGGGTGACGGACGTCTTTCATCGCCCGCCAGCCACGCTCTGCCGCGATGGAGCGGGCGTTCACATTGCCCTAAGCCTTTGCGCCCCATCTACTCGCGCATCGTGATCCGATCATTTTTTCATTCGACCGCCATCGGGCTGGCCGCAGCGCTTTTTGCGTCCGTAACAGCTGCGCCTGCCCAGGCGCCAGAGCGTCCCGCCGACCGGCTGTCCCGTTATTTGCACGAGCTCGCTGCCGATCCGACCAGCCTGTCCGCGCTGATCGGTGCGGGGCAGGCGGCACTGGAGGTCGGCGACGGCAATGCCGCGCTCGGCTTCTTTGCGCGCGCCGACGAGCACTCCCCGCGCAATGGGCAGATCAAAGCCGGGCTCGCCCGCGCGCTGCTGATGGTCGACAATCCGCGCGAGGCGCTGAAGATGTTCGACGCGGCGCGGTCGCTCGGCGTGCCGGAGGTGGAGATCGCCGGCGATCGCGGGCTCGCCTATGACCTGCGCGGAGACACGCGCAAGGCGCAGCACGACTATGCGCTGGCGCTCAGCCGTGGACCGAATGATGAGATCACCAAGCGCTACGCGCTGTCGCTCGGCATCAGCGGCGAACGCGAGCAGGCGCTGAAGCTGATCGATCCTTTGCTCTACAAGCGCGACCAGGGCGCATGGCGCGCGCGCGCCTTTGTGCTGGCGATGACCGGTGACCTGCCGGGCGCGAGCCGGATCGTCCACAAGGTGATGCCGGAGCGCATGGCCGAGACGATGGACCCATTCCTGGCAAAGCTGGCCGCACTCAACTCGGCGCAGAAGGCTGCGGCGGTGCATCTGGGCGAAATGCCTGCCAACCTGCGGGTCGCATCGGCCGAGCCGATCCCGCAGCCGACAGCTCCGCCGACCTTCTACCCGCCGACGGCCACCGCGACTCCTGCGGCGCAGACCCAGTTGCGTTCGCAGCGGCGCGCCTCCAAGGCAAGCAAACTGCTCGCTTCGCCGCCGCCTGAAAAGGTCGTCCGGGTCGCGCCTGCGCCGAGCCCGACTCCTGCGCCCGCACAGGTTGCGCAGACAAAGGTTGCGGAGCGCGGCAATCTCGACGCAATCATGCACGACCTCCGTTCGGCAGCGGCAGAGGATGCGCCGGCGCGCGTGGCCCAGGCGGCACCGAAGCCGACACCCACGCCACGCGTTGCGGCCAAAAAGGAAGATCCGGCAAAGGCCAAAGCGGCCGATACCGACGAAGACTGCAAGCCGGCGCCCCGCAAAACCAAGGGCAAGGTTGCAAAGACGAAATGCGAGCCCGTAGGAAAGACCACCAAACAGGCGGCGGCTAAAAAGAAGGCGGAACCGAAGAACCCGGCACGAATCTGGGTGCAGGTCGCAGGCGGCGCCAACGAGGATGCTTTGCCCAAGGAATGGACGCGGGTGACCGCCAAGGAAGCCTCGATCAAAGGGAAAGGCCCCTGGACCGCGAAGAATCGCGCGACCAATCGGCTGCTTGCCGGCCCCTACAAGACCGACGACGAGGCACAGGCCGTGGTCAGGAAGCTGCGCAAGGCTGGCATCGGCGCCTTTCAATGGCACAGCGACGCGGGCGAAGCCGTCGAGAAGATCGGGGGCAAATGAGGGCGCTCAGCCCCTGGGCCTGCGATCCGGCCCGGAGCCGCGGCCGCCTTCATTCGGAAGAACGCACCGCGCTGCGCGGGCCGCGCGACGAATATCAGCGCGACCGCGACCGAGTGATCCACTCGATCCCGTTTCGCCGCCTGCGTCACAAGACGCAGGTGTTCATCGCGCCCGATGGGGACCATTTCCGCGTGCGGCTGACGCATAGCCTGGAAGTGGCGCAGATCGGCCGCACGATCGCGCGCGCACTCGGCCTCAACGAGGATCTGACCGAGGCCTTGTGCCTGGCGCACGATATCGGCCATCCGCCGTTCGGCCATGCCGGCGAGGACGCGCTGAAGGCCGCGACCGCGCATGTCGGCGGATTCGATCACAATGCCCATACGCTGCGTGTGCTGATGCGCGTCGAAAAGCCCTATCCGCGCTTCGACGGGCTGAACCTGACCTGGGAAACGCTGGAGGGCCTCGCCAAGCATAACGGGCCAGTCGAGCAGCCGAGCTGGGCAATGGCGGAAGCCAATGCGGCATTTCCGCTGGAGCTGGGCTCCTGGCCGTCGCTCGAGGCTCAGGTTGCATCGGTGGCGGACGATATCGCCTATGACAATCACGACATCGACGACGGCCTCCGCGCCGGGCTGCTGAGCCGCGAGCAGATCCTGGCGGTGCCGCTGGTCGCGCGCGGCTGGCGGGCGGCGCAGGAGCGTTATCCCGACATTTCCGAGCGGCGTCTGCTGTCGGAACTGGTGCGCTCGCAGATCGGGCTGATGGTCAACGATCTGATCGCCGAGACGCGGCGGCGCATCCGCGACACGGGCGTGCAGACGGTCGAGGATGTCCGTGCCGCCGGCCAGGCGCTGGTCGGCTTCAGTCACGCGATGCGCGCCGAGGAACGCGAGCTGAAGCGGTTCATGTACCGCGAGCTCTACCACCACGGACGTCAGCTGGAGGCGGCCAGGATCGCCGCGACGATCGTCGGCGGCCTGTTCGCCGCGTACGCGGACGATCCGGCCCGGCTGCCCGAGGGCTGGCGCGAGACGCTTCCGCCCGACCAGCCGGACCGCAGCCGCCACATCGCCGATTTCATCGCCGGCATGACCGACCGCTACGCGATCGCCAGCTATCGCGAAATCGTCGGCGCACTGGAGCTGCCGGAGGGGTTCTGAGGGTTCACGCTTGCGCCGATCTCGGTTACACGCCCGGGCTTTCCAGACCGTCCGGACCCGAATGACCCTTTACGCTCGCTTCACTGCCGCGATCAACGCGGTGCTCGACGACCTGACCGCCGAAGGCGCGCTGCCCGGCGGGCTGCAGCGCAGCGCGGTGACGGTCGAACCGCCGCGCGATCCGTCGCATGGCGACCTCGCGACCAATGCGGCGATGGTGCTTGCCAAGCCGGCGGGCACCAATCCGCGCGCGTTGGCCGACAAGATCGTCGCGAAGCTGAAGGCGCTGCCGGAAGTATCCGGGGCGGAGATTGCCGGGCCCGGCTTCATCAACCTGCGCCTGACCGATGCGACCTGGCGCCAAGAGCTGCGCGCGATTCACGCCGACGCGGCGGACTATGGCCGCTCGTCCGTGGGGGCCGGCAGGAAAGTGAATGTCGAATATGTCTCCGCCAACCCGACCGGGCCGATGCACATGGGGCATTGCCGGGGCGCGGTAGTGGGCGACGCGCTGGCCGCGCTGCTCGAATATGCCGGGCACGAAGTTGTCCGCGAATATTACGTCAACGACGCCGGCGGGCAGGTCGACGTGCTCGCCCGCTCCGCGCACCTGCGCTACCGCGAGGCGCTGGGCGAGAATATCGGCGAGATTCCGGAAGGGCTTTATCCCGGCGACTATCTGAAGCCGGTCGGCGAAGCGCTTGCCGCCGAGTTCGGCGCGCGGTTTGTCGAGGCGCCGGAAGGCGAATGGCTGAAGCTGTTTCGCGAGCGTGCCGTCGCCGCGATGCTGGAGATGATCAGGGCCGACCTGGCCTTGCTCGGCATCCATCATGACCTGTTTGCGTCCGAGGCCGAGGTGCAGGCCGCCGGCAAGCCCGAGGCGGCCGAGGCATGGCTGCGCGCGCACGATCTGGTCTATGACGGCTTCCTCGAAGCGCCGAAGGGCGAGACGCCCGAGGATTGGGAGCCGGTCGAGCTGCCGCTGTTCCGCTCGACCAAGTTCGGCGACGACCAGGACCGGCCGATCCGCAAGTCGGACGGCAGCTGGACCTATTTCGGCGCGGACATGGCCTATCATTTCCAGAAGGCGCAGGGCGTCGACGCGATGATCGACATCTGGGGCGCCGACCATGCCGGCACCGTCAAGCGGATCAAGGCGGCAGTCGCCGCGCTGACCGAGAACAAGGTCCAGTTCGACGTCAAGCTGATCCAGATGGTGCGGCTGCTGCGCGCCGGCGAGCCGGTCAAGATGTCGAAGCGCGCCGGCAATTTCGTCACGCTGGCGGACGTGGTGCGCGAAGTCGGAAAAGACGTCGTCCGCTTCACCATGCTGACGCGCAAGGCCGACGCGCAGATGGACTTCGATTTCGCCAAGGTCGTCGAGGCGTCGAAGGACAATCCGGTCTTCTACGTGCAATATGCGCACGCCCGCATCCGCTCGATCGCGCGGCGCATCAAGGAGGCAGGGATCGACTGCAGCGGCGCGGCCGACCTCGACCGCCTGGATGCCGAAGAGCTGGCGCTGGTCAAGCTTGCCGCGCAATTCCCGCGCGTCGTCGAAGGCGCGGCGGCGGCGCGCGAGCCGCACCGGATCGCCTTCTACCTTTATGACCTGGCGGCGGCGTTCCACGCCTTCTTCAACATGGGCAACGATCGGCCGGATCGTCGCGTGCTGGTGGCGGACGATCCCGCGACCACGTGCGCGCGGCTTTATCTGGTCGACGGGATCGGGCAGATCATCCGCAACGGCCTCGGCATCATGGGGGTGACCGCGGTCGAGGAGATGCATTGATGGCGCACGATCCATACGCGCTGTCCGACGAAGACCGGCTGCCCTGGCTGGAGCCGGTCGACGAGGTCGCCGAAGAACGGGACGGCGTCTCGTTCGGCTGGGTGGCGCCGCTGCTCGGGCTGCTGCTGCTCGCCGCGATCGTGATCGGCGGCGTCTGGTGGTGGCAGAACCGCGACGTGACGCCGTCCGGGTCGGGCGAACTGATCCAGGCGCCGAAGGAGCCCTACAAGGTGCGGCCGAGCGAGGAAGGCGGCACCAAGTTCGAAGGCCAGGGCGACGTCGTCTACAAGACCAGCCAGGGCCAGCAGGTCGAAGGCAGCCTCGATCTGAGCGCGGTGCCGGAGACGCCGGTGACGCGGCAGCCTGTCCGGCCTCAGGCGGAGCCGAAGCCCGCCCGGAGCGCAACCGCCGACGTCGAGGATGCGGATGCCAGGCAGGCCGCGAAAGCTCCCCCGGCCGTCGTCGAGCCGGAAGGGCCGGCCGGCGCGACGATCCAGCTGGGCGCCTTCCCAAGCGATGCGAGCGCGAAGAAGAGCTGGGAGACCAAGTCGAAGCGCTTCGCCTATCTCACCGAGCTCAACCACATGATCATGAAGGCGGAAGTGAACGGCCGCACCTATTACCGGCTTCGCGTCACCGCCGGCTCCGCGCAACAGGCGAAGGACATCTGCGCGCGGCTGCGTGTCGCGGGCGAAAGCTGCCTGGTGGTGAATTAGGCGCCGTGAAGCCCGTCATCTTCGGCCTTGCCGGCCTCGAGCTCTCGCCCGACGAGCGCGCCTTCTTTCGCGAGGCCGATCCGGCCGGCTATATCCTGTTCAAGCGCAATTGCGGGGATCGGGCGCAGCTTCGCGCGCTGACCGATTCGCTGCGCGAGCTGCACGGGCGCGGCGACCTGCTGATCATGATCGATCAGGAAGGCGGTCGCGTGGCGCGGATGCAGCCGCCTGAATGGCCGGCGTTCCCGCCGGGCGCGGCATTCGATGCGCTTTACGAGAAGGCGCCGATCTCCGCGATCGAGGCCGCGCGCGCCAATGCCGAGGCGATCGGGCTGAGCCTGAGCGAGGTGGGCATCACCGTCGATGCTCTGCCGCTGCTCGACGTGCGGCAGGAAGGCGCGAACGATGTGATCGGCGACCGCGCCTATGGGCATGAGCCGATGCGCGTCGCTGCGATCGGACGCGCGGTCATCGAAGGGCTGCAGGCGGGCGGCGTCACCGGCATCGTCAAGCACATGCCCGGCCATGGCCGCGTGCTCGTCGACAGCCATAAGGCGCTGCCGATCGTCGAAGCGAGCGAGGCGGAGCTGGAGACTGACTTGCGGCCGTTCGAGCAGCTCGCCTGGGCGCCGATCGGCATGACTGCGCACATCGTCTACACGGCATGGGACGATGCGCGGCCGGGCACGCTTTCCGCTTATGTGATCCAGAAGATCATCCGCGAACGGATCGGCTTCGACGGGCTGCTGATGACCGACGATATCGACATGAAGGCGCTGTCGGGCACGCCAGCCGAAAAGGCGTGCGGCGCGATCGAAGCCGGTGTCGACCTGGTGCTCGATTGCTGGGCGCGGATGGACGAGATGGTCGCGATTGCGGACGTGCTGCCGGAGGCGGGCGAGAAGACGCTGGCGCGGGTCGAACGAGCGTTGGCCTTTCGGAAGGCGCCGGAGCCGACACGG
>NZ_DASTXI010000153.1:0-7441 GCF_035758555.1 Sphingomonas sp. | reverse complement strand
GTTGCGATCCTGACCGTCTTGTCGGGCGAACCCGACAGCTGGACGAGGTACCGCCCCGGCGCGACCTTGAACTCGAGGATCTTCTGCACGCCCGTGCAACCCTTCGTCTTCGGCTCTCCGGCGAGCGCCAGCGGCTTGCCGGCGCGGACCAGGTCGACATAGGTCTTGTTATCGACCGCGACCTGCAGCGTGCCGGCGCGCGGCACGTCGATCGCCGCCAGCCCGGCATAGCCCTTGCGCGTCGCCTTGCCGGCCGCGAACCGGACCTGCTCCTGCGGCAGCAGGCCGATCTGCACCGTGCCGCCGGGCTTCAGCGCGAACTTCATCTCGGGCACGCGGGCGGCGAGATGCCGCTCCGGCTTCGTCCAGTCCTGCGGTTTCGGACAATTCTGCGCCCAAGCGGGCGACGCGCCCGCCAACATCGCCGCCGCTGCGATCAACACACGCATGAAGCACCTCCCCCTGCTGCCTGAGCAGGGGTCTAGCGCGTCATTTGCCCGTTGCGAAGACGTTCCGTTACCGGAACTTACGCGGCGTCGGCGTACTCGTCGTCGGTCTGGACCGGGCCCGAATCCTGGCCCTTGGCCGAGGTGTCGCGGTCGACGAACTCGATGATCGCCATCGGCGCCGCATCCGAGGCGCGGATGCCGGCCTTGATGATGCGGGTATAGCCGCCGGCGCGCTCGGCATAGCGGGGGCCGATCACGTCGAACAGCTTCTTCAGCTGGGTGTCGTCCATCAGCCGGCTGTGGGCGAGGCGACGGTTCGAAAGCCCGCCCTTCTTAGCCAGCGTCACCAGCTTCTCGACATAGGGGCGAAGCTCCTTCGCCTTGGCGAGCGTGGTGGTGATCTGCTCGTGCTTGACGAGAGCGGCTGCCTGGTTGCGGAACAGGGCGGCGCGGTGAGAGGCGGTGCGCTGAAGCTTACGGCCGCCGACGCGGTGACGCATGGTCTTTCCTTTCGTTCGTCAGGGTCCCGTGCAAGGTAGACCCAGCCAGGCGGCACCCCTGCGGCACCGCCAGAAGCGCGCGCCTAAAGCGGAAGGGCGCGCAAATGTCAACCGGATTGGCACGGGTGACGCGGACAAAGCCCCGCGCTAGCAAGGCCGCCATGGCCACCCGCCCGCGCCCCCGCCGCAATGCCCGCACCCGCTCGTTCCGCCCGATCCGCTTTCTGTTGAAGCTGGTGTTCGGCCTGATGCTGTTCTCGGTCCTATGGGTCGCGGTCTACCGCTTCGTCCCGCCGCCCTTCACCTTCACGATGCTGGGCGACGTGCTGTCCGGGCGCAGCGTGACAAAGGACTGGATGCCCCTGTCGCGGATCGATCCCGACATGGCGCGCGCCGTAATCGCGGCGGAGGATTCGAAATTCTGCGAGCATCACGGCTTC
This sequence comes from Sphingomonas sp., assembly GCF_035758555.1. Lineage (GTDB taxonomy): Bacteria > Pseudomonadota > Alphaproteobacteria > Sphingomonadales > Sphingomonadaceae > Sphingomonas_B. Next base: position 6,052 of record NZ_DASTXI010000153.1, on the reverse strand, counting down.
GACGTCGATGCGATCGGCGCGGCGATGATGCGCAATGCGGCCGGCGGCCACATCATCCGCGGCGGCTCGACGATCAGCCAGCAGGCCGCGAAGAACGCGTTCCTGTGGCAGGGTGGCGGCTATTTCCGCAAAGGCATCGAGGCCTGGTTCACGGTGCTGATCGAAGCGATCTGGGGCAAACACCGGATCATGGAAGTCTATCTGAACATCGCCGAGACCGGCATCGGCACCTATGGCGTCAACGCGGGCGCGCAGCGCTATTTCAAGCACGACGCATCGCGGATGAGCACGATCGAGGCTGCCCGCATCGCCGCCGTCCTGCCGCTGCCCAAGAAGCGGCCCGGCGTTGCGCCGACCGGCTATACCCGCCGCTACGGCAACCTGATCCTCCGCCGCGCCGGCGTCGTGAAGCGCGAGGGGATGGACGCGTGTGTGAGATAGGAAACTAACTCCCCTCCCTTTTCAGGGAGGGGAGAAGAATCATTTCCCGTCGGTCGCCTTTTCCGCCGCGTCGCCGACCTTGCCGGCGGCGTCGCCGACGCTTTGCGCGGCGCCGGTGACGGCATCGGTCCGCACCGCATCGTTGCGGTTCTGCGCAAACAGGAACCAGGCGAGCAGCGCGATCGCGACCAGCACCAGGATGCCGATCACCACGCCCGCGCCGCTGCCGCGCCGTTCGATCACCGTGGTCTGCGGCTCATGCTCCACCGTCCGTTCCACGACCCGTTCGTCTGCCATCTCTGCCACTCCTTGCTGGAGATGATGGCCCCGCAACGACAGGCTGCCGCGAACGGTTCCGGAACGGCCGCACGGCCCGCTTGTCCAAATCCGGCTTTTGCCGCTTTATGCGCGCAGGCAGGGGACGCATCATGAAGCGCTGGGCGAAGTGGAGCTTGGGCATCGCCGGGACGCTGGCGGCAATCGCGGCAGCGGACGCGATCGCCTTTTCGCCGCTTCGCGCCCGGCTCGAAAGCGTGCCCGAGCCGGCTGCCGCTCACGATGTGGTGATCCGCCGCGACCGTTGGGGCGTGCCGCATGTGAAGGGCCGTACCGATGCCGATGCAGCGTTCGGCCTCGCCTGGGCGCAGTCCGAGGACGATTTCGCGACACTCGAACAGGTGCTGGCGGGTACGCGCGGACGGCTGGGCGAGCTGACCGGCCCCAAAGGCGCCGCGCAGGACTATGCCTATCACCTGCTCGGCGTCCGCGCCGATGTCGACCGCGGCTATGAAGCGAAGCTGTCGCCTCAGGTCCGCAAGGTGGTGGAGGCTTATGCGGACGGCGTCAACCTTTATGCCGCCCGCCATCCGGAGGAACGGCACCTGCCCGGCCTGTTTCCGGTCACTGGCAAGGATATCGTCTCGGGCTTTGCCCTCACCTCCCCCTTCTTCTTCGGCCTCGACCACACGCTCGGCGCGCTGGTGGGCGACAAGCCGCTGCCGAACGATTCCAACCTGGGCACGGAAAAGGGCTCCAACGCCTTCGCGGTCGCGCCCAGCCGGTCGGCCGACGGCGCGACGCGGCTGATCCTGAACTCGCACCAGCCGTGGAGCGGACCGGTCGCCTGGTACGAAGCCCATGTCACCAGCGGCGAAGGGCTCGACATGGCCGGCGGCCTGTTCCCGATCGCGCCGTTCCCGCTCACCGGCCACAACCGCGATCTCGGCTGGGCGAACACCGTCAACCGGCCCGATCTGGTCGATGTCTACCGCCTGACGCTGACCGACGGCGGCAAGTCCTACCGGTTCGACGGCGGCACGCGGCCGCTCGGCAGCCGGCGCGTCTGGCTGTGGGTCCGCTTCGGCCCGTTCGTGCTGCCGGTGCCGAAGACCGTCTACCGCGCGATCCAGGGACCGGTGATCGTCAACAAGGCGGGCGCGTTCGCGATCCGCTACGGCAGCATCGGCGAAATCGCCCAGGTCGAGCAATATTACCGGCTGACGAAAGCGCGCAATTACGATGAGTGGATCGCGGCGATGCGGATGGCGGCGATCCCCGCCACCAACTTCGTCTATGCGGACAGGACCGGCCGGATCGCATTCTTCTACAATGCCCGCTTCCCGGAACGCACGTCGGGATTCGACTGGCGCGGCATCCTGCCCGGCGACACCAGCCGCGACCTGTGGCGCCGCCAGCTTCCTTTCGACGCCGCGCCGCAATTGGTCGACCCGCCGAGCGGCTTTCTGGTCAATGCCAACAATGCGCCATGGCTGGCGACGCAGCAGGGATCGAACCTGCACCGCACGGCCTATTCGCCGCTGCTCGGCATCGAGGAGAATGTGACCAACCGTGCGCTGCGCGCCGTCGCCCTGCTCTCGGCCATGCCGAAGGTCGGCGCGGACGACCTGTGGCGCGTGAAGATGGATACCGGCTTCGATCCGCGCTCGGCCGAGCGGCATTATATCGATGCCGCGCTACGTCTCGACCTGCGCGGCAGCCCGGACCTTGCCCGGGCGCAGGCGCTGCTCCGCACCTGGGACGGCACGCTGGACGGCCATGGCGCCGCAGATGCACTCGCCTTCATTGTCGTCAAATACGGATTGCGCGCGATCTATCACAACGAGCCGCCGCCCCCGCCGCGCGAGGCCCTGGCCGATGCCGTGAAGCGGCTGACCGAACTCTATGGCCGGATCGACCCGCCGATGACCGATCTCGTCCGTCTCCGCCGCGGCAGCCTCGACCTGCCGCTGACCGGCGGACCCGGAGCACTCCGCGCGATCTACACGCATTATGGCGATGACGGCCGGCTGGTCGGCGATCTCGGCGACAGCTTCATCATGCTCGTGACCTGGGACAAGGCAGGCAAGGTCCGCGCGCAAAGCATCCACCAATTCGGCAGCGCCACGTCGCATCCGGAATCGCGCCACTATGCCGATCAGGCGCCGCTGTTTGCGCGCGGCGCGCTGAAGCCGGCCTGGTTCGGCGAGCAGGAGCTCGCTCCGAATATCGTCTGCACCTACCGCCCCGGCGCGCGGCGCGGCTGCTGATCCGAATTCAGGGGAACCCGGTCTGCCCAGTCCGCGTTTTGCGCCCGGACTTCACGCGGGGACACCATGAGCTGGTATCGTCTCTATCATCTGGGTTCGGATGGGCAGCACGTCGCGCCGGAAGACGTCGAGGCGTTCGACGACCTCGCCGCGGTGCGCAAGGCGCGTACCGTCCCGAACGGCTTCGGCGCCGAGCTGTGGCACGGCCGCCGCAAGATCGCCGACGTTCCGCCGACCGTGATCCACCGCCAGATCGGACCGCAAGTCGGACTGTTCGGAGCCTAGCTCCCTCTGTCCTACACCCCGGTCGCTGTGCCATGCATCCGCGCATGGCCGACCTGCTGCCCCTTGCCGATGCCCAATACCGCCTGCTCGCCCTCGCGACGCCGCTGGCCGAGGAGCAGGCGACGCTCGCTGGTGCAACCGGCCGCTGGCTCTCCGCAAACATAAAGGCACGCGTCGACCACCCGTTCGCCGACCTGTCGGCAATGGACGGCTATGCGATCCGTTTCGGCGAACTGCCCGGCCCGTGGCGCGTGGTGCAGGAAGTCGCGGCCGGTGCCGTGCCATCCGGCCCTCTCGGTCCCGGCAAAGCCGCGCGCATCTTCACCGGGGCGCCGATTCCTGCAGGCGCCGACACGATCCTGATCCAGGAAGAGGCGGCGCGCGACGGCGACACGCTGCGCCTTTCGGGCGAAGGGCCTCCGGCCAAGGGCGCACACATAAGGCGGCGCGGCTCGAACTTCGTTGCGGGTGCGACGGTGCTCGGGGCCGGCGAGCGGCTGACACCGGCGCGGATCGGCCTCGCGGCGATGGCCGGCCACGCGGCCCTTCCCGTCCGTCGCCCGGCCCGTGTTGCCTTGCTCTCGACTGGCGACGAGCTCGCGCCGCCCGGCACGCAGCTTCGGCCGGGACAGATCTACGAATCGAACGCCGACATGCTCGGCGCCATGCTCGCAACCGGGCCCGTCATCGGCGACCGGAAGCCGCTGACGTGTGACCATAGTGTCAACTTGACGAACGCGATCGAAGCAGCCGCGGCCGATGCCGACATCCTGGTCACGACCGGCGGCGCGTCGGTCGGCGATCACGATCTTGTCCGCCCCGCGCTCGAAGCCGCGGGCGCGAGGCTCGATTTCTGGCGCGTGGCGATGAAGCCCGGCAAGCCGCTGATGGCCGGCCGCCTCGGGAATTGCGTCGTGCTGGGGCTCCCCGGCAATCCGGTCTCGGCTTTCGTCACCGCCCTGCTGTTCCTGAAGCCGCTGATCGCGGCGCTCGGCGGCGCTGCCGACCCTTTGCCGCGAACCGTGCGCCTGCCGCTCGGCGCACCGCTGCCCGCCAACGGGCCGCGCTTCGACTTTCTCCGCGCAGCAATCGCGGACGGCGCGGTGCATCCGCTGGCGACCCAGGACAGTGGCGCCCTGCTCGCGCTCGCCCAGGCAGACGCGCTGCTGCTGCGTCCGCCGCACGCGGCCGCCGCCGAACCGGGGATGTTCGCGGATGTTCTGATTATCGCTTGACCGTTACGGGCCTGCGCCCTAAACGTTCCTTGTTCGTTCCTGCGGAGGGCCCGCGATGCTGACGCGCAAGCAACATGAACTGCTCTGCTTCATCCACGACCGGCTCGCCGAAAGCGGCGTGTCGCCGTCGTTCGAAGAGATGAAGGACGCGTTGGACCTGAAGTCCAAATCGGGCGTGCACCGCCTGATCTCCGCACTCGAGGAGCGCCAGTTCATCCGCCGCCTGCCGAATCGCGCCCGGGCGCTCGAAGTGATCAAGATGCCGGAAGCCGACCGCAAGGCGGCGGCCGCCAAGCCGCAGGTGTCCGTGCCTGTCGCGGCGAACGAGAATGTCCTCGAAATCCCGCTGCACGGCCGCATCGCCGCCGGCGCGCCGATCGAGGCGCTGGAGGGACAGAACAGCCTCTCCGTCCCGGCCGCGCTGCTTGGCCCGGGCGAGCATTATGCGCTCGAAGTAGCCGGCGACTCGATGGTCGAGGCCGGCATTCTCGACGGCGACTATGCGCTGATCCGCCGTGCCGAGACCGCGCGCGACGGCCAGATCGTCGTCGCGCTGGTCGACGACAATGAAGCGACGCTCAAATATTTCCGCCGCGAAGGCGCGATGGTCCGGCTCGATCCCGCCAACCGCGCCTATGATCCGCAGCGCTACGACCCGAACCGCGTTCGCGTCCAGGGCTGCCTCGCCGGTCTGCTCCGCCGCTACTGATCCGGCGGGGCGCGTCGGGTCTCGACACCTGCGCTCCGGCACCGCATGAAGGCGGGGCATGAGCCAGGGCCATTTCGCGCACGACTATCTGGGCGCGCAGCATGACGAGAACGCGAAGCGCACCCGCTGGGTGGTCGCGCTGACGGCCGTGATGATGGTCGGCGAGATCGTCGCCGGCTACGCGACCGGATCGATGGCGCTGCTCGCCGACGGCTTTCATATGGCGACGCATGCGGGCGCGCTGGGCGTCGCGGCATTGGCCTACAGCTATGCCCGGCGCCATGCCCGCAATCCCCGCTTCAGCTTCGGCACCGGCAAGGTCGGCGACCTGGCCGGCTTCGCCTCGGCGCTGATCCTCGGCGTGTTCGCGCTCGGCATCGCGATCGAGTCCGTCGCCCGGCTGATGCAGCCGATCAAGGTCGACTTCGGCGACGCGACGCTGGTCGCCGTACTCGGCCTGATCGTGAACCTGGTCAGCGCGCTGATGCTGTCGGGCGGCAGCCATCATCACCACCACCATGGCGACGAGCACGGCCACCATCACCACCATCGCGACAACAATCTCCGCGCGGCCTATCTGCACGTGCTGGCCGACGCGCTGACGTCGGTGATGGCGATCGCTGCCCTGCTTGCCGGGCGCTATTTCGGCTGGGTGTGGCTCGATCCGGCGGTGGGCATCGTCGGCGCTATCGTGATCGCGCGCTGGTCCTGGTCGCTGATGACCGAGACCGCCGACGTCCTGCTCGACACCACCGACGCCCATGTCGCCGATCAGGTGCGCAGTGTCGTCGGCGAACTCGACGCCAGCATCCTCGACCTGCACGTGTGGCGCGTCG
>NZ_DASTXI010000241.1:0-13113 GCF_035758555.1 Sphingomonas sp. | reverse complement strand
AGCTTCTTCGAATCGTCGATGCCGCGAGGGATGCCCTTTTCCGGCAAGATCACCGCCGCGGCCACGACCGGGCCGGCCAGCGGCCCACGCCCCGCTTCGTCGACGCCGACGACGGGTCCGGGATGAGTGAGTTCGAGTTTACGGGAAGGTCGGGCCATTTGTCGGCGTTGTAAAACCAGCCGGAGAAGAAAGGGAGGCCTTCGACAAGCTCAGGCCAAACCGAATTGGGGATAACCCACGCTTCTATCCCTCAAGCTGCTCATACGGGTTATGCCCCAGATTGTGCCCGATCGGCCCATGCCCCTGGCCCAGGCCCGGCGCGGCGAGGATTGCGATGCGGACGAAGCGAACTGCCTGTTGGAACGCTTCCTCGATCGACATGCCCGCGCCCAGGCCGGTCGCCAGCGCGCTTGCCAGCGTGCAGCCGGTGCCGTGGGTGTCGTCGGTGTCGAAGCGCTTGCCTTCCAGGCGCGTAATCTCGCGGCCATTGGGCGCGAGCACGCGATCCGTGATATAATAGCCTTCGGCGTGGCCGCCCTTCACCAGCAGGTGGCAGCCATGCGCCAGAACCGCTTCCTCGCCGCCCAGCGCCTCCAGTTCGGGGAGGTTGGGCGTCACGATCGACGCGGTGCGCATCAGCTTCTCAAACGCGGCGATCGTCCGCGCGTCGGCCAGCTCGGATCCGCTGGTCGCCACCATGACCGGATCGAACACGATCGGGACGTGAAGCTCCGAAAGCCGCTCCGCCACCGCCTCGGCGGTCTCGGGGGAGCCGATCATGCCGATCTTGACCGCGTCGATACCGATATCACTGACGACGCTGTCGATCTGCGCGACCACCATATCGGTCGGGATTGGATGAATGGCCTGCACGCCCAGCGTGTTCTGCGCCGTCACCGCGGTGATCGCGGTCATCGGATGGCCGCCGAGCATCGTCACGGTCTTGATGTCCGCCTGGATGCCGGCGCCGCCGCCGCTGTCCGATCCGGCGACGATCAGGATGCGGGGCGTCAGCTGCTCGTCCCAATGGCTCGACGAACTGGGTTCGGGTTCGTCCATCAGCCCTTGAACTTCCGTTCGGTGCTGGCCGGATGCTTTTTCAGCGCCGCGCCGAGCCGGCTCGGCCGGTCGATCAGCTCGCCGCCGCAATTGGGGCAGCGTTCGTCCATCTCGTCCGCGCATTCGGCGCAGAAGGTGCATTCGAACGAGCAGATGAACGCGCCATGCGCATCGGCCGGCAGGTCCGCACCGCACCGCTCGCAATCGGGCCGCATCTCAAGCATTCAAAGCTCCGTTCGCTTCGAGCGCAGTCGAGAAGCGCTGCTGCGGGCTGGACCGTTTCTCGACTTCGCTCGAAACGAACGGCGGAAAGGTGATCATCACGCCGCCTCCGCGACCGCGGCGCAGATGCGCTCGACCACCGTCTTCACCTGCGCCTCGTCGTCGCCCTCGGCCATCACCCGGATCAGCGGCTCGGTACCGGACGGGCGGATGACGAGGCGGCCGCGGCCGTTCAGCTCGGCTTCGGCGTCGGCGATCGCGGCCTTCACGCGTGCATCCTCCAGCGGTGCGCCGCCGGCGAAGCGGACATTCTTCAACAGCTGAGGCACCGGATCGAACAGGTGCAGAAGCTCGCTCGCCGGTTTCCGCGACTGAACCAGCTCGGCGAGGATCTGCAGCCCGGCCATCAGCCCGTCGCCGGTCGTCGCATGGTCGGACAGGATGATGTGCCCCGATTGCTCGCCGCCGACATTGAAGCCGCCGCTCCGCATCCGTTCGAGCACATAGCGATCGCCCACCTTGGTGCGCTCCAGCGCCAGCCCGTCCGCGGCCAGGCGGCGTTCCAGCCCCAGGTTCGACATCACCGTCGCGACCAGGCCGCCGCCCTTCAGCAGCCCCTTGCGCGCCCAGCTCGTCGCGATCAGCGCCATCAGCTGGTCGCCGTCGATCACGCGGCCGGTCTCGTCGACGACGATCAGCCGGTCGGCATCTCCGTCGAGCGCCAGGCCGATATCGGCCCCGCTCGCCACCACCGTCTCGCACAGCACCTGCGGCGCGGTGGAACCGCAGCCGGCGTTGATGTTGGTGCCGTTGGGCTCGACGCCGATCGGCACCACTTCCGCGCCCAGTTCCCACAAAGCTTCGGGCGCAACCTTGTAGGCGGCGCCGTTCGCGCAATCGACGGCGATCTTCAGCCCTTCGAGCCGCAGCCCTTCCGGAAAGCTCGACTTGACCGCGTGGACGTAGCGACCCTGCGCATCGTCGACCCGGCGCGCGCGGCCGGTGCGATCGGCGGGCGCGAGTACCGGCTGCGCCTCGATCAGCCGCTCGATCGCCAACTCGTCCTCGTCCAACAGCTTGTATCCGTCGGGGCCGAACAGCTTGATGCCGTTATCGGCGAAGGGATTGTGGCTGGCGGAGATCATCACGCCCAGATCGGCGCGCATCGAACGAGCAAGCATCGCGACCGCCGGCGTCGGCATCGGCCCGACCAGCACCACGTCCATTCCCACGCTGGTGAAGCCCGCAACCAGGGCCGGCTCAAGCATATAACCCGAAAGCCGCGTGTCCTTGCCGATCACGACGCGGTGGATATGCTCGCCCCGCACGAAATGCGCGCCGGCCGCCATGCCGACCTTCATCGCCATCTCGGCCGTCATGGTCGGGGTATTTACCCGGCCGCGAATGCCGTCCGTTCCGAAATATTTCCGTGTCATTCCACGTCCAATAAGCTCATGAGAACTCCCCTAGCGCGAAGGAGGCGGCGGTGAAATATCGGACTCTGGGACAAGGGCTGGAAGTCTCCGCGATCGGGATCGGCTGCATGCCGATGGTTCATGGCGGCAACATCAATTACGGCGGCGGCGGGAATGCCGAAGAAGGCGTTGCGACGATCCACCGCGCGATCGACCTGGGCGTCACATTCTTCGACACGGCCGAAATCTATGGCCCGTTCCAGAACGAGGAGCTGGTCGGCGAAGCGATTTGCGGCAAGCGGGACAGGCTGGTCATCGCGACCAAGTTCGGCTTCCGGTTCGAAGGGGGCCGGATCGTGGGCGTCGACAGTTCGCCCGCCAACATCCGCCGGGCCTGCGAAGGATCGCTGAAGCGGCTCGGGATCGACACGATCGACCTCTACTATCAGCACCGCGTCGACCCGAACGTGCCGATCGAGGAAACGGTCGGCGTGATGGCGGAGCTGGTGAAGGAAGGGAAGGTCCGGCATCTCGGCCTGTCCGAAGCCGGTGCGCAGACGATCCGCCGCGCGCATGCCGTCCATCCGATCACGGCGCTGCAGAGCGAATATTCGCTGTGGGAACGCGGCGTCGAGGACGAAATCCTGCCGACCTGCAAAGAGCTTGGCATCGGCTTCGTGCCCTATTCGCCGCTCGGCCGCGGTTTCCTGACCGGTCAGATCAAGAGCCGCGCCGACCTGCCCGCCGACGATTGGCGCCAGAGCGATCCGCGCTATTCGGAAGAGAATTTCGGCGCGAACCTGAAGATCGTCGACGCGATCCGCGCGGTCGCCGATCGCAAAGGGGTCAGCCTCGCCCAGATCGCTCTCGCCTGGCTGATCGCGCAGGGCCCACACGTGGTACCGATCCCAGGCGTGAAGCGCCGCGCGACACTGGAGGATTCCGTGAAGGCGGCCGAGGTCGAGCTGTCCTCGGCAGACCTGGACGAACTCGAAGCGGCCATCCCTCCCGACGCAGTCCAGGGCCCACGCTACCGCGAGCAAGGCATGCGGATGGTCCGGCTGTAACTCTCCCGCGTCGGGAGAGGGTTCAGCCCCACACGCCAACCGCCGGCGTGCCGAGCAGCGGGTGCAGGCGGGTCGCGACCAGCCACAGGACGAGGCCGCCAAGCATCACACCCCAGCCGGGCCACCAGGCGCGCGACGGCGACGGGCCCGAAAATGGCACGAACGCCGTCTTCGCGCGCCATGCCGGCCAGAAGTCCGGCTGCAGCTTTGATTTCTTCGCGTCCTGCCCAGCCGCACCGGCAAGTGCGAGCAGCGCCATGCCGGCAGCCAGCACCAGCACCGACGGCTGCGGCCAGACAAGCGCATGCGCGAAAGCCCACAACGCAAAGCTCCACATCATCGGATGGCGCGTGACCGCAAACACGCCGCGCGGCTCGCGATCCTGAGGACGCATGCCTGGCAGCGCCGGATTGCCGATCAGCGACCCGACCAGAAGGATGCTCGCGACCAGCATCACCGCACCGGCGAACCACCACGCCCATTGCGGCGCGGTCCAGAGAAACGGCTCTGGCCCGACAGTCAGCATCGCCCAGACCACCCAGCCGAGTGTGACGAAGCTGACCAGCGTATAAAGGCCGAGAAACCCGCGCTGGCCCAGCCGCGCCACCAATGGCGCCCGCGAAGGGTGCGACATCAGCAGATGCGTGCCGACGAACGCAGCCACAGCCGCAATGACTTGCGCAACAGGCGTCACGCTCATCCCTCGTCACCCCATCCTTCAGCCGGGGCCCACCTTACCTCGTCTGCAAAAAAGAAGAAGGTGGATGCCGGATCAAGTCCGGTATGGCGAAAAACAGGTCAGCGCTCGTACGCCTTGGGCAAAGCCCCTTCCTCCGGCCGGGCGTAGCGGTCGCGGAGTTTCGTCTGGCGGTCGACCATCGGCTGTTCGACGCCGTCGATCCAGACCCGGTCGGCATTGCTCGACAGCTCGAGCGGGTCCCCGTCCCACAGCACCACGTCCGCGCGGCGGCCGGGGCGCAGCGAGCCGAGCTCGCCGCCCAAACCGAGCGCATCGGCCGGGCCCGACGTGATCGCCGCCAGCGCATCGCCCCAGCTGAGGCCAGCGGCGCCCGGAATCCTGGTCAGCGCGACCAGATTGCCGGCATATTGCGGGGAAAGCCGGGCCTGGCGGGCATCGTCGTCATTGTTCATGCCGATCGACACGCGCACGCCGGCCGCCTTCATCCTGCCCACGTTCGACTGCGTCGCCGCAAGCTGCTCGAATGCCGCCGGCAGGTCGGTCAGCGCATTGGCGATGACCGGCACGCCTGCCGCCGCGATCTCGCGCGCGACTGTCCAGCCCTCCGCTGCGCCGACGATCACCAGCTTCAGCGCCGGATATTCCTGCTTCAGCTTCAGCACGTTGCGGATATCGGTCGCGCTTTCGACATGGACCAGCAGTGGCATCTTGCCGGTCACGACCGGCACCAGCGCCGCGGCATCGGCGCGCGTCAACAGCGAATCCTTGGTGTCGCCGTCATACGCTGCGGGATTGCGGGCATAACGCTGCGCTGCCTCCAGCGACTGGCGGAATTGCAGATAGGCCGCGGGGCGGCTGCCGCCTGCTTCCTGCGCGCCGTCCTCGCCCAGCTCCACGAACTGGAACGCGCGCGGCACCGTCACCGCCTCCGGATCGGCGCCGGTGTCGATCACCGCGCCTTGCCCGGCGAAGATCATGTTCGCGGTCGACGGCGACACGATCGCGCGGGTGACGCCGCCCAGCCGGCTCACCGCGATCGCTGACACGCGGGGATTGATCCCCGGCACCACGTCGATCGCCGCCGAATAGGGCGAGCGGCGCGCGACGGTGTCGTTGGTCTGGTCCACGGCATCGACCTCGACCAGCCCCACGCGCGTGAATCCGGCAACGAAGCCCGGCGCGACCCATTTACCGGTCGCGTCGATCGTCTTTGCGTCTGCAGGCACGGCCACGCCTTGCCCGGCCGCAACGATGCGCCCGTCGCGGATCACGACCGTGCCGTTCTGGATCGGCGCCGATCCGTCTCCGATGGCAACCGTGCCGCCGGTGATTGCGATGGTTTGGGCCGCAACCGGGGCGGCAAGCAGGGCGGCGCCCAACAGCAACAGGGCCTTCACTTCACATCTCCCTCGCCCGGCTGGCCGAGCTCGAAATCGCTAACGGGGCGACGCCTCGGATCGAGCGCGTCGTACATTAATGCGCCGTCGATCCAGACCTTTTCGGGCCGGGTGTAGACGCTGAACGGATCGCCGTTCCACAGCACCACATCGGCCATCTTGCCGGGCTTCAGGCTTCCCGTCCGGTCGTCGATGTGCAGCGCTTTCGCCGGATTGATGGCCAGCCATTCCCAGGCGACTTCGTCGGGAATGTTGATCCCCATCCGGCGGCCGTCGGCAAGCGCCTTCGCCGCTTCCTGGTTCAACCGCTGGATGCCGTTGGCATCGTCGGAATGGGTGATCGTGCACACGCCGGCATTCTGGAGCAGCGGCATGTTCTCGTTGATCGCGTCATAGGCTTCCATCTTGAAGCCCCACCAGTCGGCCCACACCGCTGCGCAGACGCCGTTCGCCTTCAGAAGGTCGGCGATCTTATAGGCTTCGACGGCGTGATGGAACGCGGTCACCTTGTAGCCGAACTCCTTCGCCATATCCATGACGATGGCCATCTCATCGGCACGGTAGCAGTGGTTCTGGACCAGGATGTCGCCCGCCAGCACGCCGGCCAACGTGTCCATCGCAAGGTCGCGTGCAGGCGGCTCGCCGCCGTCGCGCTCATATTTTTCCCATCGCCGCTTATATTCCTGCGCCTTGGCCCAGGTCTGGCGGTCGACGGCGATGTTGCCCATGCGGGTCGAGGGCATCTGGTTGCGCGAACCATAGACGCGCTTGGGATTCTCGCCGCACGCCATCTTGAGGCCATACGGCGCGCCCGGGAATTTCATAGCCTGCACGGTCCGCGCAGCGACGTTCTTCAGCACGACCGAGCGGCCGCCGAACAGGTTGGCGGAGCCGGGAAGAATCTGCAGCGTCGTCACGCCGCCATTCGCCAGCGCACGGCTGAAGCCCGGATCCTGCGGCCACACGCTGTGTTCCGCCCAGACCTCCGGCCGCACTGGGCTGGTCGCCTCGTTGCCGTCCGACAGCGCCTGGACCGACGGCGACGGATAGTCGCCAAGATGACTGTGGATGTCGATCACGCCCGGCGTCACCCATTTGCCGGTGCCGTCGATCGTCGTTACGCCCGCCGGCGCGTTCACCGTCTGACCGACGGCGACGATCTTGCCGTCGGCGAACAGCACCTGCCCGCGGTCGATGCGTCCGCCTTCGCCGTCATAGATGGTGACGTTCGTGACCAGCGTCGGCACGCCCGGATAGGCGTGATACGTCGAGGGATACGGGTCCTGCGCATACGGAAGCGGCACTCTTTCCGCCGAAGCCGTTTGCGGCTTGGCCGTTGCCGACGCGCAGCCGGCCAGCGCGAGCGCCGCGCTCGCCAAAAGCAAAAACCGCATTCTACTTCACTCCGTGCATCAGATATTTGAGCGGGAAGGCGAGGATCAGCAGGACGACGCCGATGCCGACTGCGATCCAGCCGATGGTGGTGAACACGCCGAGATAGGTTTCGAGGCTCACCTTCAGGTTGGTGACCTGCCCGCCAACCGTTTCCACCGAGGCGACCTGTGCGACTGCGCCCGCGACATATTGCGCAACGGAGATCGACAGGAACCACACGCCCATCATCAGGCCGACGATCCGCGCGATCGACAATTTGGTGATCATGCTGAGGCCGACCGGCGAGATGCAGAGCTCCGCGATCGAATGGATCAGATAGAGACCCGCGAGCCAGGCAAGGCCGACCTGATAGTTCGCTCCGGCAAAGCTCGCGCCCCAGACCAGGAACAGGAATCCGGCGCCGACGCCCATCAGCGCGAGGCCGAACTTGATCGGGATCGGCGGCTCCAGCCCGCGCTTCGCCAGCACGTTCCAGAGCACGCTCATCAGCGGCGCCAGAATCACGATGAACAGCGCGTTGAAGATCTGCGTCTGCCCGGCAGGCATCACATAGACGGGCTGGCTACCGAAACCGCCGAGCCGGGCAAAGTGCATGCCGACGAACGCGACTACAGCGATCACGGCCGTCGCAATCCCCATTTTCCGGCGCGTGGCCGGTTCCTCGCCCCAGGCGAAGAACCAGAAGGCAAGCCAGGCGATGCCGCCGATGATCGCGGCGAAGAACAGGTAATAGGTTATCGGGTTCGCACGGAATGCCGCGAACAGCGGCGCCGTCCAGCCGATCTCCAGCACGGTATTGCGCTCGGCGAACAGGGTCAGCGACGATCCCGCCTGCTCGAACAGTGTCCAGAAGACCACGTTGAACACGATCAGCACCATCGCCGCGACCATCATCTGGAATTCGGTCCGGCTGCCCTTCGCGAACGACCACATCAGGATCGCGGGCACGCTGATCAGGAAGGTACCGAACAGGAACTTACCCATGATCGGCAGCGACGTCACATAGCCGACGATGCCCGAGCCAGCCGGCGGCTCGACATAGTTCATCAGGTTCCAGAACAGGAAGATCGCCAGCGGCACTGCCAGCAGGGCACAGCCGTAGATGACGAAATCCTTGTTCGCCGGGGCGTTGGCGGGGCGCTCGCCATAGCCTTCGAGCCGCCCGCCATCGAATTGGAACAGCGCCCAGGAACAGGTCATGCCAAGCGCGGCGAGGCCGAAGCCGGCCCACCAGCCGACCGATACCGCCAGCAGCGGACAGAAGAATTGGGAGATCAGCGAGCCGAGATTGATCCCCATGTAGAAGATCGTGAAGCCCGCATCGCGCCTGCGGTCGCCTTCATCGTATAGCGTGCCGACGATCGTCGAGATGTTCGGCTTGAAGAACCCGTTGCCGACCGTCACCAGCGACAGGCCCAGCAGCAGCACGAACACGAAGAAGGAGGAGCGGTCGCCGCCGGATTCGAACTTGTCCGGCGCGACGCGGCGCGCCTCGGCGCCGTCCGCTGCCATAAGCGAGACCGACTTGTCCTCATTGCCCTTGATCAGCAGCTTCTCGGTTCCGACCGTCACATAACGCTGCTCGGCTCCGCGCTCGCCCTCGACACTGACTTCATAGCGCTGGCCGTCGATCGTCGCGAACGGCTTCGCCGCCTGTCCGCCGAAGCACATCGTGAAATAGCCGAGCGCCATCAGGATCGCGCCGAATTTCACCGATCGCTTCGAGCCGAGATACTGGTCCGCGATCAACCCGCCGACGAGCGGGGTCAGATAGACCAGCGCGGTGAAGCCGCCATAGATGCCGGTCGACGTCTGGTCGCTGAACAGGAAGTGGTTGACCAGGTACAGCGTCAGGATCGCCCGCATGCCGTAATAGCCGAAGCGTTCCCACATCTCGGTGGTGAACAGCCGCTTCAGCTGGCGGGGGTGATCGAACCACGTGTCGCCGTCCGATCGGCTCACATGGGATGATTGCGGCTCGAATGTCTCGTCCGCGTTGACGTTGACCATGCGGATCCTCTTCCCAAGGCATGAGGGCCGCTTATGCGGCCCGATTGGGGCGAGACCCTAGCGTCGAAATCCGCGCTGTGAAGTACAGTTGTTACGGAAGAGGCACTTCCCCGGCCGCCTGCTGCGCCTTGATCCGCGCGATTTCCGCCTCCGCACGCGCGGCACGGTCGCGCCAGCCTGGATGCGTACCGTCGCTGAACAGATAATCGGTCTTCGGCCCCCAGCGGCGCCAGAAGCCGGGGGCGACAGCCGGGTCATAGCCGGCGCGGGCCATCAGATAGAGCGCCCAGCGATCGGCCTCCCGTTCGCGTTCGCGGGTCCGCTTGCCGCTCCGGTCCTCGCCGGCGATCCGCTGTGGCGGATGGCCTTTGTTGTGGCCCAGGATGTTGTGCGCGAATTCGTGTGCGAGCACCAAGGCAAGGTCGTCGTCGCCAGGGGTAAAGGATACGATCTCGGCCGATACCGTTACTCGCGCGCCGTCGCTGCTTGCCGCGCGCAGCCCGCGCCCGCGACCGATCAGGAACTCGCTCGCGCAACCCCGCTCCGGCATGATCCTGAGCGTGACCGACCGCCCGTCGCGCTCGACCGTGACCGTCGCGGCTCCTTGCGCCATCGCCCGCTCGATGACGTCCTGACGCTTGCGCGACGCATCCGGAGAGGCCGCGGGTAGCATCTGGCCGCCCACTGCGACGAGTCCGTCGCCGACCTCGACGCCCGCCTGCGCCGCCGCGCTGTCCGGCTCCACGGCAATGATCGTCGGATTGTCGCCAAGGCTGAGCGCCGCCCGCACCTCGTCTCGCACCGCTGGCGCGAATTGCTCGGCGTCCTCGATGGTCCAGCCGGGATTGCTGATGGTTCCCGCGCACAGGCCCGCGCTGGCTTTGGCGAGCCTGCGGCCGATCGTGACGAGCCGGGAGTCCGCCGCCGCCAACGCTTGCAGCGAGGCAGCGTCGAGCGTGGGAGCCGCAGCGGCCAACATCAACGCGAACAACATAGCCCTTCCTTAGCGGCTTGATCGCAGCCCGCCAGCCGCCCAGATGCGGCGCATGTTCAACGACCTCTCCTCACCCGCCGCGCTGCTGGCCACGCGCCGCTCGGGCAAGCCGCGCGATATGGTGGCGCCGGGTCCGAATCCGGACCAGCTCCGCGCGATCCTGTCTGCCGCAATGCGCGTTCCCGATCACGGCAAGCTTGCGCCGTGGCGGATCGTTGTCATCGACGACCGGGATTCGTTCGCGGTGCTGCTGCAGAATTCCTTCCGTGCCCAGCGTGGCGTTCCCGAGGCCGACGATGTGTCTGCGATCGACCAGTTCGCGAAACAGGCGCCGACGCTGGTCGCCATGTTGTCGACGCCGGTCGAACCCAGCAAGATTCCGCTTTGGGAGCAGCAGCTCTCCTCCGGCGCCCTGTGCATGAACCTGGTCGCGGCCGCGAGCGCACACGGATTCGTCGCCGGCTGGCTGACCGGATGGGCGGCTTACGACCCTCACGTGCTGAAGGCGCTCGGCGGCGGCGCAAACGACCGGATCGCCGGATTCGTCTTCATTGGTTCGCCCGGTCGCCCGCTGGAGGAGCGTCCCCGGCCCGTTTACGACGAAATCGTGCGTCATTGGCCTTGACGTGCGCGGCTGTGTTAGGGCACTAATCCAGCATGGCTGCTGCCGATCGCCCCGTTTACCTTCAGCTCCGCGACCGCATCGCCGAAGCGATTCTGGAAGGCCGCTATCGTGAAGGCGACATGCTGCCGTCGGTGCGCGCGTTTGCGGCCGAACAAGGCGCCAATCCGCTGACCGTCGCCAAGGCCTATCAGCTGTTCCAGGAGGAAGGGCTGATCGTCGTCAAACGGGGTGTCGGCATGTTCGTTGCTGACGGCGCCAACAAGCGACTGCTCGACCGCGAGCGCCGCGCTTTCCTTGACGAGGAATGGCCCCGCATCCGCCAGGTGATCGAGCGGCTGCACATCGATCCCGCCGAACTGTTCGAGCGCGCCTGACACCGCTAAGGGCGCCGGCATGACTGCCATGCTCCTCCCGACCCGGCGCGTCGCCAAACCCTGGGGCCGGCGCAAGCTGTGGCCGGGCTTTGACGATGCTGCGCGCGATGAGGGTCCGATAGGCGAAATCTGGTTTTCCTCGGCGCAAAGCGATGACCCCGAGCTGCTGGTCAAATATCTGTTCACCAGCGAAAAACTGTCGGTGCAGGTGCATCCGGACGACGAAGCGGCACGCGCCCGCGGTTATCCGTGGGGCAAGGACGAGGCCTGGCTGGTGCTCGCCGCCGAGCCGGAGTCGACGATCGCGCTCGGGCCGAAGCGGCCCGTCTCAGCCGAAGAGCTGCGCGCAGCCGCTGAAGACGGTAGCATCGTCGATCTGCTCGACTGGCGGCCGGTAAAGGCAGGCGATTTCATCTATTCGCCTGCGGGGACCGTCCACGCGATCGGGGCGGGCCTGACGGTCGTCGAAATCCAGCAGAACCTCGATCTCACTTACCGGCTCTATGATTATGGCCGCCCGCGGGCTCTGCATCTGGATGACGGCGTTGCCGTTTCGTCGCTCGAGCCTTTCAACGGATCGGTTTCGACCGCACGCGCAGGACTGCTCGCCGACGGCCCCAAGTTCACGGTCGAGCGATTCGAAGGCGGCGATCACGCTATCGACTTGCAGGGCGGCACCGGCTGGCTCGTGCCCGTCACGGGAGTCGGTCAGGTCCAGGGACAGCAGCTGCAGGCGGGGCAGTGCTGGTCGCTGACCGGGCGGGTCGAGCTCAGCCTTGGCCCTCAGGCCACCGCATTGCTCGCCAGTCCCGGCCCGGCGCGCCGCTGATCATCTGGCGTTCAGCGTCCGAGGGACTATATCGCGCGCTTCGCATCCGTTCCGACTCAGATGGTATTGAAACTCCTTCGCCGCGCGATCGAACCCGCACCGCCCGCCGCCCGGGTGCCGGCGGACACGCGCGTCTATGCGATCGGGGACATTCACGGACGGCTCGATCTGCTCGACCGGTTGCTGTTCAGCATCGAGGCGGACGACCGCGCACGCGACGCTATGGGCTCGCAGCTCATCTTTCTTGGCGACCTCGTCGACCGCGGTCCCAATTCGGCCGGCGTCGTCCAGCGCGCGCTTGAGCTGAAGCAGAGCGGGCGCCCGGTCCGTTTCCTGATGGGCAATCACGAGGAAGTCTTCCTGAAAGCGCTCGGCGGCAGCCTTGAGGCGCTGCGTTTCTTCGTGAAGATCGGCGGGCGCGCGACAATTCTCAGCTACGGCTTCGATGCGGCCGAATATGACCGACTGGAGTATGACGATCTGCTGCCCAGGCTGATCGAACGCGTGCCTGCCGAGCATGTGGAGTTTCTGAAAAGCTTCGAGGAGCAGATCGCGATCGGCGACTATCTGTTCGTCCACGCCGGCATCCGCCCGCGCGTGCCGCTGGAGGAACAGTCAGGCGGCGACCTGCGCTGGATCCGCTCCGAGTTCCTCGATTTCCGCGGCGACCACGGCGCGGTGGTCGTGCACGGCCACACCATCACCGATCAGGTCGAGGAGCGCGCGAACCGCATCGGCATCGATACCGGCGCCTTCGCCTCCGGCCGCCTGACGGCGCTGGGGCTGGAAGGCGGCGAGCGCTGGTATCTGTCGACCTAGGGTGTGTACTCGTATCCTGCGCACCTCCCACCGTGACCCCTGCGTGACGGGGCGTATTTTGGCCTGTGGATAGGAGCGAGGAGGGCGCGATGCGGGACATCGCAACCGACGAGCGACGCCGCCGCAGCCAAAAGACGCCCCGCCCCGCAGGGGTCACGGTGGGAGGTGCGCTGGATACGAGTACACACCCTAGGTCGACAGATACCA
>NZ_DASTXI010000240.1:0-5653 GCF_035758555.1 Sphingomonas sp. | reverse complement strand
CGGCGCGCGAAGCTCAGGGTCTGCAAGCAGCCGATCGATACCGAATTTCACCAGCGACTTTCCTTCGTCATGCCGGACCTGATCCGCCATCCATCCTTCTTCCGCTCCGTAAAGAAGGTGGACCCCGGATCAAGTCCGGGGTGACGGAATGGTGCTATGCCGGCGGCAGTTCGAGCGCAAAGCAATCGGGATGATGGAAATCTGGCTTGTCGCCGGGCGGATGGCGCAGGGCCCAGTAGGACTTGGTGCCGTCCTTCTCCTCGATCACCGCTGAGAGGCCGAGGCGGAGCGGGGTCAATTCGACGAGAGCAATTGAGATACCCAGCTCCAAAATCCGGCGGCCGAAGACAGGAGCAATGGAGGGTGGAGGGATGTCCAATGCTGTCATTCCCAGTCGATAACCGTCGAAGCGATAAGCCGCCCATTCCGCGCAAGGCGAAAAGTTGAGCTCGATATACGCCTCATGGTCGAGGGCAACGAACGCCTCCAGGCACGTGCGTTGCCATAGACCATCCTGCCGTCCGGGGTTGCAGACTTCCGGTACCTTCACCGCGTCCGCGCCATCGACGCGATAGGTCAAAATCATCGATTGCGGACGCAGTTCGAAATCCGCGGTCACGGACCGGACACGCGATGGCGGCCGAGCGGGATGGGGGGTCAGGCGAAACGTTTCCAACTAAGACCCCCTCATGCTAGGCGCCCCGCGCCATGACCGAATACCGATCCGATCTCCTCCGCCTACTCGACGAACGCGGATACATCCACCAGGTGACCGACGCGGCCGCGCTCGACGCGCTCGCGGCTAAGCAGGTGGTACCCGGCTATATCGGCTTCGATCCCACCGCGCCCTCGCTCCATGTCGGCAGCCTGGTGCAGATCATGTTGCTGCGGCGGCTTCAGCAGGCGGGGCACAAGCCGATCGTGCTGATGGGCGGCGGCACCGGCAAGGTCGGCGATCCGAGCTTCAAGGACGAAGCGCGCAAGCTGATGACGGTCGATACGATCGCCGCCAACATCGCGTCGATCCGGACCGTGTTCGAGCGGTTCCTGACCTTCGGCGAGGGCGCAAGCGACGCGATCATGCTCGACAATGCCGAATGGCTCGACAAGCTGGAATACATCCCCTTCCTGCGCGACATCGGCCAGCATTTCTCGGTCAACCGGATGCTGAGCTTCGACTCCGTGAAGCTGCGCCTCGATCGCGAGCAGTCGCTGTCGTTCCTGGAGTTCAACTATATGATCCTCCAGGCCTATGATTTCCTGGAGCTCAGCCGACGCGCCGGCTGCCGGCTGCAGCTGGGGGGCTCCGACCAATGGGGCAACATCGTCAACGGGATCGAGCTCGCGCGCCGCGTCGACGGCACGGAAGTGTTCGGCGTCACCACCCCGCTGATCACCACGGCGGACGGCGGCAAGATGGGCAAGACCATGTCGGGCGCGGTGTGGCTGAACGAAGACCAGCTGTCCGCCTACGACTATTGGCAGTTCTGGCGGAACACCGACGACCGCGACGTCGGCCGCTTCCTGCGCCTGTTCACCGATCTGCCGCTGGACGATATTGCCCGACTCGAAGCGCTCGAAGGCGCGGAGATCAACGAAGCGAAGAAAGTCCTCGCCAACGAAGCGACCGCCATGTGCCGCGGCCGCGC
Organism: Sphingomonas sp.; assembly: GCF_035758555.1. Classification (GTDB taxonomy): domain Bacteria; phylum Pseudomonadota; class Alphaproteobacteria; order Sphingomonadales; family Sphingomonadaceae; genus Sphingomonas_B. Next base: position 4,004 of record NZ_DASTXI010000240.1, on the reverse strand, counting down.
GGCGGCGGACGAGGCGGCCGAGACTGCGCGCCGCACCTTCGAGGAAGGCGCGGCGGGCGAGGCGCTGCCGACGTTCACGGTGCCTGGCGGTGAAATCGGCATTGTCGACGCGCTGGTCGGCCTCGGCCTCGCGACGTCGAAGAACGAGGCGCGGCGCCTGATCAAGCAGGGCGGCGCCCGCGTGGCCGGCGAGAAGGTCGAGGGCGAAAGCCTGACGGTTGCCGTTGGGCCGGAGCCGGTGCGGGTCTCGGCCGGCAAAAAGAACCACGGGCTACTAGTGCGCTAATGAATCCGTTTGCTTCGAGCGAAGTCGAGAAGCGCGCGCTCGGAGCGGTTGTTTCTCGACTTCGCTCGAAACAAACGGAAGTCTGGCCCGCCTCTTCCCCGGCGCTCACCGCTCCCGGTGCTGCGTCCCCTCGCCGGCCGTGATGAACACAGCTGTCGCGCTCTCTTCCACGTCCGCCGTATGCCACACGCCCGGCGCATTGACCGCATACTCGCCGGGCCCGAGCCTCACTGTTTCCCGCGAACCGTCCGGCCGCTCCTGCTGCAGCGTCATCGCGCCTGCCACGCACAGCACGACCTCGTCGCCCGCCGGATGCATTTCCCAGCTCGTCCAGCTCTCGGTGAAGCGATACATGCTGACCAGCCGCCCCTCGTGCCCGTCGGCGGCATTGGCGGTGCTGTAGGCGGCATACCAGTCCATGCCGGTGAACTCCGGCTGCGGCTCTGCCCGTGCGCCAAGCCCCAGATGGATGGGGAAGCGCTCGATCGAAATGCCCATGGGAATGCCCTTGTTTCCGCTTCCGTAAACCTGCCGGCTGTGCCTAGATGTAGCGAAATCGAGTGGAGGCCCGCAATGTCCCAGCCCTATGTCCGCCCCGACGTCCGGATGTTCCTCGAATTCCTGAACAACATCCCCGGGCCCAAGATGCACGAGGTTACGGCACCCGAGGCGCGCGCAACCTATGCGGCGATGAAGGACGTGGCCGATCCGCCGTCAGGAGAGCTGGCGATCAAGCGCGACTTGAGATGCGGTGACATTCCCGTCCGCATCTACGATGCGCGAGAGCGGCGGCAGCCGGGGCCGGTGCTGGTCTTCTTCCACGGCGGCGGTTTCGTGATCGGCGACCTGGAGACGCATGACAGCTTCTGCGCGGAGGCCGCGCGGATGCTCGACCTGCCCGTCGTCGCCGTCGACTATCGGCTGGCGCCCGAACATGCGTTCCCCGCTGCCCCAGACGATTGCGAAGCGGCGGCGCGCTGGGTCGCGGGCAGCCCCGCCGAACTGGGCCTGAAAGTCACCAGCCTCGTGCTGGCCGGCGACAGCGCGGGCGGCAATCTGACCATCGTTACGGCGCAATCGCTCCGCGACCGGCCGGCGCAGGTGCCGGTGATCGCGCAATGGCCGATTTATCCGGTCGTCGACGATGCGCCCAAATACCAGTCGTTCCACGATTTCGGCGACGGTTTCCTGCTGACCCGCGACGGCATGCAATGGTTCGCCGAAGCCTATCGCGCGACCGAAGGCGATGTGCGGAACACGCCGATCCTGCACAGGCAGGAGGGAATGCCGCCGACGCTGCTTGTCACCGCCGGCCTCGATCCGCTGCGCGACCAGGGCCGTGCCTATGCGGGCGAGCTGATCCGCGCCGGCGTGCCGACCGTCTATCGCGAGGCGGTGGGCAACATCCACGGCTTCATCACGCTCCGGAAAGCGATCCCGTCGAGCGTCGGCGATGTCGCCGCCTGCTTCCGGATCCTGAAGGACATGATCGCCGAAGCCGAAGCCGACCGGGTGATGGCCGAAGCAGCGCAAGGCGCGGACATGGTGGCGGCGGCGGCCGAGTGAGCGATCTTCCCTACCGCGCCGCGGTCGGCGTGATGTTGCTCAATGCCGAGAACAAGGTGTTCGTCGGGCAGCGCCTCGATAATGCGCTGGACGCGTGGCAGATGCCGCAGGGCGGCCTCGATCCCGGCGAGAGTGCGGAGGAAGGCGCGCTGCGCGAGCTCGAGGAAGAAACCGGCATCGCCCGCCACCTGGTCGAGATCGTCGCCTGCGCGTCGCGTCAGCTCGATTACGACCTGCCCGAAGACCTGCAGGGCAAGCTCTGGGGCGGACGCTACCGCGGCCAGCGCCAGACCTGGTACCTCTGCCGCTTTCTGGGGACGGACTCCGACGTGCACATCGACACGCCTGAGCCCGAATTTCGCGCCTGGAAATGGGCGGAACCGGGCGAACTCCCGGCAATGATCGTGCCGTTCAAACAGGCGCTGTATAGGGCGGTGCTGGCGGAGTTTGGGGAGTATCTTGCACCGTAGAGCGGTTTGCTCAACCTGACTCGCTCGTCCCGAGCGAAGTCGAGGGGCGCTACTCCGAACTTGACCCGCGCCCTCGACTTCGCGTTGCGCGCTACGCTCGGGACGAGCGATTTAGACAAACCGCTCTAAGGCGCCCGCACCACCACCCCACCCTTCATCACCATCCGCACGCGCTTCACTGCGCCGGTGTCCCGCGTCGGATCGCCTTCCACCGCCACCAGATCGGCGAGCAGCCCCGGCTTCACCGCCCCGACGCGGTCGTCGATGCGGAAGATATGCGCGTTGCCGGAGGTCGCCGCGACCAGCACGTCCGCCGCGGGCATGCCGGCCTCGGCCATCAGCACCATCTCGCGCGCATTCTCGCCGTGCGCGAACACGCCGACATCGCCGCCCATGCACATCGTCACGCCGGCCGCGCGCGCCATCCGGAACGCCGCGCGGCTTTCAATCACGCCGGCGGGCGCCGGCTCCTCGCCGTTCCAGCCGCGATAGCGCGAGATCGCGTCGCGCGCGGCAAGCGTCGGGCAATAGGCGACGCCGTGCTCCTTCATCAGCTTGAACACTTCGGGCGTGCCCTGGTCGCCATGCTCGATCGTGTCGATGCCGGCCAGCACCGCGCGGCGCATGCCTTCGGCTGTGCTGGCATGCGCGGCAGTGATCCGCCCGGCCGAATGCGCGGCCTCGACGCCCGCCTTCAGCTCGTCCAGGCTGAAGGTCGGCCGGCTCGGTTCGCCCGGCCGCCAGCGATAATCGGCATAGAATTTGACCACGTCGGCGCCGCCGCCGATCTGCCGCCGCACCGCCTGGACCAGCTCCGGCCCGTCGGCTTCCTCGGCGCCCTGCGGCACCGCGACGCCGGGCTCGAAGCCCTTGGGCCCATAAGCGCCGGTTGCGACCAGCGCACGCGTCGCGACCAGCATCCGCGGCCCGGGCACGATGCCCTGCTCGATCGCCTGCTTGAGGCCGACATCGGCGTAACCGGCGCCTTCGGTGCCGAGATCGCGCACCGTCGTGAAGCCTGCCATCAGCGTATTCCGCGCCGCCACCGTCGCGCGCGCCGTGCGCAGCGCCAGCGGCTCGTGCAGCACCTGATCGTCCCACGGCGTCTCGTTGTAGGGGTGAAGGAACAGATGCGAATGGCCCTCGATCATGCCGGGCATCAGCGTCATGCCGGGCAAGTCGACCACGGTCGCACCGGCCGGACCGGAGAGGTTCGGCCCCGCCGCCTCGATCTTGTCGCCGCGAACCAGCACCGCCCAGCCCTGATGCGGCTGGCGGTCGATGCCGTCGAACACCTGCGCCGGCTTCAGCAGATAGACGGTCTCCGCCCAGGCCGGCACCGCCAACGCGGCGAGCAGGACCGCCAGCAGCGCGCGGATCATTTGCGCGGTGCCGGGCCGGCGAAGGTTACGATGCTTTCCGAACCGTCCGCAGCCAGCGCGGCGACGCCGAAGAAATGATGGTCGATGTTGACGTCATGGAGGAACAGCGACGTCTCGTTCGCCGGCACGTCCTTGTGGTCGGTCCAGTCCGGCCGGTCGGCGAGCCGCCAGCGGACGCGATAGCCTGCGGCGCCGGGCACCGGCTCCCAGGCGACAGTCGTGTCGGCGCTCAGCGCACCTTTGATCGTGACCTTGTCGGGCGGCGGCGGCGCGCTGGCGAGCTCGCGGATCACCGCCATG
>NZ_DASTXI010000239.1:0-3863 GCF_035758555.1 Sphingomonas sp. | reverse complement strand
CCACCGCCGACGTGACCGACGACATCCAGATCGCCGGCATGGTGAAGGCCGCGCGCGACGCCTTCGGCGGCCGGATCGACGCACTGGTCAACAACGCGGCGCTGTTCGGCAAGCTGAAGCGACGCCGGTTCGAGGACATCGACGCGTTGGAGTTCGACGCCGTGCTGCGGGTCAATATCCGCGGGGTGTGGCAGATGACCCGCGCCGTGGTGCCCGTCATGCGCGGGCAGAAATACGGCAAGATCGTCAACGTCGCCTCGGGCACGGTGTTCAAGGGCACGCCGATGCAGCTTCACTACGTCACCTCCAAGGGCGCGATCATCGCCATGAGCCGCGCGCTGGCCCGCGAGGTCGGCGACGACAATATCTGCGTCAACACCATCGCCCCCGGTCTGACCGAGAGCGAGGCGGTGCTGAGCGAGGGCCAGTTCGGCGACGAGCATTTCAGGGCCAATATCGCCAGCCGCTGCATCAGGCGCGCCGAGACGCCGGACGACCTGGTCGGCGCCGCGGTGTTCCTCGCCTCCGCCGATTCCGACTTCATGACCGGCCAGGTGATCTGCGTCGACGGCGGCAGCGTGATGAATTGAGAGGGCACGAGGATGGCACGAGGGCGGGTCTCAGAGCCTGCTCAGAAAGTTGTTGAGTCGAATGAATCGATTGTGATTCCTTGTCGGGCACCCGAAGGACGGTGGAGGGTGCCTGATGTGGACCGAAGCGATGCGGGCGCGGTATGCGCCGAAGGCAAGCGGCTATCCGAGCGATCTGAGCGATGAGGAATGGGCGCTGATCGCGCCGCTGATCCCGCCGGCACGCCGTGGCGGCCGGCCTCGCCGCACCGACATGCGTCGGGTGGTTGACGCGATCCTCTATGTTCTGTGCGTCGGCTGTCAGTGGCGCGCCCTGCCGAAGGACTTTCCCCACCGCTCGACGGTGTACAGCTTCTTCTGGGAATGGACCCGCTACGGCGTGTGGGAGCGCATCCACATGACGCTGCTGGCGGAGAGCCGCGCGGCCTGTGGCCGCGAGCGCGAGCCGACCGCCGCCGTGATCGACAGCCGCAGCGTTCAAGCCGCGGAAAAAGGGGGCGCTCGGGCGATCCGACGGGCTGGGATGGGGGCAAGAAGGTCCGCGGCATCAAGCAGCATATCGCGGTCGATACCACGGGCCTGATCCTGGTCGTCCGGATCGACCCCGCTTCGGTCCAAGACCGCCACGGCGCGCCCACGGTCATCGCCGAGCTGTGCGACAGGTTCAAACAGATCGCCAAACTATGGGCCGATGCGGGCTATGCCGGCGAGAAGTTGCGGGCGGCCCTGGGCGAGAAGGCCGGGCTGCTCGAGATCGTCAAGAAAGCTCCCGACCAAAAGGGCTTCGCCGTTCTGCCCCGGCGCTGGGTGGTCGAACGAACCCTCGCCTGGATCGCCCGCTGCCGGCGTCTGGTGCGCCACTACGAAGGGCTCCACCGGACCGCCCGCGCCTTCATCTTCCTCGCCCTCATCCGCATCATGGTCCGCCGCCTCGCAAACCCCGTTCCATGAACCACAACCAAAACTTCCGAGTCAGGCTCTGAGACCCGCCCTACGCGTGTTGCGATCGCACAGTTCACGACGGGCCTTTGCCGCCGCCAGCCGGTTCCGGCCGCAGCACCTGCGCCTCGCCTTTGCCCGCGGCCTTGGCGCAGATCCCGGCATAAGGCGGCGCGCAGCCGGCGATCTCCATCACCAGCTTGCGGCGGATCGCCTCGCCGAAGCTCTGGAAATCCTTGGCGACGATCAGGAACGCGCCCGGACCGCCGATCACGTGGTCGCGGTAATATTCGTCGAGCGGGATCGGCGGCCCCCAGCCCTGCGGCCGGTCGTTGATGATGGCGAGGCCGTTGATGGTGATATGCGCCTTCACCGCGTCGTCGCGCGCCTCGTGCACCGGCCGGCCGCGGTTGTTCACCCCGTCGCCTGAAACGTCGATGGCGCGCCTTGTGGCGTGGAGTCCGCTCTCGCCCAGCATGGCGACGCTGAAATCGACCCCGCCGCTGATCGAGGTGCGGGCCATGAAATGGCGCTCCGACGCTTTCAGCTTGGCGGCGAAGGCCGCGGCGGAGTCCGCGTCGCGGATCAGCGTCCAGTCGGCGAGCACCGCCTGCTGGTCGTCCGACGACCATTCGACATAGCTGACGGCGATGGCGCCATAGGGGCCGGAGCGGATGGCCTTCACCACCTGCGGGTCGTTGAAGGCGGTGACGTAGCCTTCGCGCTGCAGGTTGTATTCCCAGTCGTCGATGCTGCGCGAGGCATCGACCGCGAGCACCAGCGCGAGATCGACTCCGGCGGGAATCTTCGCCGGCGGCGGCTTGGTCTGCGCCGAGGCAGGTCCGGCGGCGAGAAGAAGCTGGGCAGTGAGAAGAAGCAGGGCGGCGAGCCGCGCGAGCGCGCGCGGCAAGGTGACCGAGACGACGCATGGCAGGATCATGGCACGCACCGGCCTGACGGCGCGGCCCGTTGCGGGCCACGCAACCGGACGATTCTACGCCTTTTCCCGGCCGGGCGTGAGAGGCATCAGAGCGCGGCGGCGATCGCCTTGCCGACCTCGACGGTCGGCGCCTGGCCGCCGAGATCGCGGGTGCGCGGGCCGCCGTCCCGCAGCACGGTTTTGATCGCCCGCACGATCGCCGCGGCGGCCCGATGCTCGCCGAAATGGTCGAGCATCATGGCGCCCGACCAGATCTGCGCGATCGGGTTGGCGATGCCCTTGCCCGCGATATCGGGCGCGGAGCCGTGTACCGGCTCGAACATCGACGGAAAGGTCTTTTCGGGATTGATGTTGCCGGAGGCCGCGAGGCCGATCGAGCCGGCGACCGCGGGGCCGAGATCGGACAGGATGTCGCCGAACAGGTTGGTGCCGACGACCACGTCGAACCAGTCGGGGTGCAGCACGAAATGCGCGGTCAGGATATCGATGTGGAACTTGTCGGTGGCGATGTCGGGAAAGTCCTGCGCGACCGCGGCGAAGCGTTCGTCCCAATAGGGCATGGAATGGATGATGCCGTTCGACTTGGTGGCGCAGGTGAGCTTGCGGCGCGGCCGGGTGCGCGCCAGTTCGAAGGCATAGCGGAAGATGCGGTCGCAGCCGCGGCGGGTGAACACCGCCTGCTGTGTGGCGAACTCGTGATCCGTACCATGATAGAGTCGCCCGCCGATCTCGGAATACTCGCCCTCGACATTCTCGCGCACCACCAGGAAATCGATATCGGCTGGCTTGCGGTTCTTGAGCGGGCCGTTGACGCCCTCGAGCAGCCGCACCGGCCGCAGGTTGACATACTGATCGAAGCCGCGGCGGATCGGGATCAGCATGTCCCACAGCGAGACATGGTCGGGAACGCCCGGCCAGCCGACGGCGCCGAGGAAGATCGCATCGAAGCCGCGTAGCCGGTCGAGACCGTCCTGCGGCATGATCCGGCCGGTCCTGGCATAGGACGAGCAGTCCCACGGCAGATGCGTCCAGTCGAGCGTGATGCCGAATTTCGCCGCCGCGGCTTCGAGCACCCGCTGGCCCTCCGGCACGACCTCCTGGCCGATGCCGTCGCCGGGAATGGCGGCAATGCAATAGCGTGCCACGGTCGCCCCCTTCTGATCTTGTTGCGCGCCCTACGACATAGCGCAGACCGGCGACAATGCGAAGCGCGAGCAGGCTCCCTCTCCGCCTCCAATGGGAGGAGAGGGAGGGTAGCATCGTGCACCAATAGATTCAGTTGCGCGGCTGCGGCGTCAGGCGCAGATAGGGCTTCAGCTCCTTCCAGCCTTTCGGGAACAGCGTCTTGGCCTCGTCGTTGCTGACCGCCGGCACGATGATCACGTCGTCGCCCT
>NZ_DASTXI010000209.1:0-13974 GCF_035758555.1 Sphingomonas sp. | reverse complement strand
TGGTCTTCGACAATGCCTGACGCGGCGACTCGCGTGAAGGAGCAAATCTATGTTTTCCGGCTCGATTCCGGCTCTGGTGACCCTTTTTCGCGATGGATCGATCGATGAGGCCGGATACAAGGCGTTCGTCGATTGGCAGGTGCGCGAGGGCAGTCACGCGCTCGTTCCGTGCGGCACGACCGGCGAATCGGCGACCTTGAGCTTCGACGAGCATTATCGCGTGATCGATCTCTGCATCGAGGCGGCGGGCGGCCGCGTGCCGGTGATCGCCGGCTGCGGATCGAACGACACAGCGACCGCGGCGCGCCACATGGCGCATTCGCAAAAAGCCGGCGCGGCGGCCGCGCTGGTCGTGATGCCCTATTACAACCGGCCGAACCAGGAAGGACTCTACGCCCATTTCGCGGCCCTGGCCGATGCGTGCGATTTGCCGATCATCCTCTACAACGTACCCGGTCGCACGGTCACGGATATGACGGTCGACACAATGGCGCGGCTGGCGAAGATTCCGTCGATCGTCGGCGTGAAGGACGCGACCGGCAACGTCGCCCGCGTCTCGGCGCAGCGCCTCGCCTGCGGAGAGGATTTCGTCCAGATCTCGGGCAATGACGACATGGCGCTCGGCTTCATGGCGATGGGCGGCGTCGGCTGCATTTCGGTGACGGCCAATGTCGCGCCGCGTCTCTGCGCCGACTTTCAGAACGCGTGTCTTGCCGGCGATTGGGCAAAGGCGCTGGAGCTGCAGGACCGTCTCTATCCGCTCCACGCCGCCCTGTTCAGCGACGCCTCGCCGGGCCCCGCGAAATACGCGCTGAACAAGCTCAGGCCCGAATGGTCGGCCGAACTCCGCCTGCCGATGACGCCGCCGTCGGACGCCAGCCGCCGCGCGGTGGATGCGGCGCTCGCGCATGCAGGATTGATCTGACTTGGCCCGTCCCCGTCCTACCGAGTTCGACAAGAAGAAGATCGTCGCCGAGAACCGGCGCGCGCGGTTCGACTATTTCATCGACCAGGTGTTCGAGGCCGGCATCGTGTTGACCGGCACCGAGGTGAAGTCGCTGCGTTTCGGCGAAGGGTCGATCGCGGAAAGCTATGCCGAGGTGAAGAACGACGAGGTCTGGCTGGTCAACTCGAACGTGCCCGAATTCAGCCACGGCAACCGCTTCAATCACGAGCCCAAGCGTCCGCGCAAGCTGCTGCTGAAGGAGCGCGAGATCGCCCGGATGCACGGGGCCGTCGCCCGCGAGGGCATGACGCTCGTGCCGCTGTCGATCTACTTCAACGGCAAGGGCCGCGCGAAGGTCGAGCTCGCCCTCGCCAAAGGCAAGAAGGCGCACGACAAGCGCGAGACGATCAAGGAACGCGACTGGAAACGCGAACAATCACGGCTGCTCAGGGAGCATCGTTGATCGACGCTCTTCAAGTCCGTTTAGCCTGCAGTCAGACCCAACTCCCGCGCCAGATCGACCCATTCTGCAACGCTCACCGTCTCCGCGCGCCGCGTCGGATCGATCCGCAGCCGTTCCATCGCTTCGGCTGCGCCCGCCACGCCTTTCAGGCTCTGCCGCAGCATTTTCCGCCTTTGCCCGAAGGCTGCCGCAGTCAGCCTTTCCAGCGTCGCGACCCGCACACCGCCGGGCGCCTCGGCCGGCACGATATGCACCACTGCGCTCATCACCTTGGGCGGCGGGGTGAAGGCGGAGCGGTGCACGTTCATCGCGATCCGCGCCGTCGACCGCCACTGCGCCAGCACCGCGAGCCGGCCGTAATGCTCGGTTCCCGGCGCGGCGACGATCCGTTCGGCGACTTCCTTCTGGAACATCAGCGCCAGCGATTTCCACCAGGGCGGCCACGCCTCGCTCGTCAGCCAGCCGACCAGCAACGCGGTGCCGACATTATAGGGCAGGTTGGCGACGATATGGCCGCTGCCGCCCAACTCGAGCTCGGCGTCGATCTTCAGCGCGTCGCCTTCGATCACGCGCAGCCGGCCCGGCGCCCAGTCGGCCAGCTCGGCGAGCGCAGGGAGGCAGCGCGCGTCGCGCTCGACCGCGACCACCTCGGCACCGGCGCGCAGCAGGGCGCGCGTGAGGCCGCCGGGGCCGGGCCCCACCTCCAGTACCCGTTCGCCGTCCAGAGACCCCGGCACACGTGCGATCCGGTCCAGCAATTGCTCGTCGAACAGGAAATTCTGTCCCAGCGCCTTGCTGGCGCTGAGCCCGTGCCGTGCGATCACTTCCCGTAGAGGGGGAAGAGGGCTCAAGCCGCGCAGCACTCCGCCTTGCGCCGCACCACTGCTTCGGCGGCAAGCCGGATCGCGGCGATCGTCGCGCCGGGATGCGCGCGGTCCTTTCCTGCGATAGCAAAGGCGGTGCCGTGGTCGGGCGATGTCCGCACGATCGGCAGGCCCAGCGTCACGTTTACGCCGTCGTCGAAATGCAGCGTCTTGAGCGGGATCAGCGCCTGATCGTGATACAGGCAGATCGCCGCGTCGTAAGCGGCGCGCGCACGCGCATGGAACATGGTGTCCGCGGCCAGCGGCCCGACCGCGTCGATTCCTTCCTCGCGCAGCAGCGCGATCGCCGGCGCGATGAACTCGATTTCCTCGGTGCCCAGCGCACCGCCTTCGCCGGCATGCGGGTTGATGCCGGCAAAGGCGAGCCGCGGATTGGCGATGCCGAAATTGCGCTGCAGCCCGCGCGCTGTGGTCCGCGCCTTGGCAACGATCACCTCGACCGAGAGATTTTCGAACACCTGTTTGAGCGGCATGTGCGTGGTAACCGGCACGACGCGCAGGCCGGGGCCAGCCAGCATCATCACCACATTATTGGGCGCGATGCCGCAACGTTCGGCAACGAACTCGGTCTGGCCCGGATGGCTGAAGCCGATCGCGTAGAGCTGCGCCTTGGAAACGGGGCCGGTGACCAGCGCTGCCGCCGCGCCCGACCGGGTCAGGCCGGTCGCGACCTCCAGCGAATCGAGCGAGCAGCGTGCGCCTTCCAGGTTCGGTTCGCCCGGCGCGATCTCGCCGCCATCCTCGACCGACAGCAAAGGCAGCGCGCGATCGAACACGTCCAGCGCCTCGGCCGGCGCCGCGATGCGCTCGACCGGGCCGGACCAGACCGCGTCCACCGAACGGATATCGCCGACGGCGAAGAAGGGCGGCAGCTCTTCTGCCGCCCGTGCGCGCCAGGCCTTGACCGCGATTTCGGGGCCGATCCCCGCCGGATCGCCCAGCGCCAGTGCGAGCGGCGCTTCGGCCCAGGGCTCAGCGATAGTCAACCACCGCGTCCCGGCGCAGGTCGCGAAGGTAACGCTGCGCCCGCATGTTGACTCGCTGCTCTTCCAGCTGCGCCATGATCGTATCGGCGTTCGGCCCCTGCGTCTGCTGCGGATCGTCGCGGCCGCATACGACCAGCACCCGCACGCCCTCCTTCACCGATCCGAACGGCGGACTCGCCTGGCCGACCTGCAGGCCCAGCATCATGTCCTGCAACTGCACCGGCAGGTCCCGAACCTTGATCTGGTCGTTGTCGACCATCTCCGCGCCGACCTGATCGGCGACCTTCTGCGCCGACCCGCAGCCGGCGATGGTCCGCGTGGCGGCAGCGAATTGCGTAGCCTTCTCGGTCGCCTGTTCCTGCGTGGTGCCTGGCGGAAAGGTGATCGAGAGCTGCCGGAGCGCCAGTACGGCGTCGCGCGGATCGGCGGTCAGGATCTGGCGCTTGTCGATCATGTACAGGATCGAAACGCCGCCAGGCACCGGAATCGGGCCGGCCATCTGCCCGACCGACATGGTCCGAACTTCGTTGGCAAGTGCATCGGGCAACTGCTCCGGCCTCACCCAGCCCAGGTCGCCGCCGACCGCCGCGGTCGATGCCTGCGAATATTGCCGGGCATAGGCGACGAACGATGCGCCCTGCTTGATCGCGTCCATGATCTTACGGGCATTCTCGATTGTCGCTTCGGCCGTCTCGGGCGTCGATGCCAGGAAGATCTCGCCGACTCTCGCCTCGTTCGCGCCTTTCGACGCTTCCAGCCGGTCGACGATGCCCTGCACTTCTTCCTGCGACACGTTGACGAACGGTTGGATGCGCCGCTGCAACAGACGGTTCCAGGCAAGCTCGCCGTGGATTTGGCGCTTCAGCGAAGCGGCCGACGATCCGATCTTGTCCAGATAGGCCGCCATTTCCTCGGGTGAGCGCTTGAAGTTGCGCGCCACGCGGGCGAAGCTCTCGTCGATCTGCTGCTGCGTGATCTCGATCTTGTTGCCTTCGGCTTCCTGGATCTCCAGCGCTTCGTCGATCAGGTTGCGCAGCACCTGCCTGCGCAGCCGCTCCATTTCTTCCGCCGGAATGTTGCCGCCGCTCGCCTGTACGATCAGCGCGAGGCGCTGCTCGACGTCGGTGCGGGTGATGATGTCGCCGTTCACGATCGCGGTCGGCTTGCGGATCGACGGATCGTTCTTGCCGAACACGACCACGTCGGCGGGGATGTTGAGGCCGTTCGATGGCGCCTGGGTTTCGTCCTGATCCGTCTGCGCAATCGCGGCGCAGGCGATCGCCGCCAGCGGCAACAGCGCCCATTTGGTCGGGCGTAGCTTGGAAATCGTCACGTTCGAGACCATTCCGATCATCTGAAAGGGATAAGCTGCATTCTCTGCTAGAGCGGCTGAACGGGGGCTTAGCGGCCCAGGTTCTTGAATGAAAGCCTCAGCAGGAAAGTATTGCCGCGTCGCGCATCGCCGGTGTCCTGATAATCGCGACGCCAGGTGACGCCCAGTTCCAGGCAATCGTCCTCATAGGCGATGCCGAGCCGGTGCCGGATCGGCTGGTATCCGTCCGCGGTCGAGAACGGATCTTCCTGCCGGTCGGTCAGGTCGACGATCGCGGACCCGAACGCGGACCAGAAGCGCCCGATCTGCACGCGCCCGCCAAGGCGGATTTCCTCGCGGTCGCGCAGGTCTTCGATCGAGGTGTCGATGTCGCGATTCAACCGCAGGTAGCCGAGCAGCACATAGGTCTGCCGCGATCCGATCGTCGCGTCGATCTCGTTCCGGCGGACGGCGAGGTTGTCCTTGTCGAGCCGGTAGCGATGGGTCAGCGATACGAAGTCGCGGAAGCGCACCGTCGTGCGGCCGACGATGTCGGACAATTTGTCGGTCAGCCCGACGCCGTCGGGGAACAGGGCAGGGCGGTCGGACAGGCGATAGCTCTGGCCGATATTCGCGTCGACGCTGATGCCCGGCAGCGTCAGCGCATAATCGACGCCATAAGTGATGCGCGCCCCGTCCTCGAACCGGTCGTAGCCGGGGAAGCGGTTCAGCGCGAACAGGTTGCTGTCCTCCAGCTCGATCGCGCGGGCATCCTCGTTGGGAATGTCGAGATTGCGGATCGGCGGCGTCGCGACCAGCTGCACGCGCGGCGTGATCCGCTGGATGCCGCTCTTGCCGACCTGGCCGATCAGCGGCCAGCGCACATCGACCGCCAGCGCACCGATCGCCCGGCTCTCCCAGCCCGGATTGCCGCGATAGATCAGCGTCGGCGACAGCAGATTCTCGTCGCTGTGGTAGACGTCGCCGCGCCCGAAGGCTGTGAAGGTCACTTCCTGGCCCCACGGCGTCAGCCGGCGCAGATCCCATTTGAAGCTGGCGAAGGCGCGCTGCGTGTCCTGCCCGTCGGTGCGGCCGATCGCCAGCGTGTTCAGCTGCAGCTCGACTCGACCGCCGAGCAGCGGATCGTCGAACCGGCGGCGATAATCGAGTTCCGGCAGTGCGATCGGCTGCTGGCCCTGCGGATCGTTGATGCGCAGCGTCTGCGTCGCCCAGCCGGTCAGCGAGAAATAGCTGTCTGTATCGATCCGTTCCGCCCGGACGGTCGAGCGCAGCCGGTCGTCGCGCGAGATGTCGTAGCGGCGCAGGAAGGTGCGGTCGGTGGTGACCCGCAGCGATCCGCTGATGTTCCATTTGGGATCGAGCTGGAACCGGCCGCTCGCGTCCAGATAGCCGCGGATATCGCGGTCGGACGCATCCGCGCCCGGATTGAGCTCAGCCGGCAGCTTGCGGCTTTCGGTGACGATACCGCGGACCTGATAGGCGCCATTGCCGGTCAGCGCGCGGTATTGCGCCTCGATTGCCGGCAGCACGTCGCTGTAGATGTGCGGCGTGATCGTCAGGTCGCGATTGGGCGCGATCTTGACGTAATAGGGGACGCTGAGCTCGAGCCCGTTGACGCGGCTGAACTGCACGTCCGGCACCAGTATGCCGGTCCCGCCCTGGTTCCCGGTCGGGTTGGACAGCAGCGGCAGCGGCAGCAGCGACAGCCCGAACAGATGCAGCCGCGCACCCTTGTAGAAGACGCGCTGCTTTTGCGTATCGTAGATCACGCGGACGGCGGTGATCTTCCAGCTCGGCTGCTTCGGGCAGCCGTCCGAATCCACGACCGAGCAGGCGGTGTAGGCCGCGTCCTCCAGCGTGTAGACACTGCCTTGACGGGTGCCTCGGGATGCCGCCAGCCGGCCGCCGCTCTGCAGCACCACCAGCAGGTTGTCGACGACGCCGTCGCGCAGCGTGTCGGTCAGCTGCACCGAGTCGCCATAGGCGACATCGCCGCCGGGGTTCGTCACCGCGACATCGCCTTCCGCGCGCACTTCGCCGGTCCGGCGGTTCCAGGTCACCTTGTCGGCGCGCAGCCGGTTGCCTTCGCGGAACATACGCACGTCGCCGGTGGCGACCACGGTGTCCGTCTCGTTCAGATATTCGAGCGAGTCGGCCGAAAAATCGACGACCTGTTCATCGGCGGGGGCAGGGGAGGGGTTCGCCTGGGGCGGCGGCGGGGCGACAGGACGGTTCTGCAGATCCTGCGCCTGCGCGCCGGCGGACCAGCACCAGGCCGCACTTGCCAGCCAGATCAACCGCTTCGCGTCCACGCCTACCCCGAACCACCCTGAAATGTCGCGCCGTCTGGCCTGATTGTGCGGCGCCTATCGCACTCAAGCCCGCCGGCTGCAAATCGTTCCGGGGGTTGCAGGCCGCGCCCGGAAGCTTAGAGGCGAGGCACACGCGTTCACAGACAGGAAGTCTCGATGCAGGTTCGTTTCGCCGACGCTCGCCCCCAGGGCTCCTATGACCTGGCGCTGGTCGCCCCCCAGAATGGCGAGGTCGCGGGGCTGCCCGGCGATCAGGCCGGCCTGGCGCGCGACGCGATGCGGGCGGCGCGGTTCGACGGCGAGGCCGGATCGCTGGTGGAGCTGTTCGTGCAGGACGGCGGCGCCACCCGCCGCCTGCTGATCGTCGGCACCGGCAAGGGCGAGCCTGCCGATTATGAAAAGGCCGGGGGCGCCCTCGTCGCCCGGCTGCTCACCTCCGGTACCGAGACGCTTGTCGTCGACCTGAGCGGCGCCAATGCCTCGCCCGAGGCGGCGACGCGGCTCGCCACCGCCGCGGCGCTGCGCGCCTGGCGGATCGACACCTACCGCACCAAGCTGCCGCCCAAGCAGCAGCCGACGCTGAAGGAGTTCGTGATCGTCGGCGTCAACGGTAGCAGCTGGGAGCGGGAGCGCGCCGTCGTCGACGGCGTCGCGCTGACCCGCGAGCTCGTCTCGCTGCCGCCGAACATCCTCTATCCCGAAAGCTTCGTCGAACGCTGCCGCCACCTCGCCGATCTGGGCGTCGAGATCACGGTGCTGGGCGAAGAGCAGATGCGCAACCTCGGCATGGGCGCGCTGCTGGGCGTCAGCCAGGGCTCGACGCGCGAGGGCCAGCTGCTCGTCATGCGCTGGGACGGCACCGGCGGCGCACAGAAGGAGCCGGTCGCTTTCGTCGGCAAGGGCGTCACCTTCGATACCGGCGGCATCTCGCTGAAGCCGCCGCCCGGCATGGAAGACATGAAGTGGGATATGGGCGGCGCCGGCGCCGTCGCGGGCGCGATGAAGGCGCTTGCCGGGCGCAAGGCGAAGGCGCACGTGGTCGGCGTCTGCGGGCTCGTCGAGAACATGCCCGACGGCAATGCCCAGCGCCCCGGCGACATCGTCACCACCATGTCGGGCCAGACGGTCGAGGTGCTGAACACCGATGCCGAAGGCCGGCTGGTCCTGTCCGACGCGCTCACCTGGGTGCAGCGCAACCATCGGCCGAAGACGATCGTCGATCTCGCCACGCTGACCGGCGCGATGGTGATCAGCCTGGGCCACGAACATGGCGGCATGTTCGCGAATGACGACGCTCTTGCCGATCAGCTGCTCGCCGCGGGCCGCGAAACGGGCGACAAGCTCTGGCGGATGCCGTTGGGCGACGCCTACAACAAGCTGCTCGAAAGCCAGATCGCCGACATGAAGAATATCGGCCCGCGCGAGGCCGGCTCGATCACCGCCGCGCAATTCCTGCAGCGTTTCGTCGAGGACGGCGTGCGCTGGGCACACCTCGACATCGCCGGCATGGTCTGGGCGGCCAAGCCCGGCACCACCTGGGAAAAAGGCGCCACCGGCTACGGCGTCCGCCTCCTCGACCGCTTCATCGCGGACAATTACGAGGGCTGATCCTGATCTCCGTTCGCTTCGAGCGAAGTCGAGAAGCGTATCTCGACTTCGCTCGATACGAACGGCTTGAGTTTGCGGGCCGCGATCTCTAGGGGAGCGCGCACTTTCCCACAGCCAAAGATACGGAGCCCACGGCGATGGCCGCGAACCGCACCTTTTCGATCATCAAGCCCGATGCCACCCGCCGCAACCTGACCGGCGCGGTCACCAAGATGCTGGAGGATGCGGGCCTCCGCGTCGTCGCGTCCAAGCGCATCCGCATGTCGAAGGAGCAGGCCGAAGGCTTTTACGCCGTCCACAAGGAGCGGCCCTTCTTCAACGACCTGGTCTCGTTCATGATCTCCGGCCCGGTTGTCGTGCAGGTGCTGGAAGGCGAGAACGCCGTGCAGCGCAACCGCGACATCATGGGCGCGACCAACCCCGCCAATGCCGGGCCCGGCACGATCCGCAAGGAACTCGCCGAATCGATCGAGGCCAACTCGGTGCACGGCTCGGACTCGGACGAGAACGCCGCGATCGAGATCGCCTATTTCTTCAAGCCGGAAGAAATCGTCGGCTGACCTTCCCCCTTCCTGGGAAGGAGGGGATAAGAAGCTTCCCGTCAGCCGCCATTCACTGTAGTAGCGCCATAAGACACGACAGGATTCTCCTGTGACTGACGGGCGCATGCGGTACGACGACGATTGGGACGACCGGCTGGAAACGCTCGAGCCTCTGCCCGAGCTCGGGCCGCTGCCGCCCGAAGCCGAAGCGCCGCCGAAGCGCCGGCGCTGGATCAGGAAGCGCTACGTCGCCGCCGGGATCGTCGCGCTGTTCATGCTGCTGGTCGGCTGGCTGGCGATCACCGCGCCCCTGTCGCGCTCGCTCCAGCCGATCGCGCCGCCCAGCATCACCCTGGTTTCCGACGACGGCACGCCGATCGCCCGCCGCGGCGCGCTTGTGGCGCCTCCCGTGCACCTGTCGGAGCTGCCGGCCCATGTCCCGCAGGCGTTCATCGCGATCGAGGACCGGCGCTATTACCGCCATTGGGGCATCGACCCGATCGGCATCGCCCGCGCCGCCTGGCACAATCTGCTCGCGGGCGGCGTGCGCGAGGGCGGCAGCACGATCACGCAGCAGCTCGCCAAGGGCGTGTTCCTGTCGAACGACCGCAGCTTCGGCCGCAAGGGGCGCGAAGCGCTGATCGCCTTCTGGCTCGAGGCCTGGCTGACCAAGCAGGAGATCCTCGAACGCTACCTCTCGGCCGTCTATTTCGGCGACAATGTCTACGGCATCCGCGCCGCCGCCCGCCATTATTTCAGCCGCGAGCCGGAGGATCTGACGATCGGCCAGGCAGCGATGCTGGCCGGGCTGGTCAAGGCGCCGTCGCGGCTCGCGCCCACCCACAACCTCTCCGGCGCGCGGGCGCGGGGCAGGGTTGTGTTGCAGGCGATGGCGGACGCCGGTTTCATCACGCAGAAACAGGCGCGCAGCCAGCCGCGAGTCCGCCTCAAGGTACGTGACGAGCCGGACATGCCGACCGGCACCTATTTCGCCGATTGGGTGATGCCCGCCGCGCGGGACCAGGCGGGCGCGGTCTATGAGCGGCAGGAAATCCGGACCACGCTCGACATGCGGCTGCAGAAGCTTGCCGAGGCCGCGGTGCGACGGGGCGCGATCCGCGGCGCGCAGATGGCGCTGGTCGCGATGCGGCCGGATGGGCGCGTGGTCGCAATGGTCGGCGGCCGCAGCTACAAGGACAGCGCGTTCAACCGGGTCACCCAGGCAGAGCGCCAGCCCGGCTCGACCTTCAAGCTGTTCGTCTATCTGGCCGCGATCCGGGCCGGCATGACCCCCGATTCGCTGGTGCTCGACAAGCCGGTCACGATCGACGGCTGGTCGCCGACCAACAGCGACGGCCGCTATCTCGGCGAGATTCCGCTGCGCCGCGCCTTCGCCCGGTCAAGCAACGTCGCGGCGGTGCGGCTGACCGACCAGGTCGGGCGCAAGGCGGTGATCCAGGCGGCGCACGACCTCGGCATCACCAGCCCGCTTGCCGACACCCCCAGCATCGCGCTCGGCACGTCCGGCGTGACCTTGCTTGAGCTGACCTCCGCCTATGCCGCTGTCGCCGGCAACAACCTGCCTGTGCGCGCCTATGGCCTGCCCAGGGAACAGCAGGGCTGGATCGCGACGCTGTGGAATCGCCCGAAACGCCTCGGCTCGCGCGAGCGTGCGATGCTGCTCGACCTGCTCTCGGCCACCGTAGAGCGCGGCACCGGCCGCAATGCGCAGCTTGCGGTCGACGCCTATGGCAAGACCGGCACCACGCAGGATGCGCGCGACGCGATCTTCGTCGGCTTTGCCGGCGACCTGGTCGTCGGCGTCTGGGTCGGCCGGGACGACAATGCGCCGATCCCCGGCCTTGCCGGCGGCGGCGTCCCTGCGCGCGTCTGGCGCGACTTCATGAGCCACGCGATCCCCGGCGCCGCGATCCGCGCGCCCGAACCGGTGGAGGAAGATCCGGAGCCGGTGATCCAGCTCGACGAGAACGGCCTCAACGGCAGCATCGATGTCGGCCCGGTCGAGTTCGGCGTGTCCGCGGACGGGGAGGGGATCACCCTTTCCGCTGAGCCGAGCGACATGCCGTCGCCCCCGTCCGAATCGCGCCGATTGCCGCCGGAAGAACCTGATCCCGACGCCGAGCCGCCGCGCTTCTAGAATGCCGTAGCGGCAGCTGCGGCCCGCTTGCCGTTAACGTAAACCGCGCCTAACCTTCGCCCAAAGGAGAGGTGTCGATGGACCTGGAATTCAGCCCCGAGGATCTGGCGTTCCGCGAGGAAGCGCGCGCCTTCATCGCCGAGAATTATCCCGCGGCGCTGCGCGGCAAGCAGGACGAAGGCGAAGAGCTCGGCAAGGAGGATTTCCTCAGCTGGCACCGCGTGCTCGCGAAGAAGGGCTGGGTCGCGCCGGCCTGGCCGAAGGAATATGGCGGCCCCGGCTGGACGACGACGCAGCGCTTCATCTGGTCCGAAGAGCTTGCCCGCGCCGACACGCTGCCGATCGTGCCGTTCGGCATCAACATGGTCGGACCCGTCATCTACACCTTCGGCACGCCGGAGCAGAAAGCGCGCTTTTTGCCGCGCATCCTGTCGGGCGAGGACTGGTGGTGCCAGGGCTATTCGGAACCCGGCGCCGGCTCCGATCTCGCAAGTTTGCGAACGAAGGCTGTGCGCGATGGAGACCATTACATCGTCAACGGCCAGAAGACCTGGACGACCCTGGCCCAGCATGCCGACTGGGGCTTCTTCCTCGTCCGCACCGATCCGGATTCGAAGCCGCAGGAAGGGATCAGCTTCCTGCTGCTGGACATGAAGTCGCCCGGCGTGACCGTCCGCCCGATCATCACCTTGGGCGGCGAGCATGAGGTGAACGAGGTCTGGCTGGAGGACGTCCGCGTCCCCGTCGACCAGCGCATCTATGAAGAGAACAAGGGCTGGACCTGCGCCAAATTCCTGCTCGCGCACGAGCGCACCGGCATTGCCGGCGTGGCGCGGTCGAAGCGCGGCGTCGAGCGGATCAAGACGATCGCCCGCAGCGAGGTGGACGGCGACAGGCCGCTGATCGCCAACCCCTTCTTCAAGCGCAAGATCGCCGAGCTGGAGATCGACCTGACCGCACTCGAATATACCGAGCTGCGCACGCTCGCCTCCGAAGCGTCGGGCCGCGGCCCGGGCCCGGAATCGTCGCTGTTGAAGATCAAGGGCACTGAGATCCAGCAGCGCATCACCGAGCTCGCGCTGGAGGCGGTCGGCCATTACGGCGCCCCCTATTTCCGCGGCTTCGGAGAAGGGGACAACGAGCACCCGATCGGTCCGGACTATGCCCACCGCGCCGCGCCGACCTATTTCAACGGCCGCAAGACCAGCATCTATGGCGGCTCCAACGAGATTCAGCGCAACATCATCGCGAAGATGGTGCTGGGACTTTAATCTTTTTCGTCACCCCGGCGAAAGCCGGGGTCCAGCTGCCTTTGAAGCAGCGGGGAAGAAAAGCTGGATTCCGGCCTTCGCCGGAATGACGGCGGAGGGGTACGAACAATGAACTTCACCTACAACGAAACCCAGGAAATGCTGCGCGACACACTCGCGCGCTTCCTGGCCGACACCTATGACTTCGAAACCCGCCGCAAGATGGTCGCGTCCGATGCCGGGCGCGACCCCGGCATCTGGCGGGCGCTCGCGACCGAGCTCGGCATTCTCGGCGCGCCCTTCGCGGAAGATCAGGGCGGCCTCGGCGGCGGCGCGGTCGAGAACATGATCGTGATGGAGCAGCTGGGCGAGGCGATCGCGATCGAGCCCTATCTGCAGACGGTCGTGATCGGCGGCGGCGCGCTGAAGGCAACAGGCGGCGCTCAGGCCGAGGCGCTGATCACACAAATCATCGGCGGCGACGCGATTATCGCTTTCGCTTATGCCGAGCCGCAGAGCCGCTACGAGCTCCACAACCTGCGCACCGCGGCAAAGAAGGATGGCGCCGGCTGGGTGCTGAACGGCCACAAGGCAGTCGTCTATGCCGCCCCCTGGGCAACGCACCTGCTCGTCACTGCCCGCACCGGCGGCAGCCAGCGCGATCCGGATGGCGTCTCGCTGTTCCTGATCGAGGCGAACCGGCCCGGCATCGTCCGCCGCGATTATCCGACCGTCGATGGCTTCCGCGCCTCCGAAATCTATTTCGAGAATTGCAGCCTGCCCGGCGACGCGCTTGTGGGCAGCGAAGGCGGTGCCTTGCCGCTGGTCGAGCAGGTTGTCGACGAAGCGACGGCCGCCATCTGCGCCGAAGCCACCGGCGTCATGCGGCGCCTGCACGCCGGCACGATGGACTATGCCCGGCAGCGCAAGCAATTCGGACGGCCCATCTCGGAATTTCAGGTGCTCCAGCACCGGATGGTCGACATGTTCATGGAGGTCGAGCAGGCCGCGTCGATGACGCTGATGGCAACGCTGAAGCTCGACCTCCCTGCGCCCGAGCGCATGGCCGCGGTCAGTCAGGCCAAGGCAAAAATCGGCAAGGGCCTGAAATTCGTGGGCCAGAACGCGATCCAGACCCATGGCGGCATCGGCATCACCGACGAGCTCGCGATCGGCCACTATTTCAAACGCGCGACGATGATCGAGGGGCAGTTTGGGTCCGTCGATCATCATCTGGGACGGTTCGAGCGGTTGAGCATGCCGGACTGATGCGATTCCCCTCCCTGCAAGGGAGGGGTCAGGGGTGGGTATCGGCCGCAAGGCCGAGCGCAACACCCATTCCCAACCCTCCCTGCAGGGAGGGGAGGGGAGGGGAGGAGCGAAGGCCGGTTGACCCCATCCCCCCACATCGCTATGTGCGCCCGACGCAGGACGCGGCGGCTTCGCCGCGCCCTTTTCGTTTTAACCGGACAGTTTTTAAGGACCCTCGATG
>NZ_DASTXI010000106.1:0-8036 GCF_035758555.1 Sphingomonas sp. | reverse complement strand
GATCGCAACCCGGGCCATGACCGCCAGGTGAGGGGACTGATCGCGTTCGCGGCGGTCGCGCTGATCGCGGCCGCTCCTTCTCCGGATTTCAGCCTCCGCGGAAAGATCGAGCAGGGCGGCGTCGCCTACGGCACCGCGCCGCAGGGGACCGTCAGCCTGACGCTCGGCGACGAGACGGTGCCGGTCGCGCCCGACGGCCGCTTCATGCTCGGCTTCGACCGCAACGCGCCCGAATCGCTGACGCTGACCGCGAAGACGGCTTCCGGCGACGTCCTCACCCGCACGCTCGAGATCGGGCCGCACGCCTGGGCGCTGCAGCATGTCGACGTCGCGAAGCGGCCGCCGGTCAGCAACAAGGAATTCGCGCGCCTGCGCGCGCCCGAGATCAGGCAGATCGTCGCCGCCCGCGCGGAGATGTCCGACAGCGACGGCTGGAAGCAGCATTTCGCCTGGCCCGCGCATGGCCGGATCAGCGGCGTGTTCGGCTCGCAGCGCATCTATCGCGGCGGCGAGCCTGGCGCCTATCATTCGGGCGTCGACATCGCCGGCGGTGCGGGCGCGCCCGTCACGGCGCCTGCCGACGGCGTCGTCGTGCTGGCCGCAGACAAGCCCTTCACGCTCGAAGGCAATCTGCTGATGATCGACCACGGCATGGGCCTGAACAGCGCCTTCCTCCATTTGTCGAAGATCGTCGTGAAGGAAGGCGATCATGTGAAGAAGGGGCAATTGCTCGGCCGCATCGGCAGCACCGGCCGTGCCACCGGCCCGCACCTTCACTGGGCGATGAAGTGGAAAGGCGCGCGCATCGACCCGATGTCGCTGACCGGGCCGATGACCGGTCAGGACCTGAAGAAAGCCGCGGTGGAGAATTAGGCCGGTTGCGGCCGGATCGACCCCACATCGCTCGTCCCGAGCGGAGCGCGAAGCGCGCAGTCGAGGGGCGCCGGCACGAGGTTCGGAACAGCGGCCCTCGACTTCGCTCGGGACGAGCGAACCGGTGGATCGAAAATCATTCTAGCCCACCCGCATCCCTTTGACCGAGCGGTTGCCTTCGAAGCGGATGAAATAGCTGCCCATCAGGCCCTTCTTGATCAGCACCTTCTGGCCCGGCTTCGGGAAGGCGTTGATCCCTTCGGTCGTCTCCCAGGTCGCGCCGTCCTCCAGCGTGAAGCGAAACCGGCCATAGCCGATCGAGCGCACCGTCTTGATCGGCTCGTCGATCTGGCTGAACTCCTCTTCGTCCTTGTCGTCCTTGTCGTTGCCGAAGAACGGCAGCTTGGGCAGCGAAAAGCCGAACAGCGAGCGTTTGGTCTTTCGCACTTCCTGCTTGTCGAGGACGACCGTTTCCTTGTTCTCGACCGATTGCAGCAGCGCGCCTGCGGCCTGGTCGTAGCAGGCGAGGCGCTGGGCGTTGTCGGTCATCGCGCGGCAGGCGCCGAGCGCCTGGATCGCGGCCGGTGGTTCGTCTGCCGCTACGGCAGGCGCGGCCAGCGCCGCTGCGGTCAATACGGTAAACGCGGAACGGATCATCGGCCGGGCCCCTCGGTTTCGCCGCAGAGGGTAAGGGCCCGTCTCCACCCCGGCAAGGCCGCGCGCACACTGTGACTGAAATGCTACACTTGGGGGCAAAACTCTCATTTGCCTGAGGCGAGGCGTTGTTCTGGACGCGTTATTTCGCCTAGTAGCGGCGTGATAGCTTCGTTTGCAGCTATGCCACCACGTGCGTCCGGCAGCGACCGGCCACGACAAAGGGGAAGAAAGACTATGCAGCTTGCACTTCGTCGGCACCTGCTGGCTTCGACCGTCCTGCTGGGCGCTTCGATGCTGGGCACCGCCGCTTATGCACAGGATCAGACCGCCGAGGCGGCGCCTGCCGCCGAGCAGGGGACCATCGTCGTCACCGGGTCGCTGATCACAAACCCGAACCTTGAGCGTTCCGTGCCGGTCAATGTGACCACCTCGGAAGAAGTCGAGCTGCGGCAGACCAACGTCGCCGAGCAGCTGCTGCGCGAGATTCCGGGCGTCGTCCCGTCGATCGGTTCGGCGGTGAACAACGGCAACGGCGGTAACTCGTTCGTCAACCTTCGCGGCCTTGGCTCCAACCGCAACATCGTCCTGATCGACGGTGTCCGCCTGGTCCCGGCCGAGCTGGCCGGCCGCTTCGACCTTAACAACGTTCCGCTCGCGCTGATCGAGCGCACCGAGGTGCTGACCGGCGGTGCGTCGACCACCTACGGCGCGGACGCGGTGTCGGGCGTGGTGAACTTCATCACCAAGCGCAATTTCTCGGGCCTCGAAATGGCCGCGTCGGAGCAGATCACCGAGCAGGGTGACGGCAACGTCTTCCGCATCGACGCCACGATTGGCGCGAATTTCGACGATGGCCGCGGCAACGCGGTGCTGTCGATCGGCTATCAGGAAGCAGACCCGGTCTATCAGGGTGCACGCGGGTTCAGCCGCTTCAACATCAGCGCATTCGGTGGTGGCGTGTCCGGCTCGGGCACCTCGGTTCCGTCTCGCTTCACCGGTGTCAACACCACCGGCGGTGACTTCATCTCGGCAGGCTGCAACACGCCGGGCGAGCCGGTGACCGTCCCTGGTGGGCCGACTTGCAATACCAGTGTTCAGGGCACCCGTCAGGTCACGGCCGACGGCAGCGCTTTCCGCGGTTCGAGCGCATTCGATCCGTTCAACTTCAACCCGTACAACGTCTTCCAGACGCCGTTCCAGCGCTTCAACGTCTTCGGCCAGGCGAACTATGAGGTCACGGACGGTCTCGAAGTCTATACCCGGGCGCTGTTCTCGAAGAACACGGTCGACACGATCATCGCGCCATCAGGCGCGTTCGGCATTGCGGTTCAGGTTCCGCTTAGCAATCCTTTCCTGACGCCTGCGATGCGTAACGGCTTCTGTGCGCTCGACACGAACCCATACGGCGTGCCGGCCTTTCGGAATCCGGACGGCTCGCTGCGTCCGGCGACGGCGGCCGATCCTGCCAATCTGATCATCCCCGCCTATTCTCCGCAGTTCAGCCAGGCGCAGTGCGACGCGGCGGCGGTGGCAACTGATCCGAACGATCCGAACTATCGCGAAGTCACGACGCAGCTCTCGCGCCGCGCGACCGAGGTCGGACCGCGCATCAGCAACTATGTTACGCAGGTCTTCGATTATCGCCTCGGCCTTCGTGGCGGTATCACCGACTCGATCAGCTGGGATCTGTTCGGCACCTATGGTGAATCGGACCAGCTCCAGACGATCAAGGGCTACACGCTGAACTCGCGCTTCCGCCAAGGTTTGCTGACCACGACGGACGCCAGCGGCGCCTTCGTCTGTCAGGATCCCAGCAACGGTTGCGTGCCCGTCAATCCGTTCGGCGCCGAAGGCGCGATCACGCCGGCGCAGGTCACGTTCCTGAATGCGAACAGCACCGTTTCGACCAAGACGACGCTGGCGCAGGCCCGCGCGACCGTCTCGGGCGATTTCGGGACGGTTCTGCCGTGGGCGGCCGACGCGGTCAGCTTCGCGGTGGGTGGCGAATATCGCCGCTATACCGCAGCGCAGCTGTCGGACGTGCTGGCGGCCAGCGGTGATCTCGGCGGCGCCGGCGGCGCGGCCCCGAACATCGACGGCGGCTTCGACGTCTATGAAGCGTTCGGCGAGTTGATTGCGCCACTGGTCCAGGACCGGCCGTTCTTCAACAACCTGACGCTCGAAGCTGGCGTTCGCTATTCGCACTACACGGTCGATGCGCCGAACAACCCGAAGTTCAACACCACGACCTGGAAGGCCGGCGGCAGCTGGGAACCGATTGACGCGATCAAGTTCCGCGGCAACTATGCCCACGCCGTTCGCGCGCCGAACATCAGCGAACTGTTCAGCCCGGTGAACACCGGCCTGACGTCGCTGACGGACGATCCCTGCGCCTCGATCAACGACAAGGGCGCCGTGATCCGCGGGGCGCCGACCGGCACGCTGCGCGCGGTCTGCCTGGCGCAGGGCGCGACTGTGGGTCAGCTCGGCACCATTCCGGTTCCGACCGCAGGTCAGGCCAATGCCACCGGTGGTGGCAACCTGAACCTGAAGCCGGAGAAGTCGAACAGCTATACCTTCGGTGTGGTGCTGCAGCCGGACTTCCTGCCGGGCTTCTCGGCCTCGGTTGACTATTACCACATCAAGGTCACCGACGCGATCACCTCGCCGACGCCGCTCGATGCGATTGCCGCCTGCTTCGGCAGCGATCCGCTGAACCCGGCAGCCGGCGCGGAAAACACCGCGGCCTGCACGATCATCCGTCGTAACCCGCTGACGGGTGCGCTCGCCGGGGATCCGACGACGACTCCGGGTCTGTTCCTCACCACGTCCAACCTCGGCCGCCTGAAGACCGACGGCATCGACGTGACGATGAACTACCGGGCCGATCTCGGCTTTGCGAAGCTGGCTCTCAACTTTGCGGGCAACTGGACGCACAGCAACACGTTCAACGCGAACGTGACTAGCCCGATCTCGTTCGATCGTGAGTGCGTCGGGTTCATCAGCGGCAGCTGCGGTTCGCTCCAGCCGGAGTTCAGCTGGACCCAGCGGACCACGCTCAGCTTCGAGAATGTCGACGTGTCGCTGTTGTGGCGTCACCTCAGCTCGTTCCGTCAGGAACCGCTGGACGTGATCAACAACTTCCAGGCCTATTCGGGTCCGTTCCCATCGAACAACTCGAACCTGCCGGGTTCGCCGCAGCAGGGTGCCTTCGGGAACGTCAACACCGGCTTCATCCCGTCGTTCGATTACTTCGATCTGTCGACGCGGATCGGCGTGGGCGACAACCTGACGCTGACGTTGACGGTGGCCAACCTGTTCGACAAGAAGCCGCCGCTGACCGGTCAGGACATCGGCAGCACGTCCTACAACAGCGGCAACACCTTCCCGTCGACCTACGACGCGTTGGGTCGCACGTTCAAGGTCGGTGCCCGCATGCGCTTCTAAGCGCTCGGCGGATGCCTGAACAAAGAAGGGCGGGTCCTCCGGGACCCGCCCTTTTTTATGTCCTTCTTTGAAAGGGCAGGGTTTAGCCGAGCAACCCGCCCGGCAGCGTCATCGGGATTCCGGCCCGCTCGGCCGTCACTTCCGTCCAGCGCGTGACTTTTTCCAGCTCATCGCGATGAACCGCCGCCGCACCCGCATATTCGGCTTCGCGCTCGGCGCGGCCAAAGGCCTCGCCCGATTTCGAATTGCGGCCGAAGCTCGTCGCGACGATTTCGTCCGCCTCGGCATCGCCGAGGTCGAATCCGTAGAGTCCGGCCAGCGCCGCCACGCTTGGCTTCGGCGCGTCAAGCAGCGTCTCGCTGTCGAGCGTCCGCACGCGAACGCCGAGTGCCTGCACCAGCTCCGCGAACAGCGCCTGCTGGGCGAGCCACCCGGCGGCCGCGATCTGCAGGTCCGTCTGGCCGAAGAATTGTGCGTCGTCGAAGCCCAGCCGCTGCACCAGTCCGTCGGTGCGCAGCCCCATGAACAGCTCCCGCACCCACAGCCGGCCGTCCAAACCCTTTTTCGCGACTGAGGTCAGGAACACGGGCAGTGGCGCGTGCAGCAGCAGCGCCTTCGCGTCGGGCCGCAGCGCCATCATCATCGGAATCAGGCCGTTCACGATGTTGGATGGCTTGATCACCACCGCTTCGCCGGGCGCGAACGGCCGCGCGAGCAGGGCCAGCGCCCCGTCCATTACCTCCGCCACGTCGCGTCCGGGTGCGCCGCGCCGGCGCCAGCCGACGATGTCGTTCAGGATCGCCGGCTCCTTCAGCCCCATTGCCAGCCCCTCCCGATCGAACGCGCGGGCGAGCAGCGTCGAGCAGCAAAAGGCCGAATGGAAAATGAAGTGCACCGGCGCGGACGGCGCTGCCGCCGCGAGTGCCTGCCGCCGGTCGCTCTGCACCGGCTCCTTGCCGGCCGGCATATGGTCGCCCGAAATGAACGTCGCCGCCCGGTGCTCGTCGCGCGTCAGGTGCACGAACTGGATCGCGTCCCGGCTCTCGACATAGCGGTGAGCGAGCCACAGCGGGTCGCGGGGGATTTGGATGATATCCTCGGCTGCCACGAAACCCCTTTCGTCACCCCGGACTGGATCCGGGGTCCACCTTCCTGTCCAGCACGTGGGAAAACCAAGGTGGATGCCGGGTCAAGCCCGGCATGACGAATGTGATCACGCGACCGCCAGCTCCAGCCGCCCATCCCCTTCGTCGACCTCGACCGTCGCGCCGTCACGGATATCGCCCGCCAGGATCATCTCGGCGAGCGGATCCTGCAGATATTTCTGCACCGCGCGCTTCAGCGGCCGCGCGCCATAGACGGGATCGTAGCCGACCCGCCCCAGCCATGCCCGCGCGGCGTCGGTCAGTTCCAGCGTCACCTTGCGGTCGGCCAGCAGCTTCTGGACGCGCGCGACCTGGATGTCGACGATCGGCCCCATATGCTCCTGGCCCAGCCGGTGGAACAGGATGATCTCGTCCAGCCGGTTCAGGAATTCGGGCCGGAAATGGCCGCGCACGATCTCCATCACCTGCGGCTCGACCGACTTCACGTCCTCGTCGTCGGCAACCTGGCTCAGGAACTGGCTGCCCAGGTTCGATGTCAGGATGATCAGCGTGTTCGAGAAATCGACCGTGCGGCCCTGGCCGTCGGTCAGCCGCCCGTCGTCAAGCACCTGCAGCAGCACGTTGAACACGTCGTTGTGCGCTTTCTCGACCTCGTCGAACAGCACCACCTGATACGGCCGCCGGCGCACCGATTCGGTGAGCACGCCGCCTTCCTCGTAACCGACATAGCCCGGCGGCGCGCCGATCAGCCGCGCGACCGCGTGCTTTTCCATGAACTCGCTCATGTCGATCCGCACCATGGCGGCCGGATCGTCGAACAGGAATTGGGCAAGCGCCTTGGTCAGCTCGGTCTTGCCGACGCCGGTCGGCCCCAGGAACAGGAACGATCCCAGCGGCCGGTTCGGGTCCTGCAGCCCCGCGCGCGCGCGCCGCACGGCGGTCGAGACCGCGCGCACCGCATCGGCCTGGCCGATCACGCGCGTGCCGATCACGTCTTCCATGTGCAGCAGCTTTTCGCGCTCGCCTTCCAGCATCCGGTCGACCGGAATGCCGGTCCAGCGCGACACGACTGAGGCGATGTCGTCGGCAGTCACTTCCTCGCGCAGCATCGCGCCGGCGGCAGCGCCCTGCGCCTCGGCCAGCTGCTTCTCGAGCGCGGGGATCACGCCGTAGCTGAGCTCGCCCGCCTTGGCGAGGTCGCCCTGCCGCTGCGCCTGCTCCAGCTGCAGCCGCGCCTGGTCCAGCTGTTCCTTGACCTTCGCTTCCCCGGCGATCTTCTCCTTCTCCGCCTGCCAGCGCGCGGTCAGTTCGGCCGATTGCTGCTCCAGGTTGGCAAGCTCGGCATCGAGGTTCGCCAGCCGGTCCTGCGAGGCGGCGTCGGTCTCCTTCTTCAGCGCCTCGCGCTCGATCTTCAGCTGCATGATGCGCCGGTCGAGATTCTCGATCTCCTCCGGCTTGGACTTGATCTCCATCTGCAGCCGGCTCGCCGCCTCATCCATCAGGTCGATCGCCTTGTCGGGGAGGAAGCGGTCGGTGATGTAGCGATTGGAAAGCGTCGCCGCGGCCACGATCGCGCCGTCGGTGATCCGCACGCCATGGTGCAGCTCGTACTTCTCCTTCAGCCCGCGCAGGATCGAGATCGTGTCCTCGACCGTCGGCTCGTCGACGAAGACGGGCTGGAAGCGCCGCTGCAGCGCCGCGTCCTTCTCGACATATTTGCGATACTCGTCGAGCGTGGTCGCGCCGATGCAGTGCAGCTCGCCGCGCGCCAGCGCCGGCTTCAGCAAATTGCCCGCGTCCATCGCGCCTTCCGCCTTGCCGGCGCCGATCAGCGTGTGCATCTCGTCGATGAACAGGATCACGTCGCCCTCGGCCTGGCGAACCTCGTCGAGCACGCCTTTCAGCCGCTCCTCGAACTCGCCGCGATATTTGGCGCCGGCGATCAGCGCGCCC
>NZ_DASTXI010000085.1:0-2177 GCF_035758555.1 Sphingomonas sp. | reverse complement strand
GCACCGCGCTTGGGCTGGACGACGGTCACGACCTGCACTGCGTTGTCGCGTGCGGCGGCGGCCAGCTCGTGGCCGGCGCTGATCCGCGTCGACACGCCGACCACGATGATTCCGGCCGCGGCCAGGACCGCGATCAGCCCGGTGCGCTTCAGAGTCCGGGACTGCACTTCATCAAGCATGGAGAGGTTCAAGCTCCGTGGGCGAGCCTGCCACGCGCCCGCGGCGGTGGACGAGGCTGAAGACGGTAGGAACGAAAAACAGCGTCGCGATCGTCGCAGCGACCAGCCCGCCGATCACGGCGCGGCCGAGCGGCGCATTCTGCTCGCTGCCTTCGCCGAGGCTGAGCGCCATCGGCAGCATGCCAATGATCATTGCAAGTGCGGTCATCAGGACCGGACGGAAGCGGACCATGCCGGCTTCCAGCGCCGCCTTGCTCGCGTCGCCCAACTCGGCCAGCCGTTCGCGTGCAAAGCTGACGACCAGGATCGAGTTGGCTGTCGCCACTCCCATGCACATGATCGCTCCCGTCAGCGCCGGCACCGACAATGTCGTGCCGGTCGCAAACAGCGTCCAGACGATGCCGGCGAGCGCGGCGGGCAGCGCGGTAATGATCACGAACGGATCGAGCCAGCTCTGGAAGTTCACCACGATCAGCAGATAGATCAGCACGATCGCCCCGATCAGGCCGAAGGCGAGACCGGAAAAGGCGTCGTTCATCGTCTGATACTGGCCGCGCATCGTGACGGTGACGCCCTTCGGCTGCTCCTTTTTCAGTGCGTCGATCGCGCGCTGCACGTCCGCCGAGACGGCGCCTAGGTCGCGGCCCGCCGGCGCGGCGAAAACGTCGACGACGGGCTGCACGTCGTAATGGCTGACGACGGGCATGGTGCTGCTGCGGCTGACCTTCGCAATGCCCCCCAGCGTCTGCATCGCGCTGCCGTCGCCGCCCGAAACGGGGATGCCCTTCAGCGCCGACATCGATCCGACGCGATATTCGGGCGCCTGCGTCACCACGGAGTAGGACACGCCGTTGTCCGGATTGAGGTAATAGACCGGTTCCGTCGTGCCGGAGCCTGCCAGCGACGTCGCGAGGCTGGACGTAACGTCCTTCTCCGTCAGCCCGTACTGGCTGATCCGCGATCGATCGATATCGACGTTTAGCTGCGGCGCGCGCGACGGTTGCTGGATGCGCGCGTCGGCAAGGCCCGGAATGGTGCGGATGCGGCGCAGCAGCTTCTCGGCATAGGCGGCATTGTCCGCCATCTTCCGCCCGCTGATCTGCACGTCGATCGGGGCGGGCGCGCCGAAGTTCAGGATCTGGCTGGTGATGTCCGCGGGCAGGAACGAGAAGGTCGTGCCCGGGAAACTGCGCGGGAGCTCGCGCCTCAGGATCGCGACATACTCCTTGGTCGGGCGATGGCCTTCGGTGAGCGCGATCAGGATGTCGCCGTCCTGCGGCCCGATCGTGCCGGAGTTGTTGTAGGTCGTGTTGATGGAGCTGACCGGCAGGCCGATATTGTCGGCGGCGGACAGCAATTCGCCCGGCGGGATCAGCTCGCGGATGCGGCGCTGGATGCGATCGAACTGCGCCGCCGTGTCCTCGACGCGCGACCCGACCGGCGCGCGGACGTGAATCATGATCTGTCCCGAATCCACGTCCGGGAAGAAATTGCGGCCGAGGAAGGGCAGCAGCACGAACGAGGCGAGCACGATCCCGAGAAAGCCGATCATGAACGGCCTGCGGCGGGCCAGCGCTTCGCCGAGCAGCGCCCCGTAAAAGGTCCGCGCCTTCTCGAACCGTGCCTCGAACCCGCGCTGGAAGCGCACCAGAGGATTGCGCGAGCCGGGGGAGCCGGCCGCGTGCACGTCTTCGCCGGGCGTGTGCGGCTTCAGCAGGTACATCGCCATCGTCGGCACCAGCGTTCGCGACAGCACGAACGAGGCGATCATCGCGAACACCACCGCCAGCGCCATCGGAACGAACAAAAAGCCTGCAACGCCGGGCAGGAAGAACATCGGCACGAACACGATGCAGATGCAGAGCAGCGACACGAAGGCCGGCGTCACGATCTGCGCGGCACCGTCCATGATCGCCTGGATCACACCCTTGCCCTGTTCGAGGTGCCAGTTGATGTTCTCGATCGTAACCGTCGCGTCGTCGACCAGGATGCCCACGG
>NZ_DASTXI010000073.1:0-2721 GCF_035758555.1 Sphingomonas sp. | reverse complement strand
GGTGCCGGCCGAGATTGACGACGCCGAGCTGGAGCGACGGCTGTTCACACCTGCCGGGTTCTACAAGGCGCCTACCCGGGTGATGCCCGACTGGAATCACGTCCACGCCGAGCTGCGGCGCCGCGGCGTCACGCTGCTCCTGCTGTGGGAGGAATACCGAGCCGGGCATCCGGACGGCTACGGCTATAGCCGGTTCTGCGATCTCTATATCGATTGGCGGCGCGGCGTCAGCGCGACGATGCGCCAGACCCACGTCGCCGGCGAGAAGCTGTTCGTGGACTATGCCGGCGACACCGTGCCGGTGTTCGATGGGGCGACCGGAGAGGAGCGGCCGGCGCACATCTTCGTCGCCGTGCTCGGCGCGTCGAACTACACCTACGCCGAGGCCCGCTGGAGCGAGGGGCTGGCGGACTGGATCGGGGCGCACGTCAACGCGCTCGCCTTCCTCGGCGGCGCGCCGAAGCTGCTGGTCTGCGACAACCTGCGCGCCGGCGTGACGACAGCTTGCCGCTACGAGCCCGGGATCAATCGTACCTACCAGGAGATGGCGGCCCACTACGGCGCGGCGGTGCTGCCGACCCGGGTCCGCCGTCCGCGTGACAAGGCGAAGGTCGAGGTCGCGGTGCTGATCGTCGAGCGGTTCATCCTGGCGCGGCTGCGGAACCGCCGCTTCCTGTCGCTCGGCGAGCTGAACGAGGCGATCCGCGAGGTGTTGGGCGACCTGAACGCCCGGCTGATGCGCAAGCTCAGTGCCAGCCGCCGGGAGTTTTTCGACACGATCGACCGGCCGGCGCTACTGCCGCTGCCGCCCGATCCCTACGCCTACGCCGAATGGCGGCGCTGCCGGGTCGCCCCCGACTACCACGTCGAGGTGCATGGCCACTTCTACTCCGTGCCGTCCCGGCTGATCCGCGAAGTGGTGGAAGCGCGCATCACCGACACGACGATCGAGGTCTTCCATGCCGGCCAGCGCGTCGCGGCCCATCCCCGGTCGGCGTTGAAGCGGCGGCACACGACGACACCGGAGCACATGCCGAGCGCGCATCGGCGCTACGCCAGCTGGACACCGGCGCGGATGCTGTCGTTTGCGGCGCAGGTCGGGCCGGGCACGGCGGCGCTGGTCGAGACCATCATGCGCACCAAGCCGCATCCCGAGCAGGGCTTCCGCGCCTGCCTCGGCATCCTGCAGCTGGCCAAGACCTATGGAGAGATCCGGCTGGAAGCGGCCTGCCAGCGCGGGCTGACCATCGGCGCGCGGACCTACGGCTCGATCGCTTCGATCCTCAAGACCGGTCTCGACCGGGCCTTCGACGAGACGGCGCCGGACGCGGCTCCCCTGCTGCACGCCAACATCCGCGGCCGTGGCTATTACCACTGAGAAGGAAGATCCGATGCTCCCCCATCCCACCCAGGAGCGCCTGCTCGCCCTCGGACTGACCGGCATGGCGAAGGCGCTCGACGACCAGCGACGACAGCCCGACATCGCGGCGCTGAGCTTCGAGGAGCGACTGGCGTTGCTGCTCGATCGCGAGACCATCGAGCGCGAGAACAAGCG
Organism: Sphingomonas sp.; assembly: GCF_035758555.1. Lineage (GTDB taxonomy): Bacteria > Pseudomonadota > Alphaproteobacteria > Sphingomonadales > Sphingomonadaceae > Sphingomonas_B. The sequence continues at coordinate 1,166 of NZ_DASTXI010000073.1, read as the reverse complement.
GCTGGTGGCGCGTCTGCGGTTCGCCGCCTTGCGACAGGAAGCGGTCGTGGAGGACGTCGACCTACGAGCACCCCGCGGTCTCGATCGGGCGCTGTTCCAGAGGCTGGCCGTCGGCGATTGGATCGACCGCAAGCAGAACCTGCTGGTCATCGGCCCGACCGGCGTCGGCAAGTCTTGGATCGCCTGCGCGCTCGGCCACAAGGCGTGCCGCGACAACCGCTCCGTCGCCTATCACCGGGTGCCCCGGCTGCTCGAGGCGCTCACCTTGGCCCGCGGGGACGGCCGTTACGGACGGCTGTTGAAGACGCTCGGACGGGTGCAGCTGTTGATCCTGGACGACTGGGGCCTGGCGCCGCTCACCGGCGAGCAGCGGCGCGACCTGCTGGAGATCATGGACGACCGGCATGAACGCGGCTCGACCATCGTCACCAGCCAGGTGCCGGTCGACCACTGGCATGAGGTGATCGGCGATCCGACGATCGCCGATGCCGTGCTGGACCGCCTCGTCCACAACGCCCATCGCCTGCTGCTGAAGGGAGAATCACTCCGCAAACGAGCCGCCAAGGCATTGCTGCTTGACGCCGAAGCGGTCGCCTGACTCCATAGCTACGTCGACGACGGCTCTGTCCGGGATCGCTCGGAATCAGTGTCCGCCTTGGATCGGAATCAGCGTCCGCCTTCAATCGGAATCGCTGTCCGGCATCATCGGAATCCGCATGCGAGCGGCGCTGCCGCCCGGGATGTATCGTTCGGATCGCACTCCTGCCGACCCAGCCGGCTTGGTGGAGCTCTGGTCGTCGTGAGCCATCGGCGATGGGTCTGCATCGAGCATGAGCATCCTACAGCAGCTCTACGATTCCGAGATCAACGTCTGGATCACCTCGTTCTGGGACGACGGCTTCTACGTGCGCCTGGGCGACGAGATGAACGGCTTCCGCGCCGAAGGACGCTGCGACACTTGGGTCGACGTCGAGCGGTGGCTCGATCAGCAGGCGCGGCCGCACGACCCGGACAGCGCCGTGCCCGGGGCAGTTGATGTTTGCCGTTGACGAACAGACCGCCGAGGCGATCCGCCGGTCGTTCAACGAGAGCGGCGAACTCGCCGTCGTGCAGCACTCTCGGCCTTGTTGGCAGGCGGAGTGCGATCGCCAGCCGTTATGACCATC
>NZ_DASTXI010000019.1:0-10165 GCF_035758555.1 Sphingomonas sp. | reverse complement strand
CGGGCGGACGCAAGCCCGGCCTCGGCGCCGTCCCGATCGGCGGCGGCCGATGCACGCTCGGCCTCTGCGCGCTCGATTCGCTCGGCTGCGGCAGCGCTCGCCCGTTCGGCCGCGGCGCGGCGCGCGGTCGCATCGTCGCGGGCAGCGGCCAGATCGCCGCCTGCGCCCAGCTGCGCAATCTCAGCATCGACGCGCGCCAGATCGGCCTGGGCACGGGCGAGGCGCGCCTGTGCGGCCCCGGCTGCCGAGCGCGCAATCTGCGCTTCCGCCTGCTCGCGCGCCTGCGCCGACAGCGCCTGCGCCAGCGCAACCTCGGCATCGCGCGCGACGCTCTCCGCGCTCGCCAGCTCCGCCGCGAGCGCCGGCCGGCCTGCTTCGGCGGTGGCAATCCGCGTCTCCAGCGCCCTGGCCTCCGCCGTCAGCCGAGCGATCGCCTCGGCGGCATCGTTGGCGAGCGCGCCTTCGCGCTCGCGGTCGGCCGCGAGCCGCTCGCGCGCCTGGGCAAGCTCCTCCAGCCGCCGTTCGGCCGACGCCAGTTCGGCCCGTGCGGTCGCGAGCTTGTGTCCCGCCTCGTTGGCCCGGTCGCGGGCGGCCTGGGCGGCGGCGCGGGCGTCGCCGAGCGTCTTCGTCGCCTCGGCATTCCATGCGGCGGCGGCGCGCTGCGCTTCGGCGAGCTGGTGAACCCGTTCGTCGGCCGCCCCCGCTTCCTTCTTCGCCGCTTCGGCCGCCTGCGCCGCTTCGCGCCAGCGCGCGAAGATCAGCCGCGCTTCGGCGACCTTGATCTCGGCAGAGATGGCCCGGTAGCGTTCCGCCGCGCGCGCCTGACGCTTCAACTGGCCGGAGCGCGTTTCCATGTCGCCGATCAGCTCGCCCAGCCGGGTCAGGTTCGTCTCGGTCGCGCGGAGCTTCTGCTCGGCATCCTTGCGGCGGACGTGGAGGCCGGCGATGCCCGCGGCTTCCTCCAGCATCGCGCGGCGCTCTGTCGGCCTGGCGGCGATGACCGCGCTGATCCGGCCCTGGCTGACCAAAGCCGGCGAATGGGCGCCGGTGGCGGCATCGGCGAAGAGGAGCGCGATGTCTTTCGCGCGCACGTCCTTGCCGTTCAGCCGATAGGCGGAGCCGGCGCCGCGCTCGATCCGGCGGACGACCTCGATCTCGCCATCGTCATTGTCGGCGGTTTCGGCGAGCAATTGCACTTCGGCGAAGTCGCGGGCCGGGCGCTGGGCGGTGCCGGCGAAGATCACGTCTTCCATGCCGCCGCCGCGCAGGGACTTGGCAGAGCCCTCGCCCATCACCCAGCGCAGCGCTTCCAGCAGGTTCGACTTGCCGCAGCCGTTCGGGCCGACGACGCCGGTCAGCCCCGGCTCGATCCGCAGCTCGGTCGGATCGACGAAGCTCTTGAAGCCGCTGAGTTTCAGCCGCCTGAACCGCAAAATGGCGCCTCCTCCAGCCCCCGAGCTTATCGCGCACGCGCGCGCGGGGAAGAGGCGCGGCAGCCCTTATCCCCAAGATTTAGGTGGACGGGTGCGGAAATGAGTCCAGTGGTTGTGTTTCAACCCTCTCCCGACGGGAGAGGGTCAGATTACGCCCCCGCTTCCTTCAGCTTCGGTTCCAGTTGCTCCCAGGTGCCGACGCTCTGCAGCAGCTCGCCGTTCAGGAAGAAGGCGGGCGTGCCGGGGATCTGCATCGTGTTCGCCTTTTGCTGCATGTCGACCAGCTTATCGACCGCGGCCTTGTCGGAGAGGCAGGCGTCGAGCTTGGCCTGGGGCACGCCGCGCTGCTTGGCGAACTGATCGATGCCGGTCAGCGCCGCGACCGCCTTGAACTGCTCGGCGGGGGTGAGGCCCTGCAGCCGCTGCTGCTCGGCCGGGGGCACCGCCTCCAGCTTTTCGAAGATCTTGGTCTGCTGCTCCATGATCTGCTGCGTCATCGGGAAATACGGGTCCGGCCCCCCGCAGCGGCTGACCAGCGTGGCGGTCATGTCCACGAAATCGCGCACATAGTTGCGGACTTCGAGACTGACCGTGCCTTTCTTCACATATTGGTCGCGCAAGGCCGGGAAGCCGGTTTCCTCGAACTCCTTGCAGTGCGGGCAGGTCAGCGAGAGATATTCGACCAGCTTCACCGGCGCGTTGGGATTGCCCATCAGGAAGCCGCCTTCGGGCGTGGCGCTGACGACCTGACTCCAGTCCTTGCCCGCGGGCGGGGGCACCGGCGCGGCGGGGCCGGCAGCATTGGCGGTAGTGGCGCTGTTGTCCGCGGCCTTGTCGCAGCCGGCAAGCGCGAGCGCCGCAGCGCCCAGCGCCAGGAAATGGGCTTTGGTCATTCCAGTCTCCGTCAGTTCCGTTTGAGGTGCGGCTCCAGCGCCGCCCAGCTGGTGGTGGCATCGACGCCGGTGCCGTTGATCATGAAATAGGGCGTGCCGGGAATCTTGCGCGTTTGCCAGGCTTCCTCGGTCATCGCGATCACCGGCTTTTCGGCGGCGGTGTTGGCAAGGCACGCATTCACCTGCGCGTCGGTGAGACCCACGATCGGGCCCAGCCCGGCCGCCTTGGCGACCATCTGCAGCTGCTGCGGCTGCTTCGCCTTTTCGAGCGCGTCGCGATTCGCCTCGATATAGCGGCCGGCCGCCTCGAACCAGGTCTCCTGCGTCGCGAAGAGCTTGTCGTGCGCGGCGAAGAAGTGCGCGGGGCCGGTGCAGCGGGCGAGCAGGGTCGCGGTCAGGTCGACCGCGTCGCGCACCGCGTGGCGGATCTCGACCGCGGTGCCGCCGCTCGCCACATATTTGCGCAGCGGTGCGCTCGCTTCGTCGGTGAAATGCGCGCAATGCGGGCAGGTGTAGCTCACATATTCGACGAGGCGCGTCTTCGCGGCGGGATTGCCGAGCACGAAAGCGCCGGCGGGCGTCTGGGTCACCTTGTGGGTCCAGTCGACTGCGGCCGTGGCGGCGACGAGTGCCAGCGCGCCCAGGGCGGCGGCAGCGATTTTCAGCGGATTCACGCCTTCACTCTCCCGACAATGGGGATGGATTCGGTGGTGGCGATGCCGCGCGCGAGCGATTCGAGCACCGCGCGCAGCTCCGGATCGCCGACCGCGCGCAGCGAATCGCCAAGCTCGACCGGCACCGGCTGAAGCTCGGGGCGCGCCGGCTTCGCGGCGGCTTTCGTCACGACGCCCTGGCGGATCGCGACGCGCGCGACCGCCGGATAGCCGAAGAAGCGGTTCACCCGTTCGACGATCTCCGGCAGCACATGCTGCATCATCGGCGCATGCGCACCGGAGACGGTCAGCGTCAGCGTGCCGTTGGAGCGCTTTCCCTGCGGGAAGCGGATCGATTCGGGCGCGGACACGCCGGCGTAGCGGCTGCCGACGATCTCCGCCCAGCGGCTGACGATCGCGTGCTGGACGAAGCCGAATTTGCGGAAGGATGCGCGGCCGGCATCGGGCAGCAGCTCGGCGACCGAGCGCGCCCGCCCGCCGCGTGGGGTTTCGTCCTGCTTCGCCTTGCGACCGCTCATCGCACGGGTCATTGCCACAGCTCCCATGAACCGTCCATTGGGATGCGCGTGATCGCTCCCGAACTCCTCCGATGGTACGACCGGCACGCACGGGTGCTGCCGTGGCGCAGTCCGCCCGGCGTGGCGGCGCCGGACGCGTATCGCATATGGCTGTCCGAGGTGATGCTGCAGCAGACGACGGTTGCGGCGGTGAAACCCTATTACGAGCGCTTCCTGGCGCGCTGGCCGACAGTAGAGGCGCTTGCAGCGGCGGACGATACCGAGCTGATGGCCGCCTGGGCGGGGCTTGGATATTACAGCCGCGCCCGCAACCTGCTTGCCTGCGCGCGCGCGATCGTGACGGAGCATGGCGGACGCTTTCCCGGCAGCGCCGCCGAACTGAAGACGCTGCCCGGCGTCGGCGACTATACGGCGGCCGCGATTGCGGCGATCGCGTTCGACGAGCCGGCCGCGGTGGTGGACGGCAATGTCGAGCGCGTGGTCGCGCGGCTGTTCGCGCTCGATACGAAGGCCGCGGTACGGGTAAAGGCCGCGGAACTCACGCCGGCCGAGAGGCCCGGCGACCATGCCCAGGCGATGATGGACCTCGGCGCGACGATCTGCACGCCGAAGAAACCGGCCTGCGCCATCTGTCCGGTCCGCAGCGACTGCCGCGCTTTCGAACTGGGCGCGCAGGAGGCGTATCCGGTCAAGCCGGCCAAGGCTGCGCGGCCGCATCGGCGCGGATATGCCTTCTGGGCGGAGGCCGAAGAGCATGTGCTGCTGGTGACCCGCCCGGCCAAGGGGCTGCTCGGCGGCATGCGCGGCTTGCCGAGCGGTGGCTGGAATGACGCACCGAGCCTCGACGAGGCGCCGTTCGCAGCGGATTGGCGGGTTCTGGACGCGCCGGTGCGGCATGTCTTCACCCATTTCTCACTGGACCTGAGCGTCGCTTGCGCGCGGGTGCCTCGCCTCAACGCAGCCGGCGAATGGTGGCCGATCGAGCGGCTGGGCGAAGCCGGACTGCCGACCGTGTTTGACAAGGCGGCGCGGCTCGCCTTGAGGGAGCGGATGACCGAGACTTGCCTCGCATGCTGAGACCCGGCTTCACGGGCTCGCCGCTCGACCGCGCCGACACGCTCCGCAACGACTCCGACGCCTTCGCCGCCGCCTGTTCCGACTGGCGCGCCCGGCTGCTCAGGCTCGACGGCATCGATCCGGTGCTGGACACCGACGGGCGGCTGAGCTGGGGGAGCCTTGCCGAGGCGGGCGAGGATGCGGAGCTGCTGCTGCTCGGCCTGATCGACGGCCGCCCGCATTTCGCTGCGCTCGACTATGCCATGCCTGAAGGGGCGGCGCGGTCGCCGGCGATTTTCGGCCTGCTCGGCATGATGCCGCCCGAAGAGGCCTCGACCTATGCCGGCGCGCGGAGCCTGATCGACTGGCATCTGCGCCACCGTTTCTGCGCGAAATGCGGCAATGGCGACACGGTGATCCACCGCGCGGGCTGGGGGCGGCAATGCAGCCGCTGCGGCGCCGAGCATTTCCCGCGCGTCGACCCGGTCGTCATCATGCTGGCGGAGCATGACGGCAAGGTGCTGGTCGGCCGCCAATACCGCTATCCGCCCGGCCGCTACTCGGCGCTGGCCGGCTTCGTCGAGCCAGGCGAATCGGTCGAGGAAGCGGTCGCGCGCGAGCTGTATGAGGAAGCCGGGCTGAAGGTGCGTGACGTGCGCTACGTCATCAGCCAGCCCTGGCCGTTCCCCTCATCGCTGATGATGGCGTGCGTGGCACAAGCCGACGATCCGACGCTGACGATCGATACGACGGAGCTGGAGGACGCGATCTGGGTCGACCGCTCCGGCGTCGCGGCGTCGATGGCGGGCGAGCCCGGCGCGCCGTTCCTGCCCCCGCCGCCCTACGCGATCGCGCACACGCTGTTCCGGTGGTGGCTGGATCGGGAGGCGTGATCCGGAAGCACAGGATTAGCCCCGCTTCCGCGCCTGCGCGTAGACCCCCAGCACATTCACCCATTTGCTGTGAAACCGCAGCTCGTCGAGCGCGCGATCCACGGCGGGGTCGCCCGGCGCGCCTTCGATATCGGCGTAGAATTCGGTGGCGGCGAAGCTGGCGCCGCGCTGGTAGCTTTCCAGCTTGGTCATGTTGACGCCGTTGGTCGCGAAGCCGCCCATCGCCTTGTAGAGCGCGGCGGGGATGTTTTTCACCTCGAACGTGATCGTGGTCATCAGCGCGCCCGATTCGGGCCGGCGCTGCTCCTGCGCCAAAATCATGAAGCGCGTCATGTTGTGCGCTTCGTCGGCGATTCCCTCTTCCAGCAGGTCGAGGCCGTAAAGCTCGGCAGCGAAGGCCGGTGCGATAGCGGCGATGCCCCAGTCCTGCATCTCGGCGACGGCGGCGACGGCGGCGGCGGTGTCCGCATAGGCGACAGGCCTCAGCCCGCGCGCGCGCAGCCAGTGCCGGCTCTGCCCCAGCGCCTGAGGATGGCTCATCACTTCGCGGATCGCGTGCCCCGCCTTGCCGATCAGCGACGGCTCGATCGGCAGGAAATGCTCGCCGACGATGGCAAGGCCCGATTCGGGCAGCAGGAAGTGGATGTCGGCGACGCGGCCGTGCAGCGAATTCTCGATCGGGATCATCGCCTGGCCGGCCCGCCCTTCCTTCACTGCGTCCAGCGCGTCCTCAAAGCTGAAGCAGGGACAGGGGAGGCCATCGGGGAATTGCTCGATCACCGCGCGGTGCGAGTTGGCGCCGGGCGCGCCCTGGAAGGCGACCGCGCGCGCGGGCTCGCGCGCCGCCGCGTCGATCATCTCGGCGACCAGGCGCCGCGCGGGTTCGGGGTAATTCTCCATGGCCGTGGCGCGCCTAGAGTCTTTCGGCCGTCAAGGGAACCCGCGCGACTTGCGGGACGCGCAGCCTGTTCCTAAAGGAAGCGCGCGTTTTAGGGGCAGGCCCGGCGTCGGGCCGGGACTTTTCGAGGATCTGGAATGAACGACCGCAATAACACGATCGCCGGCTGGGTACTGGGCGCCGGCATCGTGGCGCTGGGCGCAGGCATCGTGTCCAGCGAGTATTTCCATGCCGAACGCCCGGAAAAGATGGGCTATCCGATCGAGGGCGTGGTCGAGGCCGGCGCAGGTGCCGCGCCTGCCGAAGTGCCGATCGAGCAGCGGCTCGCGACGGCCGATCCGGCGCACGGCGCAACCGTGTTCCAGAAGTGCGCGGCCTGCCACACGGTCACCAAGGGCGGCGCGAACGGCGTCGGACCTAACCTCTGGGGCGTGGTCGGCGAGCCGATCGGCCAGGGCGTCGGCGGCTTCCCCTTTTCCGACGCGCTGAAGTCGAAAGGCGGTGCCTGGAATTTCGTCGAGCTCGACGAATGGCTGACCAGCCCGCGCAAATTCGCCGAGGGCACCAAGATGACCTTCGCCGGCCTGTCCAAGGGTCAGGACCGCGCCGACGTGATCGCCTATCTGAACCAGCAGAGCGACAGCCCGAAGCCGCTGCCCAAGGCGGGCGCGGCGCCCGCCGACGCGGCGGGGCCAGAGGGCAAGGCGGCCGATACAGGCGCGGTGCCGGGCACGCCGGCGGCCGGCGCGCCATCGGTTGATCCGCACGCCGCGGAGCAGGCGGCTGAGAAGGGCGACATGCCGGCGGTCGAGAAGAAGTAAGCGTCTCCCCTCCCGCTTGCGGGAGGGGCCGGGGGAGGGCGCCACCCTCCCCGTTGGATGCCCGAGGGCTTGTTCCCTCCCCTAGTCCCTCCCGCAAGCGAGAAGGGAATCAATCGGCGAACGGGTCCCGGACCAGGATCGTGTCCTCGCGCTCGGGGCTGGTCGAGACCAGCGCCACCGGGCAGTGCGTCAGCTCCTCGATGCGGCGGATATATTTGATCGCCTGCGCCGGCAGCTGCGCCCAGCTGCGCGCACCCGCGGTCGATTCCTGCCAGCCCTCGATCTCCTCATAGATCGGCTCGACCGCCGCCTGGTCCGCGGCATGGGCGGGGAAATGGTCGAGGGTCTGGCCGTGCAGCCGGTAGCCGGTGCAGATGCGGATCGTCTCCAGCCCGTCGAGCACGTCGAGCTTGGTCAGCGCGACGCCGGTGACGCCCGAGACCGCGACCGACTGGCGCACCAGCACCGCGTCGAACCAGCCGCAGCGGCGGCGGCGGCCGGTGACGGTGCCGAATTCATGGCCCCGTTCGCCGAGCCGCTGCCCGATTTCGTCGTCGAGCTCGGTCGGGAACGGGCCCGAGCCGACCCGGGTGGTATAGGCCTTGACGATGCCGAGCACGAAGCCGACCGCGCCGGGCCCGAGCCCCGAACCGCCCGCCGCGGTGCCGGCGATCGTGTTGGAGCTGGTGACGAACGGATAGGTGCCGTGGTCGACATCCAGCAGCACGCCCTGCGCGCCTTCGAACAGGATGCGGCGGCCGCCGGCGCGCGCTTCGTTCAGGTCCAGCCAGACGGGTTTCGCAAACTGCAGCACGAACGCAGCGACGTCGCCAAGCTCACGCAGCAGGCGCTCGCGGTCGATCGGCGGCTCGCCGAAGCCGGCGCGCAGCGCGTCGTGATGCGCGGTCAGACGGTCGAGCTGCGGCCCGAGATCGTCCAGATGGGCGAGATCGCAGACGCGGATCGCGCGCCGGCCGACCTTGTCCTCATAGGCGGGGCCAATGCCGCGCCGCGTGGTGCCGATCTTGCCGGCGCCCGACGCATCCTCGCGCAACGCGTCGAGGTCGCGGTGAAAGGGCAGGATCAGCGCGCAATTGTCGGCGATCGACAGCGTGTCCGGCGTGACCTTGACGCCCTGCGCCTGCAGCTTTTCGACTTCCGCCTTCAAGGCCCAGGGATCGAGCACCACGCCGTTGCCGATCACCGATGGCGTGCCGCGGACGATGCCCGAGGGCAGCAGCGACAGCTTGTAGACCTGGTTGCCGATGACGAGCGTGTGCCCGGCATTGTGGCCGCCCTGAAAACGGACGACCAGATCGGCCCGCTCCGCCAGCCAGTCGACGATCTTGCCCTTGCCCTCGTCGCCCCATTGGGCGCCGATCACCGTGACGTTGGCCACACTCGCTCCTTTCGTGTCGGCGCCCGCCTAGAGAAGGGGAGCCGCCGGGTCTAGGGTGCGGTGGCGCTCAGCCCTTGGAAGCGGATTTGGACGGCGTGCCGGCGGCGCGCATATCGTCTTCGAGGCGAAGCCGCTCGTGGGCAAGCGCGGCCTGGGCGATCAGCGTCGACAGCAGCACTTTCTGGTCGGCACGGACCGGATCGCGGCCGTCCTCGCTCGCCAGCCCCAGCACCGCAAGCGTGCCGAGCGAGGTACGGAGCGGCTGGAACTGCCAATTGGCGTCGGCAAGGATGCGGGTGCCGCTGCCCGCCTCTTCGCCATGCTGCCACGCCCATTCGAGCGCGGTGGTATCGACCGGGCTGAACATCGCCTCGCCCGGGAACGAAGCGATGCATTTGAGCTCGCCGGCGATCTCGCGGACGACGACGGTCTGCAACCCGCCCATCAGGCTCGATACTTCGGAGCAGACGATCCGCGCAGTGCCGGCCCAGTCGGACACGCGGGTCAGATGCAGCGCGAAGCCGGCCAGGCTCGCATTCTCGCGCGCGTTGCGGTCGCTGAGGCCGACGCGGCGCCGGAGCTCCGACGTGACGAAGCCGGTGTGCGCGCCGGCCAGCCCCAGCACGACCGCAAGCACCCAGCTCTGCACCGCCGTCAGCTTGAACGCGAAATGCGGCTGCACGAACAGGAAATTGGTCAGCAGCACCGCGAGCGCAGCGCTGAGCAAGCCAGGCCGGGTGCCGAACAGCGCGGCCGTGCCGATCACCGGGAACAGGAACAACAGGCTCAAGGCGCCGGTGCTAAGCCAGGGCGACAGCGCGAGGGCGACCGCCGCGGTCAGCACCGTCAGCCCTGCCGTCTTCCAATATGGGCTTGCCGGATCGCCGGATTTCAGCTGGCGCTTGCCGCGCTTCGGCAGCGGCCCGGCCGCGGACGGCACCAGGTGGATCTGGGCGGCGACGCCGCGATCGACCAAGTCGGTCGGCAGCCGCCCCTGCACCAGCGCACGCCAACCGCTCCGCCGGTGCGTGCCGAGCACCACGTCGGTGACGTTCGAATCCTCAAGATGCGCGCACAGCCCGTCGGCGACCGAGGCGGCGGGGATGCGGGCGACCGCTGCGCCGAGTTCGGCCGCCTGGGTCAGCGCATCGGCCGCGTCGAGATCGCTGTTGCGGTCGAATGCGTCGGGAGTGACGATGTGCACCGCTTCCCACGAGCAGCGGAACGCCCGCGCCAGGTCCGCCGCCCGGCGCACGACCGTCAGCGAGGTCGAGCCCCGCCCGATCGCCGCAAGGACGGTGCGCGGGTGTTCAGGGACGCTCGACAAATCGGGGGGCACCATCACGCCTTCTGTCACGGCCGTTCCGCGCAGACAACGACCGGCCCCGCGATTGGATGCCCGCGGCCGTGCAGAAGCGGAGGGACAATCGAGACTGAAATGGTCGGGGAGAGAGGATTCGAACCTCCGGCCCCTGCCTCCCGAAGACAGTGCTCTACCAGGCTGAGCTACTCCCCGACCGGGACCGGGCAGCCGAAGCGGCCCGCGGAGGCAAGACGTGCGCCCATAGCGGGGGGCGGAG
>NZ_DASTXI010000232.1:0-7998 GCF_035758555.1 Sphingomonas sp. | reverse complement strand
CCTCCGGCGCGCCGAGCTTTTCCCGAGCTTTTTCGACCTCTTCGTCCGTCGGCGGTTGCGGAAGCTCTGTCTCTCCGGGCGCCAGGCAGTCGTCCGGGATTCCGGGACCGGTGCCGGCGATCGTCTCGTCGAGCGGGCGATCGTTCTGGCCTTCGCTGATCTTCTCGCGCTCTTCGGCCATCTTTCGTCTCCTCTAATCCACAGCGTCTTCATGCGGCCGAGGTTCCGTTCATTGCGCTGCGTGGGTGCGCCGCCCATATAGGCCCCATGACTCGTCACCTTCCGCTTCTCCCGCTCCGCGATATCGTTGTGTTCCCGCAGCGGATTGTTCCTCTCTTCGTCGGCCGCGAAAAATCCGTGGCTGCGCTCGAAGCCGCGATGGCCGCGAACAAGGAGCTGTTCCTGGTTGCCCAGCTCGATCCGGGCGAGGACGATCCAGGCCGCGACGACCTCTACGATCTCGGTGTCGTTGCTACGGCAATGCAGCTGCTGAAGCTTCCGGACGGTACGGTGCGCGTGCTGGTCGAGGGCGCCAAGCGTGCCCGGCTGGTGAATCTTGAGCCGCGCGACGGCTATGTCGCCGCCGAGATCGAGGAGGTCGAGGAAGAGCCGGCGGACGGTCCCGAGGTGCAGGCGCTGATGCGCTCGGTGATCGACCAGTTCGAGAACTACGCGAAGCTGAACAAGCGCCTTCCGCCCGAGACGGGCATCCAGCTTTCGGAGATCGATGATTCCTCGGTGCTCGCCGATGCCGTCGCATCGAACCTCTCGATCAAGGTCGCCGACAAGCAGGCCCTGCTCGGCGAGCTCAATCCGGCGCGCAGGCTGGAGATGGTTTTCGCCTTCATGGAGGGCGAGCTCGGCGTGCTGCAGGTCGAGAAGAAGATCCGCAGCCGCGTCAAGCGCCAGATGGAGAAGACGCAGCGCGAATATTATCTGAACGAGCAGCTGAAGGCGATCCAGCGCGAGCTGGGCAACGAGGCGGAGGAGGACGGCGACGAGATCGCCGAGCTGACCGCGAAGATCGCCAAGCTGAAGCTCAGCAAGGAAGCGCGTACCAAGGCGACCGCGGAGCTGAAGAAGCTGAAGACGATGGCGCCGATGTCGGCCGAAGCGACCGTCGTGCGCAATTATCTCGATGTGCTGCTGGGCCTGCCCTGGGGCAAGAAGTCGAAGCTGAAGCGCGACATTCCCGAGGCGGAGCGAGTGCTCGACGAGGACCATTACGGGCTCGAGAAGGTCAAGGACCGGATCGTCGAGTATCTCGCGGTCCAGGCGCGTACCAACAAGCTCAAGGGCCCGATCCTGTGCCTGGTCGGCCCGCCGGGCGTCGGCAAGACCTCGCTCGGCAAGTCGATCGCGCGCGCCACGGGCCGCGAATTCGTTCGCCAATCCCTTGGCGGTGTGCGCGATGAAGCAGAAATTCGCGGCCACCGCCGCACCTATATCGGCTCGCTGCCGGGCAAGATCGTGACCAACCTGCGCAAGGCCGGCACGTCGAACCCGCTGTTCCTGCTCGACGAGATCGACAAGCTGGGCCAGGATTTCCGCGGCGATCCGGCATCGGCGCTGCTGGAAGTGCTCGACCCTGAGCAGAACAACAAATTCCAGGACCATTATCTGGAGATCGATGTCGACCTGTCGGACGTGATGTTCGTGACGACGGCGAACTCGCTGAACCTGCCGCAGCCGTTGCTCGACCGCATGGAGATCATCCGGCTCGAAGGGTACACGGAAGACGAGAAGGTCGAGATCGCCAAACGCCATTTGGTCGACAAGCAGATCGAGGCGCACGGGCTGAAGGCCGACGAATTCGTGCTGACCGAAGCCGGCCTGCGCGACCTGATCCGCTACTACACGCGCGAAGCCGGCGTCCGCACGCTGGAGCGCGAGATCGCGAAGCTCGCGCGCAAGGTTCTGCGCCGAATCCTCGAGGGCAAGGCCGAGCGGATCGAGATCACGCCCGACAACCTGTCAGACTATGCCGGCGTCAGGAAATTCCGCCACGGCATCGGCGAGGAAGAGCACACGATCGGCGCCGTAACCGGCCTCGCCTGGACCGAAGTCGGCGGCGAATTGCTGACGATCGAGAGCGTCACCGTCCCCGGCAAGGGCCAGGTGAAGACCACCGGCAAGCTCGGCGAAGTGATGCAGGAATCGGTGCAGGCCGCTTTCAGCTTCGTGCGCGCGCGCTCGCCCAGCTATGGCATCAAGCCCAGCCTGTTCGGCCGCAAGGACATCCATATCCACCTGCCCGAAGGCGCGGTGCCGAAGGACGGGCCATCCGCCGGGATCGGCATGGTCACGTCGATCGTGTCGACGCTGACCGGCGTGCCGGTGCGCAAGGATGTGGCGATGACCGGCGAAGTGACGCTGCGCGGCCGCGTGTTGCCGATCGGCGGGTTGAAGGAAAAGCTGCTGGCGGCGCTGCGCGGCGGCATCACCACCGTCTATATCCCGCAGGAGAACGAGAAGGACCTCGTCGAGATTCCGGCCAACATCAAGGAAGGGCTGGAGATCGTGCCGGTGCGCCATGTCGACGAAGTGCTGGCCGGTGCGTTGACCCAGCCGCTGACCGCGATCGAATGGACCGAGGCCGATGAACTGGCGGCGCAACCCCCCGTGGGCCGGCCGCCCGTGCTCGGCGAAGGTGAGGCCGCCGTCCGCCACTGATCCATATTAGGTCACTGCGTTGCCGCCTTCCCGGTTGACGGGGGGGCGGCAAGCCGCCTTACTGGCCCCTTGCTCAGCGCGCCGATTCCCTAAGGAAATCCGCGCAAAACAACAGGGAGGGGACAGGGTCCGATGAACAAGCAGGAACTGATCGGCACGGTTGCCGATACGGCAGGGCTGAGCCGCGGCGACGCGGGCAAGGCCGTGGAGGCCGTGTTCGACACGATTTCGTCGGCGCTGAAGCGCGGCGATGAAGTGCGCCTGGTCGGCTTCGGCACGTTCACCGTCACCCGCCGCAAGGCCTCGACCGGCCGCAATCCGCGCACCAAGGAGCCGATGTCGATTCCGGAAAGCGTCCAGCCCAAGTTCAAGGCGGGCAAGAATCTGAAGGACGCCTGCAACCGCTAGGGGAGGTCTGGACAGGCGCACGCCGCTCGCCTAAGGGCGGCGCTCCGTCGCGTGGGCGCGTAGCTCAGTGGTAGAGCACACCCTTCACACGGGTGGGGTCGTAGGTTCAATCCCTACCGCGCCCACCACGCCATAAAGCCCCGGAAGACAGCGGTTTTCCGGGGCTTTGTCTCAGCCGTGGGCCGTATCGATCAGGGACCGGATGCTGCGGCTGAGCGCGTCGCACAGCAACGGCTTTTCGATAAGGGCGGCACCGGCGGCGACGGTCGCGCGGCGCAGGCGTTCGGGCGGATTACTGGTAATCAGCACGGCCGGGAGCCGCGCCCCGTTCGCGCGCAGCTGGCGGAGCAGCGAAAGGCCGTCGAGTCCGGGCAGCTTATAGTCGAGCACCAGGCAGGCATCGTCCGGCAGCAGACCTCGTTCCGCCAGCAGCTCGCCGGTCTCGAACGTCTCGACCTGAAAGTCTTCGAGTTCGAGCGCGAAGGCGAGCGACGACCTGACCGCGGGGTCGTCGTCGACCAGCAGGATTCGTTGCGGGTTGGTCATCGCTCGTCCGGTCATGAATATGGGACGGCGGGAATGATCCCGCCGTCCCGGTCGATATCAGGCCGCCTTTTTCCACATCGGCTGAAGCTCGGCATGGGGCGGGCAGGGCGCGATCTTGCCTTGCGGCAGCCCGCCCAGTTCGTTCGCGAAGCCATGGTTGACGTCGCGGTGGTGGGCTTCGTCCGCACGGACCACCAGCACCACGTCGCGCAGCGTCGCGTCCTCCGGGAGATTCCAGTAGCGCTTGGCGATCGCCGGCGCCGCCACGTTCTCGGAACGGCCCTCGTCGATCTCGGCAAGGTAGTGGGTGTAGCTGATCACCGCCTCTTCCTCGAAATAGCCCACGACGCGGTGCGCGGTCTTAGGGCTGATCAGGTAAAGGGCGAAGAAGAACAGATAGAACACCCACTGCACGCCGATGATCACGGCGCGCTCGAACCAGGTCGGCTGCGCGACCTCGATGAAGGTCATCAGGTGCATCCGCTCGTTTTCCGCTTCGTCCATCAGCGTGCGGATCCAGCCGCGATCGTCCTTCATCCGGCGCAGGCTGTGCAGGTGGTTGATCGTAGCTCCCACCATTCCGGGCACGGCCGCCACCGTCTCCAGCACGACGGCGCGGTGGCCGTAGCGCTTGGCGAAGAAGGTGTCGGCGCACCAGCGCAGCGCCTTGGTGAAGCCGAACGCGACGCGATCCGACATGCCGCGAGGGGCATAATGGACGCCAAGGTCGATCAGCTGTGCAGTCATCTCGTCAACTCCTCAAACCAGTGATCCGCCATCTAGGGGCTGGATGCGAAAGCCGAAATTCGGGTCTTCACCCTAAGTAGTTCGACGGAGGTCGCGCTTTTCGCGGCGCCTGCCTATGAGACGGCATGGACTGGCGCCTGGTACGACGCGACCTGCTTGCGAAGCTGCTGATCCGGATCGACCCGTGGCTGGGCTGCGCGATCGCTGCGGCCGCCGTGGCCGCGGGATTCGGAGCCCGCCTCGGTCTCGAGGGGCTGCTCGGCCAGAGCACGACCTACATCTTCTTCGTGCCCGCGGTCGTGATCGCGGCGGCGTTGTCGGGCCTTTGGCCGGGCCTGTTCGCGACCGTGCTCGGCGGAGCGGCCGGCCTGTATGCGGATTGGCTGTCGGGGCAGATCGCCACCGGCAACTGGGTCGGCGCCGCCGTGTTCCTGCTGGTCGGAACCGCCGTCACCGTCGGCGGCGAGGGCTATCACGAGGCGCGCCGCTATACCGAAGAGGTCAATGCCGGCATCGCGCAGCGCGAGGCGCACCTCCGGTCGATCCTGGAGACCGTGCCCGACGCGATGGTGGTGATCGACGAAGCCGGCCTGATCCGCGATTTCAGCCACGCGGCCGAGCGGCTGTTCGGCTGGACCGCCGCGGAAGTGGCGGGCAAAAACGTCAAGATGCTGATGCCCTCGCCCTATCGCGAGGCGCATGACGGCTATCTGCAGCGTTATTACCGCACCGGCGAGCGGCGGATTATCGGCATCGGCCGCGTCGTGGTCGGCGAGCGCAAGGATGAGTCGACTTTCCCGATGGAGCTGGCGGTCGGCGAAATGCGCGGCGCCGATGGCCGCTTTTTCACCGGCTTTGTGCGCGACCTGACCGAACGGCAGCAGACCGAGACGCGGATGCAGGAGCTGCAGACGGAGCTGGTCCACGTCTCCCGCCTGACCGCGCTGGGCGAGATGGCGTCAGCGCTGGCGCATGAGCTGAACCAGCCGCTGTCCGCGATCGCCAATTATCTGAAGGGCAGCAAGATGCTGCTCGACCGCGGCGAAATCCCGCACGAGCGCGTCAGCGACGCGGTCGGCAAGGCCGCCGACGAGGCGCTCCGGGCCGGTCAGATCATCCGCCGGCTGCGCGATTTCGTCGCGCGCGGAGAGACGGAACGCAGCATCGAGAGTCTGCCGAAGCTGATCGAGGAAGCCAGCGCGCTGGCGCTCGTCGGTGCCAAGGAACATGGCATCCGGGTACGTTTCGACTTCCATCCGGATGTGGACCTGGTGCTGGCCGACAAAGTTCAGGTCCAGCAGGTCGCCTTGAACCTGATGCGCAACGCGGTCGACGCGATGATCGACAGCCCGCGCCGCGACCTGACTGTAACCATCGCCCCTGCGGAAGACGAGATGGCGCTGGTGAGCGTCGCCGATACCGGACCCGGAATCAGCGGCAAAGTGGCCGATCAGCTGTTCCAGCCGTTCGTGACGACGAAGCGGACCGGCATGGGCGTGGGGCTTTCGATTTCGCGCACGATCATCGAAGCGCATGGCGGCCGCATCTGGGTCGAGGCGAACAAGGGCGGGGGCGCGGTGTTCCGCTTCACTCTGCCGAGCGTCGGGAAGGAGGAACTCTACGATGGCGAATGAGCCGGTGGTGCATGTGATCGACGACGATGATTCCGCGCGCCAGTCGCTGGAATTCCTGATCGACTGCGCCGGCCTGAAAGTGCGTTCCTACGCCTCGGCGGTCGCGTTCCTGAAGGCGGTACCAGACATGGAGCATGGCTGCATCGTCACCGATGTGCGGATGCCGGAAATGACCGGAATGGAGCTGCTCGGCCGGCTGAAGGCACTGGAGGTGCGCGATCCCGTCATCGTCATCACCGGCCATGCCGACGTTCCGATGGCGATCCAGGCGATGAAGGAAGGCGTCGCCGACTTCATCGAGAAGCCGTTCAGCGACGATGCGATCCTCGGCGCCATCCGCGCGGCGCTGGCGCGGCACAGCGACCGCGCCCAGGCGAACGAAGAACGGGCGCTGGTCAATGAGCGGCTGGCGAGCCTGTCGCCGCGCGAGCGCGAGGTGCTCGACGGGCTGGTCGAGGGCCATGCCAACAAGGTGATTGCCTTCGACCTCGACATCAGTGCGCGGACCGTCGAGGTTTATCGCGCGAACGTAATGGCGAAGATGCACGCCCGCAGCCTGTCGGAGTTGGTCAGGATGGTGACGATCGCCCGGCTGCCGGATTGAACCGCGGCCAGCGCGCGGCAATCCAGCCGCGGACGCGCGCCCTGGGATCAGCGCCGGGCTCTGGCTCTTCGATTGCAGCCTCGACGCGCGTCACTTCGGGCACATAGCGTTTGATCGCCTGCTCGATGCCTTGCTTCAGCGTCGTCTTGCCCGAAGGGCAGCCGCCGCAAGCGCCGCCCATCCGCACATGGGCGACGCCGCTTTCCGCATCGAAGCGCAGCAGCGTCGCCTCGCCGCCGTCGCGCGCCAGCATCGGCCGGACATAGCGTTCGATCACCTCGACGATCTGCTCGGCGACCAGACCTCCCTCGGCGGGCGGCGGCGGTTCGGGCAGCAGCGCATCGGGAAGCGCGGGCTCACCCGAGAACAGGAAATCGGCCAGTTCGGCCAGCAATTGCGGCTTGAGCCCGGACCACGGGAACGCTGCGGAACGGCGCACCGCTGTCACGAAATCCGGACCGATCATGATCCGCTCGACCCCGTCGATCGCCAGCAATGCCGCCGCGAGAGGGGCTTTCGCGGCGGCGTCGCCGGGGACGATCTCCACCGGCGCCCCGCTCAGCAGCGATACGCCGGGCAGCAGCCTGAGCGCATCCGGATTGGGCGTGGGCTCGACCTGGATCAGCGGCGCGTGCACCGTCATCGGGTCAAAAGATGACCGCGGCTGCGATGCCCATCCCGATTACGCCGAACGTCACCAGCGTGATCGGCACGATCAGCATTTGGGCCAGTGTGGCAGGCGCCGGGGCGGCTGCGGGACGCGTTCCCTCGGATTTGGCATCCGGGATCGGAACGGGCGCGATCTGCGCGCTGATCGGCCAGACGGCTGCGACGTCCACGGAATCGACAATTCTCTCGTGTTGCATTGGTGATGCTCCCGACCGGCCGAAGCCTTGATTGCTGGAGCTTTTCTATGATTCCCGCCCGCAGCCGGATATTCGGATAATCACCCTAAGGGGTTTTCCGGAGGCGCCGGCGGCTCGTCTGCCAGGATGCGGAGCGCCGCGCCTTCCATATCGTCGAACTGGCCGCTGCCGAGCGCCCAGAAGAAGGCGACCAGGCCCGCCAGGCCGAGCAGCAGCGCGAGCGGGATCAGCAGCGCCAGCCCGTTCATCGCGGCACCCGCCGCAGGCGGAGCGCATTGCCGACCACGATGACCGACGACCCCGACATCGCCAGCGCGGCGACGAGCGGCGTTACCAGCCCGAGCAGCGCGAGCGGTATGGCGACCATGTTGTAACTGATCGCGATCGCGAAATTCTGCCGCACGATCCGCATCGTCCGCCGCGCGACCAGGATCGTGGTGGCGATCGGGGCGAGATTGTCGCCCATGAACACCGCGTCCGCCGCCGTCTGCCCGACATCGCTCGCCGACGCTGGCGCCAT
>NZ_DASTXI010000048.1:0-9788 GCF_035758555.1 Sphingomonas sp. | reverse complement strand
ATGACGTATTTGGCGCCGCGGCGCTTGCCCTCGATCAGCGCATGGCCGGTCATGCGCGCGCCCGACATGCCATAAGGGTGGCCGATCGAGATCGCGCCGCCGTCGACGTTCAGCAGCTCGTTGGGAATGCCGAGCTTGTCGCGGCAATAGAGGACCTGGACCGCAAAGGCCTCGTTCAGCTCCCACAGGCCGATATCGTCCATCTTCAGATTGAACCGGTCGAGCAGCTTCGGAATCGCGAAGACCGGGCCGATGCCCATTTCGTCAGGCTCGGTACCGGCCACGGCCATGCCGACATAGCGGCCGAGCGGGTTCAGCCCGCGCTTCTCCGCCACTTTCGCTTCCATCAGCACCGACGCGGAGGAACCGTCCGACAGCTGCGACGCGTTGCCCGCGGTGATGTTGAGATCGGGGCCCAGCACCGGCTGCAGCGCCTTCAGGCCCTCCAGCGTGGTTTCCGGCCGGTTGCCTTCGTCCTTCGCGAGCGTCACTTCCTTGTAGGAGACTTCCTTCGTCTCCTTGTTGACGACGGCCATGTTGGCAGTGACGGGCACGATCTCGTCGTCGAACCGGCCGGCCGCCTGAGCGGCGGCGGTGCGCTGCTGCGACTGGAGCGCATATTCGTCCTGCGCGTCGCGGCTGATGCCGTAGCGCTTCGCTACGACTTCCGCGGTCTGCAGCATCGGCATGTGAATGTCCTTGTGCATCGCCACCAGCTCGGGGTCTGGCGCGACGCGCATCTGCGGCGTCTGGACAAGGCTGATGCTCTCGACGCCGCCGCCGATCGCCACGTCCATATTGTCGACGATGATTTCCTTCGCCGCGGTCGCGATCGCCATCAGGCCGGACGCGCATTGCCGGTCGACCGACATGCCGGAAACGGTGACGGGGAGCCCGGCGCGCAGCAGCGCCTGACGTGCGATGTTGCCGGCCTGGTGACCCTGCTGCAGCGCGGCGCCGAACACCACGTCCTGCACCTCGGCCGGATCGATCTTCGCGCGCTCGACCGCAGCGCGAATAGAATGCGCGGCAAGGCTCTGGCTCGGCAGGTTGTTGAACGCCCCGCGATAGGCGCGGCCGATCGGGGTGCGGGCGGTCGAAACGATAACAGCGTCGCGCATGGGTTTACTCCGTTAGATGAAAAACTGGCCGATCCATTCGGCGATCAGGGCAGGCTTGTCCTCGCCCTCGATTTCGACGGTGACTTCGCTGGTCTGCTGGCATTGGCCGGGGCGCTTCTCGTCGAACGCGAGCAGCTTGAAATGGCCGCGCACGCGCTTGCCGGCACGCACAGGAGCAAGGAAGCGGAGCCGATCGCTGCCGTAATTGACGCCCATCTTGATGCCGCCGACCCGGGGCATATCCGTCAGCTGATTGAGCAGCGGCAGCAGCGACAGCGTCAGGAAACCGTGCGCGATGGTGCCGCCGAACGGCGTCAGCTTCGCCTTTTCCTGATCGACATGAATGAACTGATGATCGCCGGTCGCGTCGGCGAATTTGTCGATCATCGGCTGGTCGATGGTGACCCATTCCGACGTGCCCAAATGCTGCCCGACCAGCCCTCGATATTCGTCGATGCTGACAGTCTTTCCCATGCTCTTCCCTAACCCGATATTCTGCCGCATAGGCGCCGCTCCATCCCCTGAAATCAAGCGCCCGGCAAGGGCGGCATCGAGAGCCATGGATTCCGCAACGTCATCCTTTCATGCTGAGCTGAAGCGGCTGCATCGCGCACCCGAACCTGAGGTGCTGAAATCGCTGCTTGCGGACGCGCGACTCACGCCCGCGGAGCGCGAAGGGGTGGTGCAGGTGGCGCTCGGATTGCTCGCCGATCTGCGCGCCGCGCAGTCGAGCGGCTGGGTCAACCAGTTCCTGCAGCAATACCGGCTGAATTCGTCGGAAGGCGTAGCTTTGCTCTCGCTCGCCGAGGCGTTCCTGCGCGTGCCCGATCCCGAGACCGCGGACCAGCTGATCGCCGACAAATTCGGCGACGCCGATTGGAGCGCGCACAAAGGCAAGAGCTCGTCCAAGCTGGTCAACACCGCGACCTGGGGGTTGGTGATCGGCAAGGCGTTGGTCAGCGATAGCGGGCAGGGCGGCGTGCTCCGCCGGCTGATCGCCCGCGCGGGCGAGCCGTTCGTGCGCCAGGCGGTCGGCGCGGCAATGAAGATGATGGGCGAGGTTTTCGTGATGGGCCGCACCATCGACGAAGCGATGCGGCGGATGAAGAAGCCCGAAAATCGCGGCTTCACCGCCAGCTTCGACATGCTGGGCGAGGCCGCGCGTACCTTCCCCGACGGCCAGCGCTATTTCGACGCTTATGCGAACGCGATCGATGCGGTCGGGGCCGATCCGGCCGCGGGCCACTCGATCTCGGTCAAGCTGTCGGCGCTGCACCCGCGCTATGAAGTGCCGCAATGGGACCGCTGCGTGCCGGCGCTGACCGAAATGCTGGAAGCGCTCTGCGTCCAGGCGGCGAAGAAGAACATCGCGCTGACGGTCGACGCCGAGGAATCGGAGCGGCTCGAAATGAGTCTGCAGATCATCGAGACCGTCGGGCGGCTGCCGGCGCTTAAAGGCTGGGACGGCTATGGCATGGCGGTCCAGGCTTATGGCAAGCGCTGCCGCGCCGTGATCGGCTGGGCCGACGCGCTGGGGCAGGAGACGGAGCGCCGGATGCACGTCCGCCTCGTCAAAGGCGCTTATTGGGACAGCGAGATCAAGCGCACGCAGGAAGCGGGGCTTTCCGATTATCCGCTGTTCACGCGCAAGGCGGCGACCGACGTGTCCTACCTTGCCTGCGCAAAGGACATGCTCGCGGCGAAGGGGATCGCGCCCGCCTTTGCCAGCCACAATGCGCTGACCGTCGCGACGATCGTCGAATGGGCCGGCAAGAGCCGCGATTTCGAGTTCCAGCGGCTGCACGGCATGGGCGAGGGTCTGTACGAGCGGCTGGTCCGCGAGGAAGGCTATCACTGCCGCATCTACGCGCCGGTGGGCGGGCACCGCGATCTGCTCGCCTATCTGGTTCGGCGGCTGCTGGAGAATGGCGCCAATTCCAGCTTCGTCCACCAGCTCGCCGACGAGCGGCTGACCGACGAGGAATTGCTTGCCGATCCGGTCGAGAAGATCGCCAGGGTCGGTGGCGAACGCCACCCGAGCATCCCGTTGCCGCGCGATCTGTTCGCGCCCGAGCGGCGGAACAGCGAGGGGGTGGACCTGCAGGACAAGGACACGCTTGCTGCGGCCGCTGCAGCCATCGAAAAGCCTCCGCTCGTCCCGAGCGAAGTCGAGGGGCGCGGGCCCCGCAGTTCGGAGAAGCGCCCCTCGACTTCGCTCGGGACGAGCGAGATGGTTGCGAGGGCGCAGCAAGCCTACCCCGCCTGGACCGCGCGTCCCGTGTACGAACGCGCGGCCTGTCTCGAACGGCTCGCGGACCTGCTGGAACAGCACCGCACCGAGCTGATGGCGATCTGCGTCCACGAGGCGCGCAAGACGCTTCCCGATGCGCTCGCCGAAGTCCGCGAGGCGGTCGATTTCTGCCGTTACTATGCCGAGCAGGCGCGCGGCTATCTGGTGCCGATCGAGCTGCCGGGGCCGACCGGCGAGCGCAACGTGCTGCGCCACGAAGGGCGCGGAGTCTGGGCGACTATCGCGCCCTGGAATTTCCCCCTCGCGATCTTCCTCGGCCAGACCGTGGCCGCGCTGGTCGCCGGCAATGCCGTCGTTGCGAAGCCTGCGCCGCAGACGCCGCGCATCGCCGCACGCGCGGTCGAGCTGGCACATGAAGCGGGCGTTCCGGAGGACGTGCTCATCCTGGCGCCGGGCGGACCCGAGGTCGGCGCGGCATTGGTCGCCGATCCGCGCGTGGCGGGCGTCGCCTTCACCGGATCGACCGCGACTGCGCGCAAGATCGCGCGGGAACTGCTGGCGAACGAAGACCGGCCGCTGGTGCCGCTGATCGCCGAGACCGGCGGCGTCAACGCGATGATAGTCGATTCGACCGCGCTTGCCGAACAGGTTGTGCAGGACGTGGTGACGTCCAGCTTCCGCTCGGCCGGTCAGCGCTGCTCGGCTCTGCGCCTGCTGTTGCTTCAGGAGGAGATCGCCGAGTCCACGCTGGAGATGCTGGCGGGCGCGATGGACACGCTGATCGTCGGCGACCCGGCCGATCCCGCGACCGACGTCGGCCCTGTCATCGACCGCCAAGCCTATGACAATCTGATGGGCCGCCGCGAGGCGATGCGGAACAGCTGGATCAAGACGATTGACGTGCCGGCCGAAGGCAATTTCGTGCCGCCGACCGCGATCCGGCTGCGCAGCATGGACGACCTGAACCGCGAATGGTTCGGGCCGCTGCTCCACGTCGCGACCTGGAAGGCGGGCGAGCTGGAGCGGACGATCGAGCACATCAACGCCAAGGGCTTCGGGCTGACCATGGGGCTGCACAGCCGCATCGCGCGCTCGGCGGAGACGGTCGAGGCGCTGGCGCGGGTCGGCAACCTCTACGTCAACCGCTCGATGATCGGCGCGATCGTGGGCAGTCAGCCGTTCGGCGGCGAGGGCTTCAGCGGAACCGGCCCGAAGGCGGGCGGACCACACTACCTGCCGCGCTTCTGCGCCGAGCGCGTGACGAGCACCGACACCACCAGCTCGGGCGGCAACGCGACGCTGCTGAGCCTGGACGACATCGGGTTCTAGCCCCTCTCCCCTTGCGGGAGAGGGAGGGGCCCGCTCGCCGCAGGCGAGTGGGAGGGTGAGGGGGAGCGAGCGGCCACGCTCGCTGCGCTTCGCTCTGCACCCCTCACCCCGCTCGGCTTCGCCGAGTCGCCCTCTCCCGCAAGGGGAGAGGGGCTATGGCTACCGGCACGCCCGCCAGCCCATCTCGCCGCGCGCTGCCTGGTCGAGGTGCAGATGGTCGCGGTGCGCCGCATTATAGTCCGGGCTCAGCACCGTCGCGAAGACCTTGCACGCGCCGTCCCGCACTTCGCGCAGGAAGGCTTGCTGCTTGGGCGTGCCGTTCCAGCCGTTGACGATAGTGATCCGCCGCCCGTCGCTCAGCCGGAAGCCGGCGATGTCGACGGCGTTGGCGCGGGCATGCTCGCTCCAGTCGCCGGTCGGGCGGCCGTACAGGCGGCGGCAGGAATAACTGCCGAAATGGTCGATCGCCGTTACGCGCCCGCCGAAAATGCGCTCGGCCGCCGGCTGGACGATCTGTCGTTCCCACACCGCCAGTCCAGCCGCCACCGGACAGGAGACGTCCAGCCGCTCGGGCCGGAAATCGACCGGCAGCGCACCGCCTTCGCGCAGGCGCACGGCGACATAGGCGCATTGCCCCGAGCCGCCGGGCGGCAGCATGCGGTAGCGTACGCCGGCGCGGAACAGCAGCGTCTCGCATTTAGGTGTAGCGTCGGCGAGCGCCGCGATCTTGCGGCCGGTGAACATCCCGATTTCCTGGGTCAGGTCGAGCTCGGTGAACGGCGAGTCCGCCGGATGCGCGCGGGTCCAGACCAGATACCAGCAGATCAGCGCGATCAGGATCAGCGCCACGACCAGCGCGCGGGCGAGGCGGCGCGCGATGCGCATCTCAGCCCCGCATCACGCTCGTCCATTTCTCCGCCGTCACCGGATAGCCGAGGCCGTCGGGGATGCAGAGCCAGGGGCCATCCTCGCGCTCTTCGTGGAACGGCGTGATCGGGACGATGGGATGGGCGAGGGCGTGGGCGACCGCCGCGTCGAAGCTGTCGAATTGGGCGAGCCGCTCGAGGTTGCGGCGGGTGGGGAAGATGATCTCCGCCTCGCCGCGGTCGCACATCGCGAGCACGTCGGCGGCGCTTGACCAGAAGGCGCGCACTGTCTCGCCGCCGTCGACCTGCGGCTCGGGCGCATCGACGGGCACCTGCGCGATGTAGAAGCGGGTGTCGAAATTGCGCGCCTGTCGGTGCTTGGGCAGCCAGCGCGCGAACGGCGTCAGGTCGTGGATGCCCAGGCCGAAATCGAAGCCCACTTCCTCGACAGTCTCGCGCAGCGCGGCGATCCGCGCGGCGGCATCGTCTTCGGCAAGACCGGGATGCTGCGCGGCGCGGACACGGTCTTCCGGGTCGATCCGGCCGCCGGGGAAAACGAGTGCACCGCCGGCAAACACCATGCCCGCCGCCCGCTGGGTGATCAGCAACTCGGGCGCGGCACCGGCGCGATCACGGAACAGGACGAGCGTGGCGGCGGGAATCGCTTCGATCATTGGACGGGCTTGCCGGAGAAATGCCCGACAAGGAAGCGGATCAGCGCCTCGACCCGCGCGGGCCGGAGCGGATTGGGCGGCGTGACCAGATGCAGCGCGATCGGCGGTGGAGCCCAGTGGGTCAGCACCGCTTCCAGCGTCCCCTCGGCCAGGTCCGGCCCGACGATGAAGTCCGGTAGCACCGTGACGCCGAGCCCGGCGCGAAGTGCCGGCAGCATGGCTTCGCCGCTGCTCGAGCGGAGCGGGCCCTCGGGGCGGACCGAAACCTGCTCCCCCCCGGGGCCGGTGAAGCGCCAGGTCTCGCTGTTCGCGTAGAGGATGCAGCGATGCTCGGCGAGCTCGGCCGGGTGGACGGGGCGGCCATGCGCGGCGAAATAGGCGGAGCTGGCGACGACATGGGCGCGGATCGGCATCAGCCGGCGCGCGCGAAGCGAGCTGTCGGGCAGCTGTGCGATCCGAAGTGCGACGTCGATGCCCTGTTCGACCAGATCGATCTTGCGGTCGTCCAAACACAGGTCGATGGCGATGCCCGGGTTTTCGCTCAGGAATTCGGCGATCGCGGGTGCCACGCGCTGCAGGCCGAAAGTCATCGGCGCGGCGAGCCGCACCAGCCCCTTGGGCGCGCTGGCGGCGTCGCTGGCTTCCTCCTCCGCGCAGACCGCTTCGTCCAGGATGCGTTGCGCACGGGGTGCAAGCGTCCGCCCGGTCTCGGTCAAGGTCAGCGTGCGCGACGTCCGGTGGAACAGACTCGCGCCCAGATGCGCTTCGAGCCGGGTGACCGCCTTCGATACCGTCGCCTTGCTGAGGCCGAGCGCGCGCGCGGCGGCGCTGAACGAGCGGTGCTCGACCACGGCGGCGAAGATCGCCCAGGCTTCGAAGTCAGGCAGGCGCATATTTCGAAACGATGAGTTTCCGACGTTTCTCTTTCTGATCCGATCCTGCGCGCTATCTCAGTCGCAAGCAAGTCGGGAGACTGACCATGATTGAAAAACGTTCGTTCGAAAGCCTGGGCCATGCCGATCACGGTTGGCTGAACGCCCGGCACCATTTTTCCTTCGCCAATTATTACGACCCGGGCCGGATGGGCTGGGGAAGCCTGCGCGTCTGGAACGACGACGAGATCGCCGCGAACAGCGGCTTTCCGCC
The DNA here is from genome assembly GCF_035758555.1 of Sphingomonas sp. Taxonomy (GTDB): domain Bacteria; phylum Pseudomonadota; class Alphaproteobacteria; order Sphingomonadales; family Sphingomonadaceae; genus Sphingomonas_B. The sequence continues at coordinate 2,401 of NZ_DASTXI010000048.1, read as the reverse complement.
GCACCCGCACCGCGACATGGAGATCATCACCTATGTCCGCCAGGGCGCCATCACCCACCAGGACTCGATGGGCAATACCGGGCGCACCGCGGCCGGCGACGTGCAGGTGATGAGCGCCGGAACGGGCGTGCGCCATGCCGAGTATAATCTGGAGCCGGAGACCACGACCCTGTTCCAGATCTGGATCGAGCCGAAGCGGCCGGGCGGCGCACCGAGCTGGGGCGCGAAGCCGTTCCCGAAGGGCGACCGCTCGGGCCGGTTCGTGACGCTCGCCAGCGGCTTCGCCGAGGAGATCGAGGCCGGCGCACTGCCGATCCGCGCGGACGCGCGGGTGCTCGGCGCCACGCTGAAGGCAGGCGAGAGCCTGGATTATGCGCTCGGCGAGGGCCGCCACGCCTATCTCGTGCCCGCCACCGGCGCGGTCGAGGTCGACGGCACTGCCCTCGGCGCCCGCGACGGCGCGGCGCTCACCGGCGGCGACACCATCCGCATCACGGCCCGCGAGGACGCGGAGCTGGTGATGGTGGATTCGGAATAACCTGCTCCGTTCGCTTCGAGCGAAGTCGAGAAGCGTATCTCGACTTCGCTCGATACGAACGGACTAAACTGGAGCGAATACAATGCCCAAAGTCCTTGTCCTCTATTACTCCACCTACGGCCATATCGCGCAGATGGCGGATGCGGTCGCGGAGGGCGCGCGCGAAGGCGGCGCTCAGGTCGATATCCGCCGCGTGCCGGATCTGCCCGGCATCCCCGCCGCGCGGCCCGATGCGCCGGTCGCGACGATCGACGAGCTCGCGGATTATGACGCGATCGTGGTCGGCACCGGCACGCGTTTCGGCCGGATGAGCGGGCCGATGGCGATGTTCCTCGATCAGGCCGGCGGCCTCTGGGCGTCGGGCGCACTGAACGGCAAGGTCGGCGCGGCCTTCGCGTCGTCGGCCACGCAGCATGGCGGCAACGAGGCGACTTTGTTCTCGATCATCACCAACCTGTTGCACTTCGGCCTGACGGTGGTGGGGCTGGACTATGGTTATGCCGCCCAGATGGGCCATGACGAGGTCGTCGGCGGAGCCCCCTACGGCGCGACCACCATCGCCGGCGGCCGCGGGGAACGCCAGCCGAGCGATGCCGATCTGGGCGGCGCCCGCCATCTCGGCCGGAGGGTGGCCGAAACGGCAGGCAAACTCTTCGGTTAGGCCGGTGCTGCCCGTGCGCTCCCGTCCTCCTGCCCCGGCAGGAAGCGGCGGGAGCGGCGGATGCACCAGCTCAGCAGCGGCGGATTGGTCCGCAGCAGGCGGACCAGGCGGCGGCGCTTCGCATAATCGGCGGTCCAGAACATCGGCCGTCTCCGGCTTGCCCCCGCGACTCGGCCCATTCCGTTCGCGGTGCATGTTCAATGGCCCGATTCGCGGCTAGGCGCTGTGCCGTGGTTAACACCCTTTTCATCGATGCCGAGGCGCTGGTGATCGACAAGCCCGCGGGGCTGCCGGTCGACCGGCCGAAGGACGGCACGCCGGCGCTTGCCGACATGGTCGACGATCTGCGCTTCGGCTTTCAGCGGCCGCCCGGCATCGTGCACCGGCTCGATCGCGACACCAGCGGCTGCCTGCTGCTCGCCCGCAACCACGGCGCGCACCGGCGCTTTTCCGCCGCCTTTGCGAACGGGGAGGTGAAGAAGACCTACCTCGCGGTGCTGGACGGCGTGCCCGAAGCGGAAGAAGGCGTGATCGAGCTGGCCTTGTCCAAGATCAGCACTGCCGCGCAGGGCTGGCGGATCATCCCGGCGAAAAAGGGCAAGCCCGCCGTCACTCATTGGACCCTGCTCGACGTGAAGGATGGCCGCGCGCTGGTGCGGTTCGAGCCGCAGACCGGGCGGACGCACCAGCTTCGCGTCCATGCCGCGAGTGGGCTCGGCCTGCCGATCACCGGCGATCCGACCTACGGACGGGGCGGCCCCACGATGCTGCTCCATGCCAGCCATATCGTCGTGCCGCGCCACAACAAGCCGGCGATCGACGTCGAGGCGCCGCTGCCGGAACGGTTCGGGGCGTTCGCGCATGGCTAGGGTCGAATGGCCGCCGCTGCCGGAGGACGCGCTCGAGGAACGCTTCCTCGCTGCGACCGGCCCGGGCGGGCAGAACGTCAACAAGGTGGCGAGCGCGGTGCAGCTGCGCCTCGACGTATTCGCGCTGCGATTGCATCCGGACGTCTATGCGCGGCTGAAGAGCCTAGCCGGCAGCCGCTGGACCAAGGAAGGCGAGATCGTCGTCATGGCCCGTGCCCACCGCACCCAGGACGCGAACCGCGCCGAAGCCCGCGAGCGGCTGGCGGAGCTGGTCGGCAAAGCGCACCTCGCGCCCGCCAAGCGCAAGAAGACGAGGCCGAGCAAGGCGGCCAA
>NZ_DASTXI010000090.1:0-2067 GCF_035758555.1 Sphingomonas sp. | reverse complement strand
CGGCCTGTGGACAGGGGGCGTGCGCAATTCGCGCGCCGGCCACAGCCCGCGCCGGCGGAGCGCCTCGTTGACATCGGCCGGCGCACAGCCGCCGAAGCAATGGACCAGCACGCGGCCGTTCTCGCCCGGCGCGAGGCTCAGCGACGGCGTGCGGTCGTCGTGCGCCGGGCAGCGGCACATCCCTCCGTTCGCGGTCCAGCGTCCGCCGAGCCGCCCGACGAGCGCGCGACCTTCCTCGTCCAGGCTGGGCTGTCCGCCACCGCGCCTCATTCTCCACCTCCTCCTGCCGATCCGCCGCGCCCTCCGCCGCCTCTCCTCAGCGGCGCGGTTCGGCGCCGCCGGTGAGCTCGACGAAGAGCCCGCCGGCGGACGCGTGTTCGGTATCGCCCGCGCGGAATCGCCCGGCGCCTGGCCTGATGAAGAGAGGAGCGGCCGTGCCGGTCGACGCCATGGTGATGGCACCGATCCGCACAGCTGCGCCGGCCGCGGGCGCGGCAGCGGCGACATAGACCCGCGTCTCGCGGGGAAGCTTGCGCCCGCCGGCGAGAAAAGCGGCATAGCGGGAAGGACCGGCATTGTAGGCGGCGAAGAGGTCGGGATAGCCGAACCGGTCGTACATGAGCCGCAAATAAGCGGTGCCGGCGAGAATATTGTCGCGGGGCGCGAACGGGTCGGCGCCGAGCCCGACCAGCGCCCGCATGTCGCGCCACGTGCCCGGCATGAGCTGCATCAGTCCCATCGCTCCGGCGCGGCTGACCACCGGCCGGCCATCGGCCAGGGCGCGTCCGCCGCTCTCGAGCCGCATCACGCGCCGAATCCAGCCGGCCGGGATGTCGAAGCGGGAGGACGCTTCCGCAATATAAGGCGCCCAGCGATCGACCGGCTCCGCCGCCGCCGGCGTCGCGCAGACGGCAGCAAGCGCGAGCAGCACCTTCAGCGCGGCCACAGGAGCATCCCCTTTCCGAGGACATCGCCGGAGCTGCTCACGCCGAAATAGCGGCCGTCGAACGCCAGCGGACCGGCCGGCGACAGCAGGAACAATTCGGCCGGCGCCAGCAGCCGGCAACCGGTCCACCAGGGCATCGGCCGGCCCGAAGGATCGCGCGACCGGCGCAGCGCAGCCGCCTGTCCGTTGACGGAAATCGCCACGCCCTTGGCGCAGACGCGATCGCCGGCGACCGCCACGACGCGCTTCACGAGCGGCACATCGGCCGGAAGATAGTGCCGGGCCGCCGCGAGCCGCCGGGCTCCGTCCGGCGCCCAGGCAATCACGGTATCGCCTGAGCGGAGATCATCGGCGGACGAGACGGCATAAAGCCCGACACGGCTGCTCGGGGTTGCGTTCCAGACCAGCACCGGCGCCGGGCGCGGGGCAAGAGTCGAGCCGAGCGCTGCGGCAGCGAGTGCCGCGACTGCCGCAGCCCGGCTCCGTCGCGCCCCCTGCCCTCCGGGAGATTGCCGCCGCCCGCGCCCATCTGAGCCGGCTGCTCGGCCCCGAGTCGTCACGGACCGCGCACGCCTGAGCCTTCCGACCAGGCGTCCAGATCGTCGATATGGTAGCGAATGTAACGGCTGTGGCGGCGGAACCGCGGGCCGGTCCCCGCTGTGCGCATCGCCTGCATCTTGCGTGGGCTGAGCCCGAGATAGAAACCCGCCTGCTCGGTCGAAAGGAAGGGACTGCCCTTCTTCGCTCGGGCCGCCCGAGCCACTTCATCCTCCATCCGGTCCCTCGCTGCGACGGACAGCGCCCGACTGCGCCTTGGTACGCGTTGCTGCGGCAATTCCCCGTTCGGGCAGAGGCTCGAAAAGGAGCGGACGTAGAATCGAGCCGCCGCCGCCGATGTTGTGCATCCGCGCCGCCCGTCGCGGCGGCGCTTCCGACGCCGCCAACACGCGTTTCCCGGCTGCACGAGGCAGACGCCGACCGGTCGAAAATCGATGATAATTCTGCGTGCGAATGCAGTCAGGCGCTGGCGCTCGGCGCGTTCCCGTCTAAGCTGTGCAACGCAGCCGACGACGAGGAAGGACCCATGAGCAAGCATGCACCCGGCACGGAAGCCAAACGAT
>NZ_DASTXI010000225.1:0-2793 GCF_035758555.1 Sphingomonas sp. | reverse complement strand
CAGCGTCGATGTGGATCCCTATTCTTTCCTCTAGCGCGCTCCCCACCGCCTCGCCTAATCATCGCGCACCACCGGGAGGGTTTCCTTTGATGTTTCGCGCCTTGTTCACTGCCGCGGCCCTGATCGCCGCCAGTCCCGTCTTCGCCGCATTCCAGTCCGACCGGATCAGCGTAACCACCGAAGGCACGGGACCGGACGTGGTGCTGATCCACGGCCTCGCTTCGTCGCCGCGGATATGGAGCGGGACGGTCGAGCGCGTCCCGGGCTATCGCTACCACCTGGTCCAGATCGCCGGCATGGGCGCGACCGAGCCGGGCGCCAACGCGCAGGGCGCGGTGATCGCGCCGGTCGCCGAGGAAGTCGCGCGCTACATCGCGGAGGAGAAGCTCGATAAGCCGGCGCTGATCGGCCACTCGATGGGCGGCACGATCGCGATGATGGTCGCCGCGCGCCACCCGGACGAGGTCGGCAAGCTGATGGTCGTCGACATGCATCCGTTCGTCGGCCAGCTCTACGGCGGCCCGGCTGCGACCTCGGACAGCGTACGCCCGATCGCCGACGCGATGCGCGCCCGCTCCGCCAAGGCGACGCCCGAGGAACGCGAGCGCGAGCGCCGCGCCTCGATCACATCGATGATCAACACCGAAAGCGAGCGCGCCGGCCCGATCGAGGACGGGCTCGCCAGCAATCCGGACACCGTCGCCAATGCGTTCGCCGAGCTGATGGTCACCGACCTGCGGCCGGAGCTGAAGGCGATCACGGCACCCACGACCGTCCTCTACGTCACCCCGGCAGGCGCACCGTTCACCGACGAGCAGATGGATGAAGGCTACAAGGCGGCCTATGCCGACCTCTCCGGCGTCACGCTGAAGCGGATCCCGAACGCGGCGCACTTCATCATGCTCGACGCGCCCGACGCATTCGCGGACGAGGTGAAGGCGTTCTTGAAACCCTAGCCGTCACCCCGGACCTGATCCGGGGTCCACCTTCTTTTTCGACCCAGGGCCGAGAAGAAAAGGTGGATGCCGGGTCAAGCCCGGCATGACGAGACGAGACGATGCTGAGAAACCTTGCTGCTCTCTGCCTGGCATGGGTCGCACTGATGGCCCCCGCACTCGCCCAGGACAATCTCGATGTCGCCGCCGCCGGACGCAGCGTGGTGCGCGTAGTCGTGGTCGCGATGGAGGACGGCGCTCCGCAGGGGATCGGCACCGGCAGCGGCGTTGCGGTCGCGCCGGACAAGATCCTGACCAATGCGCATGTCGTCCTGGACGCGGCGAACGGGGACGCGATCATCGGCGTCGTCCCGTCGGAAGGGTCGCAGCGCTTCACCGGCCGGCTGATCGCCTATCAGCCGCAGCGCGATCTGGCACTGATCCAGCTCGACGACGGCCATGTCGAGCCGGCGACGATCGCGACCGGCCCGGTGCCCGACGGCGCCGCCGTCGCCGCGATCGGCTATCCCTACTCAGTCGACCGCGCCCGCGAGCTCAGCGCCGAAGGCGTCGTCACGCCGCAGGCGCCGGTCAAGAGCTGGGGCCGCGTCTCCGGCGGGCAATCGTCGCAGCGATTCGACACGGTGTTGCACGACGCCGCGATCGGCCGCGGCAATTCCGGCGGGCCGCTGGTCGATTCGTGCGGCCGCGTGGTCGGCATCAACAGCTTCGTTTCCAACTCCGAAGGCGTCGACGCGGTGTTCGCATTCGCCGTATCGGCAAAGGAGATCATCCCCTTCCTGCGCGCGGCCGGCGTCAAGCCGCACACGACTGCCCTGCCCTGCCGCACCAGCGCCGAGCAGGACGCGATCGACGAGCGGCTCGCCCGCAGCGAGGACGAGCGGGCCCAGGCCGAACGCAACCGCGCAGCCGTCGCCGCGGAACGGCTGGAAGCGCGGCGCGAACAGGTGCGCAACGGCATCATCGCCGAACGCGACAACGGCCTTGCGATCGCCGCCCTGCTGCTCGTTTTCGGCGCCGCCTTCGTGAACGGCGCGCTCGTGCTGCTGTCGAAGGATGACCGGCGGCTGGCGCTCGGCGCCGGTGCTGCCGGGCTCGTGCTGATGGCCGGCGCGCCGATCGCCTGGGTCGCGCGTCCGGACCTCGACCAGGCCGATGCCCGGCTGGCCGCGGAGGCGCCCAAGACGAAAGCCGTAGCGATCGCGGTCGAGGGCGCCTATGCCTGCCGCCTGGACCTGCAGCGCAGCCGCATCACCGTTTCCGACCCAAGAAATGTCGCGCTCCATTGGGACTCCTCCGGCTGCGAAGGCGGCACGCCGTTCGCCGCCGATGACGAGCGCTGGGTTCGCGCCGAAGTGTCGCCAACGGAAGGCGTCGCCCTGGTCCGCCGCTTCGATCCGGCCACGTCGCGCTATACGGTCGAGCGCTACTTCCTTCCCGTCGACACGCTCACTGCCGCCCGCGCGCTCCAGTCGAAATATCCCGCGCGCACCTGCACGCCCGATAATGCCCGGATGGCCGGCGAAATGAGCCAGGCGCTTCGCGATCTGCTGCCCTCCGTTCCCAATGAACGACTGGTCTACAGCTGCGATCATGTGAAGGCGGACGACACGTCGACGCAAAAATAGTGCGTTCGTGTCGAGCGAAGTCGAGACACGCGCTTCTCGACTTCGCTCGAAGCGAACGGCTTGGGGGGTGAACCTATCGGGCCCCTTCCCGCCTGAGGAGCTTTTCCTTGCGCTCCAGGCCATAGGCATAGCCGCCCAAGGTCCCGTCGGTGCGGATCACGCGGTGGCATGGAATCAGCACCGCGACATTGTTGTCGCCGTTCGCGGTG
>NZ_DASTXI010000210.1:0-13183 GCF_035758555.1 Sphingomonas sp. | reverse complement strand
TCACCGGCTCGCTCCACATCGGCCACGCGCTCGACAATACGCTCCAGGACATCCCCACCCGCCGCGAGCGGCTGCGCGGCAAGGACGCGCTGTGGGTGGTCGGCACCGACCATGCCGGAATCGCCACGCAGATGGTGGTCGAGCGGACCATCGCCGGGCAGGGGCTCAAGCGGCAGGAGCTCGGGCGCGAGAAGTTCCTCGACATCGTCTGGGACTGGAAAGAGACGTCAGGCGGGGCGATCACTCGGCAGCTCCGCCGGCTCGGCGCGTCGTGCGACTGGAGCCACGAGCGCTTCACCATGGACCCGGGCTTCTCGAAAGCCGTGGTCCACGTGTTCGTCGAGCTGTGGAAGCGGGGACTGCTCTACCGCGACAAGCGCCTCGTCAACTGGGATCCGAAATTCCAGAGCGCGATCAGCGACCTGGAGGTCGAGACGAAGGACGTCCAGGGCAAGTTCTGGCACCTCAAGTATCCGCTCGCGGACGGCAGCGGGTCGATATCGGTCGCGACCACGCGCCCCGAAACGATGCTCGCCGACATGGCCGTCGCGGTGCACCCGGAGGACGAGCGCTATCGCCACCTGGTCGGCGCGAACGTGAAGCTGCCGATCACCGGTCGCCTGATCCCGATCATTACCGACGAGCACGCCGACCCGGAGCTCGGGAGCGGCGCGGTCAAGATCACGCCCGGCCATGATTTCAATGACTTCGACGTCGGCGTTCGCGCAGGGTTCAAGCCCGCCGACATGCTCAACATGCTCGATGCCGAGGCGCGGATCGTCCAGACGCAGGACGGCCTCGTCCCCGCCGAGCTGATCGGCATGGACCGCTTCGACGCCCGCAAGCGCGTCGTCCAGATGATCGACGAGGCCGGTCTCCTCGAACGCGTCGAGGACCGTACGATCCAGACGCCGTTCGGCGACCGCTCCGGCGTCGTGATCGAGCCGTGGCTGACTGACCAATGGTATGTCGACGCGAAGACGCTCGCCGGCCCCGCGATCGAGGCGGTCCGCTCGGGCACGATCAAGGTCGTGCCGGAAACGTGGAAGAAGACCTATTTCAACTGGATGGAAAACATCCAGCCCTGGTGCGTCAGCCGCCAGCTCTGGTGGGGCCACCGCATCCCGGCCTGGTACGCCGACGACGGCCGCGTTTTCGTGGCCGAGACAGAGGAGGAAGCCCAGCGCGAAGCCGGCAACGTCAAGCTCCGCCGCGACGAAGACGTGCTCGATACGTGGTTCAGTTCGGCGCTCTGGCCATTTGGGACGCTGGGCTGGCCGGAAGCGGACGAGGGAGAACAAAAAGCTCCGTTCGTTTCGAGCGAAGTCGAGAAACGGCCGACCGCGGAACAGCGCTTCTCGACTTCGCCCGAAGCGAACGGAACAGGGGGTTCATCTTCTCTCCTGGCCCGCCACTACCCCAACGACGTCCTGATCTCCGGCTTCGACATCCTGTTCTTCTGGAATGCGCGGATGATCATGCAGGGTTTGCACTTCATGAAAGAAGTGCCATTCAAGACCCTGTATCTCCACGGCCTTGTCCGCGCGCCGGACGGGTCGAAAATGTCCAAGTCGAAGGGCAACACGGTCGATCCGCTGGGCCTGATCGACAAATATGGCGCCGACGCGCTGCGCTTCACGCTGGCGGCGATGGAAAGCCAGGGCCGCGACATCAAGCTCGATGAGCGCCGCGTCGAAGGCTATCGCAATTTCGCGACCAAGCTGTGGAACGCCACGCGCTTCTGCCAGTCGAACGGCATCGGCGCCTCAGCAACGCTGGAGCCGCCCGCCGCCACGCTCCCGGTCAACCGCTGGATCGTCGGCGAGACCATCAGGACCGTCCAGCGCCTCGATCTCGCCCTTGCCGACCTGCGCTACGACGAGGCCGCGAACACCATCTACCATTTCGTCTGGAGCCAGTTCTGCGACTGGTATCTGGAACTGATCAAGGGTGCGGTGGATGAGGAGACCAAGGCCGTCGCCGGCTGGGCGCTCGACCAGATCCTGGTCATGCTCCACCCGTTCATGCCGTTCATCACCGAGGAACTCTGGCACGCGCTCGGCGAGCGGCCGTACGACCTGATCGTCGCCAGATGGCCGATCGCCGACGCCCGTGCGATCGATCCGGAAGCGGGCAGGGAGATCGACTGGCTTATCCGGCTGGTGAGTGAAGTCCGGAAGGTTCGAAGCGAGATGAACGTTCCTCCGGCAGCTCGCACCGAGCTTTGGCTCTATGCAGAGCACAAAATGGAAGGCCTGCAGATTTCTACTCCGGTGCCCACCCCGCTTATAGAACGATTGAGAGCGGCGGGTCCGTCGCTGCATCGATTGGCCCGACTAGACCGCTTGGTTGTGTTGAATACCGGTTCGGCGCTCGATTTCAGAACCGGCGAAGACCTAGATCGCACCGAAATGACGTCAGATGCGAAAGGCGCGGTCAGCCTCGTGGTTGACGAAGCAAGTTATATGCTCCCGTTGGCTGACGTCATTGACCTCGAAGCCGAACGGGCGCGCCTGTCCAAAGCGATCGCCGCGGCGGAAAAGGAGCGCGATTCCCTCGCCGGCCGCCTCGCCAATCCCAGCTTCGTCGAACGCGCCAGGCCCGAAGCGGTCGAAAAGGCCCGCGCCGACCATGCCGAAAAGGCCGCCGAAGCGGATCGGCTGACTGCGGCGCTCAAACGCTTGGGATGATCGTCACCCCGGACTTGATCCGGGGTCCACCTTCTTCTGCTAGACAGGTGGATGCCGGATCGAGTCCGGCATGACTGAGGTGTGAGCGAATCGCGCTGTCCTACATCCGCGCATATGTGCAAAGGGCGCGCTGGGGCGGTCAGGGGGCACGGAGCCATTCGTCGTCTCCTACGTAGTGCGAACATTCGCGAACATTCGGGGCGGAGATCAATGGCGCGTGAGAATCCCGCAAATCGCCGCGACCTGACCCAAGGGCCGATCGGCTCGACTTTGCTTCTGTTCGCGTTGCCGACGCTCGGCTCGTCGGTGCTCCAGTCGCTGAACGGCTCGATCAACGCGATCTGGATCGGCCAGATTCTCGGCGAAAAGGCGCTGGCGGCGACCACCAACGCCAGCCTGGTCATGTTCCTGCTGTTCGCAGCGGTGTTCGGCTTCGGCATGGCGGCGACGATCCTGGTCGGCCAGCATATGGGCCGCCGCGATGTGGATGCCGCGCGGCGCGCGCTCGGCACTGCGCTCGGCCTGTTCATCGCGCTGGCCGCGGTGACGGTGACTGCCGGCTGGATCTTCGCGCCCGACCTGCTGCGGCTGCTGAGCACGCCGCCCGACGTGTTCCCGCTCGCGCTCGCCTATCTGCGCGTCATCTTCCTCTTCATGCCGGCCAGCTATCTGACCGTGTTGCTGATGATGGGGCTGCGCGGCACCGGCGACTCGATGACGCCGCTCTATTTCATGGGGCTGAGCGCGGTGCTCGACGTGGCGCTGAACCCGGTCTTCATCCTCGGGCTCGGTCCGGCGCCCGCGCTCGGCATTCAGGGATCGGCGGTCGCGGCCGTGATCGCCGGGCTGATCGGCGTCACCGGCATGGTCGTCTTCATCTACGCAAAGGACCTGCCGATCCGGCTGCGGGGTCGCGAATGGCGCTATCTGGTCTGCGACCGGGCACTGCTGAAGCGGATCGTCGGCCTCGGCATCCCGATGGGCTTGCAGATGATCGTGGTGTCGACTTCGGCGCTGGCGATGATCGGTCTGGTCAATCAGCAGGGGACCGAAACCACCGCGGCCTATGGCGCCGCCAATCAGCTCTGGACCTATATCCAGATGCCGGCGATGGCGATCGGTGCGGCCGTCAGCGCGATGGTCGCGCAGAACATCGGCGCCGACCGCTGGGACCGCGTCGCCCAAATCACCCGCGCCGGCGTGTGGATGAACATCCTGATGACGGGCGTGCTGCTGGGCGTGCTGATCCTGCTCGACCGGCATGTGCTCTGGCTGTTCCTCGGCGACGACGCGGACGGCATCGCGATCGCTACCCGCATCCATCTGCTCGCCAGCTGGAGCTTCCTGCTGTTCGGCGTCTCGATCGTCCTGTCGGCGACGGTGCGCGCGAACGGCGCCGTGATCGGCCCGCTGGTGATCCTCGCCATCGCGATGTTCCCGGTCCGCTTCGGCTTTGCCTATGCGCTGGAGCCGAGCTGGGGCGGAGACGCGATCTGGTGGAGCTTCCCGCTCGGCTCGGCCGCGTCGATGCTGCTGACGATCGGCTATTACCTGCACGGCGGCTGGCGCAAGCAGCGCCTCGTCGGCCCGCCCAGCGCTGCCGAGGCAGAGGAACGCACGCTTGCCGATGCCGACGCCACGGCGAAGATGAACCCGGTCGGCTAGCTTCGGGGTGCCGCCACCTCGATGATGCCTTGCGCGACGCGTGCGGTGCAGGGGGTGTGGGCCAGCACTTCCCCGTCGATGGAGATGGGGAGCGGCGGCTCGGTCACGATGCGCAGCTCGGCGCCGTGGAATTCGCGCACGGTACGCTTCCTGGCCCTGAGCCGCAGGATGCTGGCAAGCCAGCTCCAGGCCAGCCGGTGCCGCGACTCGCCGACGACCGCCTGGACGACGATCTCGCCGCTGTCGAGCCGGGCATCGTCGACCAGCTCGGTGCCGCCATGGAAGCGGCCGTTGGCGATGCGCACCTCGACGGCGTCCAGCGTTTCGTTGCCGACCGTCAGCCTGAACGGCCGGAAGCGCAGGAACTGGATCGCCGCCCAGCCGAGATAGCCGACTCGCCCCAGATACCGCTTGAGACCATGCGGGATGGTCTCGGCGATCAGCGGCGACATGCCGATCGCTGCCGCATTGGCGAAATAGTCACCGTCGATCATCCCCAGGTCGATCCGCCGCCGCTCGCCGGTCGCAATCACCTCGATCGCGCCTTCCAGCTCCAGCGGGATGCCAAGCGTGCGCGCAAAGCTGTTGGCGGTGCCCAGCGGCAGCAGCGCGAACACTGTGTCGTGCGCCACGAAATCGTCGACCGTGGACGACAGCGTCCCGTCGCCGCCGCCGACGATCACCATCGGCGGGTCACCCGCCAGCACGCGGCGGATCGTCGGCCGCAGTTGCTTCGGATCGCGCACCGCATGCGCTTCGCTGAGCTCGATCCCGCGCGCCTTCAGCAGCCCGCACGCCTGGGCGAACAGGTCGCGGCCCTTGCGCGACCGGGCGTTGACGACAAGGGCGGCGCGATCGGGAAGCTGTTTCACTGGCATCCGAACGCCGCTTCGGGCTAGTCGGGCGCATGCACAATGCATCTTACCCTGCGCTCCGCCTGCGCCGCACTCGCGCCTCGGCCTGGAGTCGTGCGCTGCACGCCGAGACCGCCCTCACGCCCGCCGATCTGATCTGGCCGCTGTTCGTCGTCGAAGCGGAAGGCATCGAGCAGCCGATTGCTACCATGCCCGGCGTTTCGCGCTGGTCGGTCGACCGCATCGTCGACCGCGCCCGCGAAGCCCGCGATCTCGGCATTCCCTGCCTTGCGCTGTTCCCCAACACGCCCGAGCCGCTCCGCACCGACGACGGCGGCGAAGCGCTCAACCCCGACAATCTGATGTGCCGGGCGACCCGGGCCATCAAGGATGCGGTGCCGGAGATTGGCGTACTGACCGACGTTGCGCTCGATCCCTACACGGCGCACGGCCATGACGGGCTGATCGACGCGGCCGGCTATGTGCTGAACGACGAAACGAAGGACGTGCTGGTCCAGCAGGCCCTGAACCAGGCCCGCGCGGGTGCCGATATCATCGCACCGTCCGACATGATGGACGGCCGCGTCGCCGCGATCCGCGAAGCGCTCGAGGGCGAGGGCTTCGCCAACGTCCAGATCATGTCCTACGCGGCCAAATACGCGTCCGCCTTCTACGGACCGTTCCGCGATGCGGTCGGCTCGCGCGGCCGCCTGCAGGGCGACAAGAAGACCTACCAGATGAACCCCGCCAACGCCGAGGAAGCGCTGCGCGAGGTCGCGCTCGACCTGGCCGAAGGCGCGGACACGGTGATGGTGAAGCCCGGACTGCCCTATCTCGACATCATCCGGCGCGTGAAGGAGCGGTTCGAAGTGCCGGTTTTCGCCTACGCCGTCTCCGGCGAGTACGCGATGATCGAGGCAGCCGCAGCCGCCGGGGCAGGGGACCGCGACGCGCTGGTGCTGGAAAGCCTGATGTCGTTGAAGCGCGCCGGCTGCTCGGGCGTGCTTACCTATCATGCGCCGCTCGCGGCAAGGCTGCTGGCGCGTTGACCGACCGCGCGCGACTGGAGGCACTCGCCGAGGCTGCGCGGCCGCTCGAACCGGACGCGGGAGAGCGTGCGTCGTTGATGGCCGCCGTCCACGCGCATGCCGAGCGCTATCTGGCGGCGCTTCCGGAGGCACCCACCTATCGCACCGGCGCGATGAACGCTCCCGGCTTCCCGGACCTCCCCATCAGCATCGATAAGGCACTGGGTTTCGTGTCCGATCAGGTCGAGCAGCGCGGTATCGCCACAGCGTCCGGCCGCTTCATGGGCTATATCCCCGGCGGCGGGCTGTTCCATTCTGCGCTGGGCGACTTTCTCGCGGACGTCTCCAACAAATATGCCGGCTTCGCTTCCGCCGCGCCGGGTGCCGTGCGGCTGGAGAATGCGTGCGTGCGCTGGCTGGCCGATGTGGTCGGCTACCCAGCTGAAGCCGCGGGCGCGCTGACGTCGGGTGGTAGCATCGCGAACTTGTCGGCGATCGTCGCCGCCCGCGACGCGCTGGACCCGGACGGCGGCGGCGCCGTTTATGTCGCGCCGACCGCGCATCACTGCGTCGACAAGGCGTTGAAGATCGCCGGCCGCGGGAGCGCGCCGCGCCGGATGCTTGCGCTCGACGCGAACCACCGCATCGCGCTGGACTCGCTCGAAGCTGCGCTGAAGCAGGACCGTCGCGAAGGGGTGCGGCCCTGGTTGGTCGTCGCCTCGGCCGGCACGGTCGACACTGGCTCGGTCGATCCGCTGGACAGCATGGCCGATCTCTGCGCCCGCTACGGCGCCTGGATGCACGTCGACGGCGCCTATGGCGGCCTGTTCATGCTGTGCCCTGAGGGGAGGGCAGTGCTTCGCGGGATCGAGCGGGCCGACACGCTCGCGGTCGATCCGCACAAGACGCTGTTCCTGCCTTATGGCACGGGCGCGGTGCTGGCCCGCGACGGGCGCAACCTGCGCGCCTCATTCAGCGCCACGGCCGATTACCTGACGCCGTTCGCGGCGCTGGAAGACGTCTCGCCCGCCGATCTGTCGCCGGAACTGACCCGCCATTTCCGCGCGCTCAGGCTCTGGCTGCCGATCCAGCTCGCGGGCCTCGACGCCTTCCGCGCTGCCCAGTCGGAGAAGATCGGCCTCGCCCGCTACATGCACGCGCGGCTGTCGGAGCTGCGCGGCTGGGAAACCGCTGCGCCGCCCGACCTGTCGGTGTTCGCCTTCCGCTATCGGCCGGCGAACGGCGATATCGACGCCTTCAACGAGCGCCTGACGAAGCGGCTGCAGGACGAAGGCCGCGTGTTCATGAGCTCGACCCGCATCTATGGCCGTTTGCATCTGCGCGCGGCCATCCTGTCGTTCCGCACGCATCTGGAGCATGTCGACGCCGCTATCGACGCGCTGCAGCACGCGGCGCAGGCGCTGGAAGCGGAGTAGGGCAGTGGCGACCGCGGTCGGCGCGATCGAGGCGGCGGGGAGCGGCGAAAGGCGCCGCGATCTCGGCCCGCTGTTCGTTGGCACGATCTTCGTCGGCTCGTTTCTGCTGTTCCTGGTGCAGCCGATGATCGCGCGGATGGCGCTGCCCAGGCTCGGCGGCGCGCCGGCGGTCTGGAACAGCGCGATGCTGGTCTATCAGGCGCTGCTCCTGGGCGGCTATGCCTATGCGCACGGTCTCGCGCGGCTGAACGTCAGGACGCAATCGGTCGTCCATCTGATCCTGCTGGCTGCCGCTGCGCTGCTGCTGCCGATCGGGCTGATCGGCCGCACGCCGTCCGCAACCGCGTCGCCTGCCTTCTGGGTACTCTGGCTGCTGCTGCTGTCGATCGGGCCGCTGTTCTTCGCCGTCGCCGCGCAGGCGCCGCTGATCCAGCGCTGGTATGCCGCTGCGACCGGGGGCCGGGACCCGTATCCGCTCTACGCCGCGTCCAACCTCGGCAGCTTCACCGGCCTGCTCAGCTATCCGCTGCTCGTCGAGCCGCGGCTGCCGCTGGCCGAACAGAGCGCGCTTTGGACCGGCGGCTATGTGCTGCTGGTGGTGCTGACGCTTGCCTGCGCGGCCGTGCTGCCGCGCGCGGGACTTGACACGTCGGACGCCGGCTACACCGCCGAAGCGCCGCCAACTCTGCGCCGCCGCCTCTGGTGGATTGCGCTGGCGGCAGTCCCTTCCGGGCTGATGTTGTCGACGACGACCTATCTGACCACCGACATCGTCGCGATCCCGCTGATGTGGGTGATCCCGCTCGGTCTTTATCTGCTGAGCTTCACGCTTGCCTTCGGGCAGCGCAGCGTCGTCGCGCTGATCTGTCGGCTATCGCCGCTGATCCTGGTCGCGATGGGCGGCTTCGAGGTTCAGAATTCGCCGCGCATGCCGTTCTTCACCGCCGGCGTGGAGCTGGCGCTGCTGTTCGCTGTCGCCGTGACGCTGCACGCGCAGATGTACGGGACTCGGCCGGCTCCGATCTACCTGACCGGCTTTTACCTGTGCATGTCGATCGGCGGCGCGCTGGGTGGCCTGTTCTCGGGGCTGATCGCGCCTCTGGTTTTCGACTGGACCTACGAGCATCCGCTGTTGATCCTGGCGGCGGCAGCGCTGGTGCCGCAGGCCTTCCTGTTCGATTGGACCGAGCGGCTTTGGAACAACCGCCGGCGGGCGGCCTTGCTGACGGTCCTGATGCTGGTGCTGACGATCGCGATCGCGGCGGTCGCGATCGAGCAGCCGTGGCGGTGGATGTGGGGTCATGCGACCTGGATCGGCGCCGGCGCAATCGGCGTGCTGACCTTCTTCTGCATCGGCAAGCGGGTGCCGTTCCTGATCGGGCTTGCCGGCATGATCCTGGTGTTCGGGGGCTATGACGCGATCCGCCTTTCGCTGACGCCGAATGCGCGCTTCCGCAGCTATTTCGGCGTCTACACGATCCGTGACGAAGGCGACACACGCACGCTTGCGCATGGCACCACGTCGCATGGTCTCCAGATCCTCACTCCCGGGCGCGAACGGGAGCTGACCAGCTATTACAGCCCGTCGTCCGGCGTCGGCCAGGCGATGCTGCTGCTGCCCGAAATCGCCGGCCCGCAGGCGCGCGTCGGTGCCGTCGGCCTCGGCACCGGCACGCTTGCCTGCTATACGCGCCCGGGGCAGGACTGGCGCTTCTACGAGATCGACCCCACGATCGCGCATATCGCGCGCGAGACGGGGAAGTTCACTTACCTCGCCCGCTGCAATCCGGATGCGAAGATCGTGATCGGTGACGCGCGGCTGTCGCTGGCCGGGGCGCCGACCTCCAGCCTCGACTTCCTCGTGCTCGACGCCTTTTCGTCCGATGCGATCCCGATGCACCTGCTGACTCGCGAGGCGTTCGCCATCTACGGCCGCGTGCTCGCCCCGCACGGCATGTTGCTGGTCCATATCTCGAACCGTTTTCTCGATCTTGAGCCGGTCGTGGCGGCGGCGGCGAGGGACGGCGGCTGGCTGGCCGCGGAATATGACGATGCGGTCCCGCCCGGCAGCCCCGACTATCGCTATCTCTCCGCCTCCAACTGGGTGCTGATGACCCGCGATCCGGCAGTGCTGGGCGAGGTGATGGCCGGCGCGCCCCCGGACGGCGCCTGGCGCCCGTTACAGCCCGATCCGGGCTTTGCCGGCTGGAGCGACGACTACGCGACCATCCTGCCGCTGGTTAAGGTGTTCCGATGAGCTTCGCGCATCAGACCGCCCGCCTGACGCTTCGCAGCTGGCGCGACGAGGACGTCGATGCCTTCGAAGCCGCCTGCAACACGCCGGCGGTCACCCGCTATCTGGGCGGCCTGCAGACGCGTGAGCAGATCGAAGCCGCGGCCGCCCGCATCCGCGCCTGCGAGGCCCAAAACGGTTTCTGCTTCTGGGTAGTGGAGCGGCAGGCGGACGGCGCATTTCTCGGTTTTTGCGGGCTGAAGCCGATGCGCGTCGACAATTCGCCCGAGGCACTGGTCGACCAGCCGGAAATCGGCTGGCGCCTGCGCGAGGATGCCTGGGGGAAGGGCTATGCGAAGGAGGCGGCGACGGCCGCGCTCGGCCTCGCCTTCGGACGCTTCGCGCTGGACCAGGTCTATGCGATCACCATGGCGGAGAACGCATCCAGCTGGGGCCTGATGCGCCGCATCGGCATGACCGCGCGGCCGGACCTCGACTTCGACATGCCCGGCTATGGCCGGCACGTGACCTACAGGATCGGGAGCGACGAATGGACGGGGTGACCCTGATCGAAATCCATGGGCGTGGCCCGCGCATCCACGACAGCGCCTTCATCGCACCCGGCTGCCGGCTGATCGGCGATATCGAGATCGGGCCGGACGTCAGCATCTGGTACAATTGCGTCTTGCGGGCCGACGTGAACTTCATCCGCATCGGCGCCCGCACCAACATCCAGGACGGCAGCGTCTGCCACGTCGATTCGCCGCGGCCCGGCACGCCGGAAGGGCATCCGTTGATCATCGGCGAGGATGTGCTGATCGGCCATATGGCGATGGTTCACGGCTGCACGCTGGCCGACCGCAGCTTTGTCGGGCTCGGCGCGATCGTGATGGACGGCTGCGCGATCGACAGCGAAGGCATGCTGGCCGCCGGGGCGATGCTGACGCCCGGCCGCCGCATCGGTCCGCGCGAGCTCTGGGCCGGCCGGCCGGCGAAGCTGATGCGGGAGCTGACCGAGGCGGAAGCTGCCGGCAACGCGGTCGGCGTGGCGCACTATGTCGAAAACGGCCGCGCCCACCGGGCGGCGATCAGCGGACGATCCGGGTCCTGAGCCGTTCGAAGTCGCGCTGCTGGGCTTCGACCATCGCCTGCACCTGTGCGTCGGCAGCCTGAAGTTCCGACAGGCCCACGTCGCTGCCGGTCCGGACCCGCTCCGCGATCAGCGCGTCCAGCTCCGCCAATGCTGCGGTCGAGGGCGCCCGCTCGCTTTCCAGTGCGCTCAGCAGTTCCTGCGCCACGACCCAGCTTTCGCTGCCCTCGGCTCCGGCGGCGGAAGCGGCACTGTCCGCCTTCGGCAGCAGTGCCGCAAAGCCGGTCTGGCCCGCCTGCGCGCGCTGGAGGAGAGCATCGATCTGCGCCTTCAGCGCAGCGTCGGCGGGCGCCGGCGGAGCGACCTGCCGCACCGGCTCGCTCAGATCGCGGTCCTCGATCGGCCGCTTGGCAAGCGAGGGGCCGATACCCGCGCTTGAGCAGCCGGCCAGCATCAGCGAAACAAGGAGAAACAGGCGCGTCATCGCCGCCTCGCCTAGGTCGTTCGATTGATGGCCGCAATGGCCTTGCATCTGCCGAACGACCCGCCTATGTCGCCGCTTCCCGCGCGCCCGTAGCTCAGCTGGATAGAGCATCAGACTACGAATCTGAGGGTCGGACGTTCGAATCGTTCCGGGCGCGCCATTTTTCAAATGCTTAGCTCGCTCGACGAGTCATTTGTCCGCCTTACACATCCCTTGCACAGCGCGAGGAGAGGGATCGTAGCGGAGAATGAACTCATGCTCGAATCAGCGACTAAGCACAGCCTTTTGGGCGGCAAGCTCCACGTCTACCGTCGCGAGAACAGCGGCAAGTGGCAATGCTCCACGTATTTGGTCGGGAAGAACCACCGCGCCTCGACCGGCACCGATAGCCTCGCGCTTGCCAAAGACTTTGCGGAGGATTGGTATCTCACGCTTCACGGTAAGGTCAGGCGGGGCGAGGTGGTTGCGGAGAAGACCTTCAAAGAGGCAGCCAAGGTATTCGAGCGCGAATACGAGGTCATCACCGAGGGCCAGCGCAGCCCAGCATATGTGCGGGGCCATAAGGACCGCATTCGCCTACACCTAAACCCGTTCTTCGGCTCAAAGGGGCTGTCGCAGGTCGCGCCAGGGCTGGTGCAGGAATATCGCATCCATCGGCGGCAGTCTGCGCGGCCACCCGCGCGCACGACACTGCATCACGAGCTGGTCACGCTGCGGCAGGTGCTCAAGACCGGCGTGCGCCACGGCTGGCTCGCCGGGGTCCCGGACCTAACGGCGCCCTATAAATCATCAGGCAAGATCGCGCACCGAGCGTGGTTCAGCCCCCGGGAATACAAGGCGCTCTATGAGGCCACCCGCAAGCGGGCCAACGACAAGAAGAACCACAAGCGAAAGGCCGCCGCCCAACTCCACGACTACGTGCTCTTCATGGCGAACACAGGGCTGCGGCCGGACGAAGCCGCGAAACTTGAATACCGGGACGTGGAAATTATTGATGACAAAGATACTGGTGAGCGCATTTTGCTCATCAGTGTGCGCGGCAAACGCGGTGTCGGCTACTGTAAGAGCACGCGGGGAGCTGTGCGACCGTTCGAGCGCATCCGCGAGCGCTACACGGCCAAGCCCAAGATACCGGAGACAAAGGCAGTCCCGCCCAAGCCCACAGCCCGAGTTTTCCCCAGCCGGCAGCATGGTATGCTGAACAAGGTGCTAGAAGAGGCGGGGCTTAAGCTCGATCGCGAAGGCCAGCGCCGCACCGCATATAGCCTACGTCATAGCTACATCTGCTTTCGTCTTATGGAAGGAGCCGACATTTATCAGATCGCGAAGAATTGCCGCACTAGCGTCGAGATGATTGAAAAGTTCTATGCGGCGCACATTCAAACTACGCTGAATGCAGCTGCAATCAAAATTCTACGCCAACCAAAAAGATTTAAGAGTAGCTGACAATCTCAAAAATGTGGATAGATTGCAGAATCGAAAATTCGAAAAGAAAGGCGTATTCAACAAATTGATTAGCCGCCACCAATATTCTAACCCAAAAAACGAAAGGACTACACCAAGATAGGCCTTAGACGATATCTAGCCGAGTATATGAATACACCATGTCCAAGAAAACTAGAAACTCGATTATTCTCTACCTGATAATAGCTGCTATTCCTGTTTGGTGGACGGTGCGGACATCGCCTATCGCAACTGCATAC
>NZ_DASTXI010000041.1:0-4652 GCF_035758555.1 Sphingomonas sp. | reverse complement strand
ATCGATCGCGGCGAGACCGACGCTGCGGATGTCGTTTTCGAATGTGATCCGACCACGCTCGTCCGCATCTTCTACGGCAAATGGCCGATCGAAGAAGCGGAGGCCGAAGACGTGCTGAATTTCTCCGGCGACCGCGCCCTGGCCCGGCGCTTCATCGACCTGTTCGCGCTGCCGCCCAAGATCGCGCCGCCCGCTGCCTGACGCTTGGATCGGCCCCGCCGGCTCCCCATTTCCGGCGTTCAGGGCGACACGTCTCGACTAAGCCATGCGACTGGCGCTAGGGAGGCCCGCCGCCAGCCCCATGGACGCATGATGACCGACCTCGCCAATACCCAGCCCGACAGCCGCTCGACGACGCTCCTCGACGCGCCCGATCGCCAGATCAGCGTGCGCGAGCTGTTCGGCATCGATTCGGACATGATGTGCCCGGCGTTCAGCGAGCCGGACGAGCGGGTGCCCGATCTCGACCCCGCCTACGTGTTCGATCCGGACACGACGCTCGCGATCCTCGCCGGCTTCGCGCACAACCGCCGCGTGATGGTCCAGGGCTATCACGGTACCGGCAAGTCGACCCATATCGAGCAGGTCGCGGCGCGGCTCAATTGGCCCTGTATCCGCATCAATCTCGACGCGCATATCAGCCGCATCGACCTGGTCGGCCGCGACGCAATCGTGCTGCGCGACGGCCAGCAGGTGACGGAATTCCGCGAAGGCCTGCTGCCCTGGGCGCTGCAGCATCCGGTCGCGCTGGTGTTCGACGAATATGACGCGGGCCGGCCGGACGTGATGTTCGTGATCCAGCGCGTGCTGGAGACCGAAGGCAAGCTGACGCTGCTCGACCAGAACCGGGTGATCCGTCCGAACCACCATTTCCGCCTGTTCTCGACCGCAAACACGGTCGGTCTCGGCGATACGACCGGCCTGTATCATGGCACCCAGCAGATCAATCAGGGCCAGATGGACCGTTGGAACATCGTGGTCACGCTGAACTACCTGCCCGCGCAAGTGGAGGCGCAGATCGTGCTCGCCAAGTCCGGCGAATACGACCAGCCGGAGGGCAAGAAGCAGGTAGAGGACATGGTGAAGGTCGCAGAGCTGACCCGCCAGGGCTTCATCGCCGGCGACATCTCGACCGTGATGAGCCCGCGCACCGTCATCACCTGGGCGCAGAACACGCTGATCTTCGGCGATATCGGCTTCGCCTTCCGCCTGTCGTTCCTGAACAAGTGCGACGAGGCGGAGCGGCCGCTGGTCGCCGAATATTACCAGCGCGTGTTCGGCAAGGACCTGCCGGAAAGCGTTGTCGGGAAAGCTTAGGCCGTCCGGAGCCGCCGCCGCTGCATGCGGAATGCGGTGCCCATCACGCCGAAGCCCAGGATCAGCATCGCCCAGGTCTGCACTTCGGGCACGGCAGTCACTGCCGCCAGCTGGCCGACCCGCACCTGATCGAAGGCGAAGCTGCCGGCGTTCTGGCTGAAGCGGACCTCGTCGATCCCTTCGTCGACCCAGAAATTGACGTAGCGGTAGAGGCCCGAATAGCGCGCCGGATCGCCGCCGAAACCCGCCGCAGCCGCGCTGTCGACCAGGTTGTAATAGCCGAGGCTCTGGCCGTGGCTGAACAGCTCCATCGTGTCGCTGCCGTCCAGCGCGCCCGTGCGGAAGCTCAGATAGCCAGCAGTGCGGTCGAGCTTCAGCGTCGCATTGCTTTCCGTCGTCGCATAGGCGTCCGTCCCGGTCGAACCGAAGCCGGTGAATGTCACGTCGACGCCCGCATCGTCGAGCGCCTGAGACCCCGCGGCGATTGCCTGCTGGCGTTCCGGCGACGTCTCTACATGCACCGTCACCCATGCCGCCGCCGGCATCGCAACGCCCGCGGCCAACGCCACCATGACAATCGTCCAAACCCGCTTCATCATGCGTCCCCCAACTTGGTTTGGCCCGCTTCTAGGCGCCGAAGGTTGACCGAAGGTTAGGCAGGCGCCGCTTTTCCGTGCTTGCAACCGGGCGCCCTCCGGCCACATTGGGCGAGCGATGGCCGATTCCCCTCTCGACCGCTTCCGTTCCGTCCTGACCGGCGCGTCGCGCGCGATCGCGCACGAGCCCGAGGTGGAGCTTGCCTTCACCGCCGATGCGCCGGCGCAATCGGGCAAGAACATGCGCGTGCCGATGCCGGCGCGATCGCTGCCGCCGGAGCAGGTGGCGGAAGCGCGCGGCTTTGCCGACAGCTTTTCGCTGCGCCTGCGCCATCACGACGCGGCGCTGCACGCCAAAGGCGCGCCGATCGACACCGTCGCGCGCGCCGTGTTCGACGCGGTCGAGACGGCGCGGATCGAGGCGCTCGGCGCGAAAGGCATGGCGGGAATCGCCGCCAATCTGGGCCATGCGCTCGACCTGCGGATGCGGTCCGACCCGATCACGCGCGCCCGCTCTGCCGACGAAGTACCTCTCTCGACGGCACTGCAATTGCTGGTGCGTGAGCGGCTGACCGGCCAGGCGCCGCCGCAGGCAGCCGATGCCGGGTTGGCGCTGGTGCGGCCCTGGGTCGAGGCCAGGGCCGGCACCGACCTCGATGCGCTGGCGCTCGCGCTCGACGATCAGTCAGCCTTCGCGAAGCTCGCGACGCGGCTGCTCGAGGACCTGGAGCTGGTCGATGCAGACGCCGAGCCGACCGAAGACCCGGAAGCGGGCGAGGAAGGCGAGGGCGAGGAACCGGAGGACGGCGAGGAAGGCGATGACGAGGACGAAGGCTCGGCCGGCGCCGACGGCGAAATCCAGTCGCGCGCCGAGCGCGACGAAGGCGACGACAGCGACAGCGAAAGCGGCGAGTCGGAAGAGGAATACGAGGCCGAGGGCGAATCCCGGGCGGGCGACGACGGCGACGAAGGCATGCTGCCGGTGCGCCCGAACCGACCCTTCTCCGACCTATCGCCGCAGTTCGACTACCGGATCTGGACCACGCGCTACGACGAAGTGATCGAGGCGAGCGAACTCTGCGACGAGGACGAGCTGGGCCGGTTGCGCGCCTATCTCGACCAGCAGCTGGTGCATCTGCAGGGCGCCGTCACCAAGCTCGCCAACCGGCTGCAGCGGCGGCTGATGGCGCAGCAGTCGCGGTCTTGGGATTTCGACCAGGAGGAAGGGCTGCTCGACGCCGCGCGGCTGGCGCGCGTGATCGTCAATCCGACCCACTCGCTCAGCTACAAGATCGAGAAGGACACCGAGTTCAAGGACACGGTCGTCACTCTGTTGCTCGATAATTCGGGCTCTATGCGCGGGCGACCGATCTCGATCGCTGCGATCAGTGCCGATATTCTCGCGCGCACCTTGGAGCGGGTCGGCGTCAAGACCGAAATCCTGGGCTTCACGACCCGCGCGTGGAAAGGCGGGCAGGCGCGCGAGGACTGGCTGGCGCAGGGGCGGCCGCCGCATCCGGGCCGGCTCAACGACCTGCGCCACATCGTCTACAAGCGCGCCGACGAACCCTGGCGCCGCGCGCGCAAGAGCCTCGGGCTGATGATGCGCGAGGGGCTGCTCAAGGAAAATATCGACGGCGAGGCGCTGCTCTGGGCGCACCAGCGGCTGATCGCCCGGCCGGAGGAGCGCAAGATCCTGATGGTGATCTCCGACGGTGCCCCCGTCGACGATTCGACGCTGTCGGTGAACAGCGGCTCCTACCTTGAAAAACACCTCCGCCAGGTGATCGCCTGGATCGAGAACCGATCGCCGGTCGAGCTCGCCGCGATCGGCATTGGCCATGACGTTACCCGCTACTACCAGCGCGCGGTGACGATCATGGACGCGGAGCAGCTGGGCGGGACTATGGTGGAGCAGCTGGCGGGCCTGTTCGACGCGCCTTAGGTCCGAGCCCTCGCCCCTCGACTACGCTCGGGACGAGCGTTGACTTTGGAGCTCCAGATCCCGCTCGTGCGAACGAAGTCGAGCGGCGCTTGCTCGGCGCTTGCTCAGAATCCTCCCAAGCGCACCCGCAAACCCGCCTCCACCGCCGGCCATTCGTCGCGCAGTACCGAGAACACGACGGTATCCCGCACGCGCCCGGTCCAGACGACGCGGTCCTGACGCAAGATGCCTTCCTGCATCGCGCCCAGCTTCGACACAGCGGCGCGGGAGCGGGCGTTGATCGCGTCGACCTTGAAGGCAACGCGTCGCGCGCCGTTGTCGAACGCATGGCCGAGCAGGAGCAGCTTGGCCGCCGGGTTGACGATCCCGCCGCGGGCGTCCGGCTGGTAATAGGTGCCGCCGATGTCGCAGCTGTCCTGGGCGGCGTCGATGTTCAGGTAGCAGCTGATCCCGACGCATTCGCCCTCCAGGCATACCGCGAAGGGCAGCGCGACGCCGCCGGCCTGGCGCGCGCGGAGGCCGCTCCAGAAGGTGTCGAAATACGGGTCCGCCATCGAATAGGGATAGAGCGGCCAGATGTCCTGGTCGGCATTGGCGGCGGCGCGCAGCGGCTCGCGGTGCCGATCCTCGACCGGCTCCAGCGCCACCGGACCCCAGGCCAGTCTCTCCGCCCGCAATTCCATTCGTCCCTCCGCTGAACGCCGCCGCGCGTCGCGCGTTTGAAAGCGCAATTGAAGCAGGAGTGAGGCGATGAGCGACACCGACGTCCAGCCGATGATCCACGAAGACCCTCA
>NZ_DASTXI010000009.1:0-4830 GCF_035758555.1 Sphingomonas sp. | reverse complement strand
CGAAGATCTGAAGCCCTCGGACATCTTGACCAAGGAGGCGTTCCACAACGCGATCCGCGTCAATTCCGCGATCGGCGGTTCGACCAATGCGCCGATCCACATCACCGCGATCGCGCGTCATATCGGCGTCGACTTGCCGCTCGACGACTGGGAAAAAGAAGGGCGCGACGTGCCGCTACTGGTGAATCTGCAGCCAGCCGGTGAGTATCTGGGCGAAGATTATTATCGCGCCGGCGGCGTCCCCGCGGTGGTCAATCAGCTGATGCGCCACGATCTGATCCATGAGGACGCGCAGACCGTCAACGGGCGCACCATCGGCGAGAATTGCCGCGACGCGACGATCGACGACGCGAAGGTGATCCGGCCTTTCGAGCAGCCGCTGGCGGAGCAGGCCGGCTATATCGTGATGAAGGGCAACCTGTTTGACGCCGCGATTATGAAAACCAGCGTCATCTCGCCCGAATTCCGCGCCCGCTACCTCTCCGATCCCGAGCATCCCGGCGTGTTCGAAGGGCCCGCAGTGGTGTTCGACGGGCCCGAGGAGTATCACGCGCGGATCGACGATCCGGCGCTCGGCATCACCGCGAAGACGCTGCTGTTCATGCGCGGCGCGGGCCCGGTCGGCTATCCGGGCGCGGCCGAGGTGGTCAACATGCGGCCCCCGTCCTATCTCATCACCGAGGGCGTAGGCGCCTTGCCGTGCATCGGAGACGGCCGCCAATCGGGAACGTCGGGCAGCCCGTCGATCCTCCACGCCAGCCCCGAAGCGGCGGCGAATGGCGGGCTCGCCCTGTTGCAGACCGGCGACATCGTCCGCGTCGATCTCAATGCCGGGCGGGTCGACGTGTTGATCGACGATGCCGAATTGCAGGCGCGCCGTGAGCGGCTCGTGGCCGATGGCGGCTATCGCTATCCCGAATCGCAGACTCCCTGGCAGGAAATTCAGCGCGCGATTACGGGGCAGATGGATACCGGCGCGATCCTCGAAGGGGCCGAAAAATATCAGCGCATCGCCCAGACGAAAGGCGTCCCGCGCGACAGCCATTGAGGCGGCGCGGACGCCTCACTTCGCCTTGAGCGCGTCCTCGGTGTCGGCGAGCGCCTGCTTGATCAGGGCCTCGGTCGCGCTGCGGGCAAGGCCCTCGTCGGCATTGGCGATCGCCTCGAACAGCGCGCGATGCGCGGGAACCGGATCGCGCGGATGGCGCGTCGTGTATTTGAAGAAGGTCGTCCAGCGAACAGCGGCGGAAATGGTGCTCGCCAGGCTGACCAGCAGCTCGTTGCCGCTCGCTTCGAGGATCGTGGTGTGGAACTTCTGGTCGGCGGCCTGGCCTTCCTCGCTGTTGAGCCCGTGCAGCGCCATCGATTCGACGGCATGGCCCATCGCCGAAAGCTGACGCGCGCTGCGGCCGACCGCCGCGAGCTCGGCGGCCGCCGGCTCGATGATCAAGCGCAACTGAAACAGACTCCGGACGAACTCGAGCGGCGGCGAGCCTTCGAACATCCAGCCGAGCAACTGCGGATCGAGCAGGTTCCAGTCGCTCCGGTCGCGAACGCGGGTGCCGGTCTTGGGGCGGCTTTCGACCAGGCCGCGGGCGGCGAGCATCCGCAGCGCCTCGCGGACCACGCTTCGCGAAACGCCGAGACGTTCGGCAAGCTCCACCTCGCCGGGGAGAATGGTTCCGGGCTGATATTCGCCCGTGACGATGGCGACGCCCAGCTTCTTCGAAAGCTTCACATGCGACGGTTCATGGCGCTTGGGAGGTTTCAATCGGGCTCGCTCTCTCTGCCGGATCCGGCTGATACAATTGCGCCAAATATCGGCGCGGGCCAGCAAAATCGATCGGCGATTGCCGTGCGGCTCACGTCTGGTCGGCGGAGACCAGGGGCTGAGAGCTGTCGGAGGAGGTCGTGTCGGCAGGCGGATCATCGCGCCCCAGCGCCGCGCTGATTGCGTCCTTGAAGAGAAAAACCAGGATGCCGCCGGCAAGGCCGATCGCACCGTCGAGCGCCCAAAAACGCGCCGGCGTCATCTGGCTGTAGAAGCTGCCGACCCACCCCATCAGCACCGATCCGACGAACAGCGACAGGAAGGCGCCGCCCATCAGCGTCGCGTTCATCTTGGCCGGCGCGGCCTCGGAAATCAGCGCCAGCAGCACCGGCCAGAAATAAAGGAAGGCAACTCCCATTCCGGCGAAAGAGAGCAGCGGCCACAGCACGGCGACGCGGCTGCCGGCCGGCGTCAACAGACAGCCGGCGGTGATGACGAGCGCCGAGATGCCGGTCAGCGCTGCGCCAATCCCGATCTTGGCGATGTCGCCCGGCTCTTGGCCACGCCGCGCCTGCCAGCGCCACAAGGCGACCAGCGGCGGCACCGCGACGATGCTGGCGAAGGCGTCGACCGAATTGAACCAGCCCGCGGGAATCTCGCCCCACGGCGTGGCGCGGGAGACGTGCTCACTGATCCAGACGATGCCGACATTCCAGATCATCGGATAAGCGATGTTGGGCAGCACGGTCAGCACGATCACCAGGATCAGCATCCAGGTTCGCGTCCGCTCGGCAGGGGTGAGCGGCGGATGATGATGGCTTTTGGATGCCCTTGCGCCATCGGGCAGGTAGCGTTGCCCGGCGAGGTAGATGATCAGCGCGAGGATCATCAGCGCGCCCGCCAGCCCGAAGCCGTAATGCCAGCCATAAGCGGCGGCGAGCGCGCCGCAGCCGAGCGGGCCGAGCACCGCGCCGACGTTTATCGCGGCGGAGAAGATGGTGTAGCCCTGCGTCCGCCACGATTCGGCCGCGGCGGGATAGAGATGCCCGACCTGCGCCGAGATATTGCCCTTGAGGCACCCCGAGCCGACGATCAGCAGAACGAGCGCGATGAGGAAGCTCGCGTCGAACGCCATCGCGATATGCCCCGCGCTCATCAGCAGGGCGCCGACCACGACGGTGCGGCGCGCGCCAAGCCAGCGGTCGGCGATCAGCCCGCCGAGCACCGGGGTGAAGTAGACCAGCCCCGAATACCACCCGAAGATCAGCGAGGCGAACGCCTGATTGCCGATCGGCCCGCGAAATTCGAGAGCATGGCGGAGCGCGGCGAGCCCGAGCACGTTTTCGGCATGGCCGGGCGTCAGCAACTGCCCGATCATGTAGAGCGCGAGCATCGACGTCATGCCGTAATAGGAAAAGCGCTCCCACGCCTCGGTGAACGCGAGATAGCCGAGACCCTTCGGATGGCCGAAGAAGCTCGTGTCGCGGGGCGACGATTCGGTCTCAGCGGCGGTCAATGGCGGTCCCTCATTCCTCGTCGGGATAGGGGCCGACGCCGCCGGCGGCAATGAAGCGATCGATCCGGGCGTTGAGCACCGGCAACGGCACCGATCCCATCTGCAGCACGGTATCGTGGAAGGCGCGGATGTTGAACTTCGGCCCTAACGCCTTTTCCGCCTTGGCGCGATCCTGCACGATCGCCATCTCGCCGAGATAATAGGACAGCGCCTGACCGGGCCAGGCGATGTAACGATCGACCTCGGTCTTGATCTCGTGATCGTCCAGCGCGGTGTTGTCGTGCATGTATTGCTGCGCCTGCTCGCGCGTCCAGCCCATCGTGTGGATGCCGGTATCGACCACCAGCCGCGCCGCGCGCCACGCCTGATAGCTCAGCATGCCGAAGCGCTGATAGGGTGTATGATAGATGCCCATCTCTTCGCCGAGCTTCTCGCAATAGAGCGCCCATCCTTCGCCGAAGGCCGAGATGTAGCTGTTCTGGCGGAACGGCGGCAGATTCTTGTTTTCGGCGGCGAGCGGCATCTGGAAAGCGTGGCCCGGCGCGCTTTCATGCAGCGTCAGCGCCGGCAGCGAATAGAGCTTGCGCGCCGGCAGGTCGTAGGTGTTGACGAGATAAATGCCGGGGCCGCCGCGGCCGCCGGTGTAATAGGGCGCGATGTCGGCCGGCACCGGGACGATCCCGAAGCGGCGGCGGGGCAGGTGACCGAACCATTTGTCGGCGATGCCGTCGAACTCCTTGGCGATCCAGGCAGCGTCGTTGAGCAACTCCTGTGGGGTTTTCGCGTAGAATTGCGGATCGGTGCGCAGGAATTTGAGGAACTCGGGGAAGGTGCCGTTGAAATGCGCATCCTTCATCGTCTGCAGCATCTCGGCGTGGATTTCCGCCACCTGATCGAGGCCGATCTGGTGGATCTGCGCCGGCGTCAGGTCGAGGGTGGTGAACTCCTTGATCTTGGCCTGATAATAGGCCTTGCCGTCGGGCAGGTCATAGGCGTGGATCGACGGCTGCGCGTGCGGGATGTAGTCGTTGCGCAGGAAGGCGAGCAGCGTCTTGTGCGCGGGGATCACCGATTGCTCGATCGCCTTGACCGCCGCGGCGCGAAGCTCGGCCTGGGTCGCGGCGGGGATGCTGGCGGGCATCTTCTCGAACGGCTTGTAGAAGGCGCTGTCCTGCGGCTTGGCGATATCGATGACCGATGTGACGGTGTCGTCGCGGCCTTGCAGCGTGATCTTGGGCGGAGTGAAGCTGCGTGCGAGCCCGGCGCGCATATTGGCGATCTGCTGACCGAAATAGCGGGGGAAATCGTTGAGCTGAGACAGGTAATTGCGATAATCCTGCTCGCTCGTGAAGGTGCGCCGCGCGGTGCCTGCGAGATTGCCCCAAAACGAAGTGTCGGCGTTCAGCGGCCGCTCGTAATCCTTGAATTTCTGCTGGTTGATGAGGACGTCGATCTGCGCCTTGTAGACGTCGTAATTGACCTGATCGTCGGGCGACAGCTTCGCGCGGTCGATGTCCTCGAGTTGCTTGGCGACATCCTGCCA
>NZ_DASTXI010000243.1:0-80809 GCF_035758555.1 Sphingomonas sp. | reverse complement strand
ACACCGTCGCGGCGCCGATCGAGCAGGAGATCAACGGCGTCGACAACATGCTGTATCAGTCGTCGCAATCGACCGGCGACGGGCGGCTGACGATCACCGTCACCTTCAAGCTCGGCACCGATCTCGATACCGCGCAGGTGCTCGTGCAGAACCGCGTCGCGCTCGCCGAGCCCAAGCTGCCGGAGGAGGTCCGACGCCAAGGTGTGGTGGTGCGCAAGACGTCGCCGTCCTGGCTGATGGCGGTGAACGTGCTGTCGCCCGACGGCTCGCTCGATCGCAGCTATGTCTCCAACTATGTCCTCACCCAGCTGAAGGACCGGCTGACCCGCGTCGACGGCATCGGCGACGTGCAGGTGTTCGGCGCGCGCGACTTTGCGATGCGGGTCTGGATCGATCCCGGCCGCGCCGCCGCACTGGGCCTGACCGCCGGGGACATCGTGTCCGCACTGCGTGCCCGCAACGTGCAGGTCGCGGCCGGCACGATCGGCCAGCCCCCGTTCGACAACGGCGCCGCGCACCAGCTGAACGTCGAGACGCAAGGGCGCTTCGACACTCCACAGGAGTTCGCGAACATCGTCATCCGCACGGATCCCGCCACCGGCGCGATCACGCGGCTGTCCGACGTCGCGCGCGTCGAGCTGGGGGCGGAAGATTACGGCGTGAATGCCTATCTGTCGGGCAAGGATTCGGTCATCCTAGGCATCACCCAGCGGCCGGGCACCAACGCACTCGCTGCCGAGCAGGGCATCCTGCGCGAGCTGAAGGCCGCGTCGAAGACCTTCCCCAAGGGCCTCGAATACCGCGTCGTCTGGAACCCGACGCAGTTCATCAGCGAGTCGATGCACGCCGTCCAGGAGACGCTGCTGGAGGCGATGGTGCTGGTCGTGCTCGTCATCCTTGTCTTCCTGCAGAGCTGGCGGGCGGCAGTGATCCCGATCGTCGCGATCCCGGTGTCGCTGATCGGCACGTTCGCGGTGCTGGCGGGCCTTGGCTATTCGCTGAACACGCTGTCGATGTTCGGGCTGGTGCTCGCGATCGGCATCGTCGTCGACGACGCGATCGTGGTCGTCGAGAATGTCGAGCGGAACCTTGAGCACGGCCTGACGCCGCTGGAGGCGGCGCGGCGGTCGATGGACGAAGTCTCGGCCGCACTGGTCGCGATCGTGCTGGTGCTGTGCGCCGTGTTCGTGCCAACGACGTTCCTGACCGGCATTTCCGGCCAGTTCTACCGCCAGTTCGCGGTGACGATCGCCAGCGCGACGGTCATCTCGCTGCTGCTGTCGCTGACCCTGTCCCCGGCACTCGCGGCGATGCTGCTGCGGCCCAAGGCGGCCGAGGCCCCGGCGAGCGGTTGGCGGCGCACGCTGTTCGTCGCCGGAGAGCGGTTCAACCGCGGCTTCGACAGGCTCAGCCGCTGGTATGCGGACCTGACCCGCACGCTCGTCACGCGTCCCAAGCGGATGCTGCTCGGCTATGCCGGGCTGGTCGTGGCCACGTTCGGCCTGTTCTGGATCACGCCCGGCGGCTTCATCCCCGCGCAGGACCAGGGTTACGCGCTGGCCGCCGTCCAGCTTCCGCCCGGCAGCTCGCTTGCCCAGACCGACAAGGTGCTCCGCAAGATGGTCGACAAGCTGCTGAAGGTGCCGGGCACCCAGGCGGCGGTGATGTTCGCGGGCTTCGACGGCGCGTCCGGCACGCAGGCGTCGAACGCGGGCGCGGCCTATGTGACGTTCAAGCCGTTCGGCAAACGGCCCGAGGGCGGCAAGACCGAGGCGGAGATCGTCGCCGGCATGCGCGGGGCGGTCGCCGACATGAACGAGGCGATGGTGTTCGTGATCCCGCCGCCCGTCATCCAGGGCATCGGCAATGGCGGCGGCTATCGCATGATGGTGCAGGACCGGAACGGCGCCGGCTTTGCGGCGCTGGGACAGGCCGCGGGCGGACTGATCGGGCAGGCGAACCAGACTCCGGGGCTGACCCAGGTCTACACCCTGTTCAACGCCGCGACGCCGCGCATCTACGCCGATATCGACCGCGCCAAGGCGGACATGCTGGGCGTGCCGCCGTCGCGCGTGTTCGAAACACTGTCGGTCTATCTCGGCTCGGCTTATGTCAACGACTTCAACCTGCTGGGCCGCACGTTCCGGGTGACCGCGCAGGCGGACGCGCCGTTCCGCGACGACGTCAGCGACATCGCCAACCTGAAGACTCGGTCGGACATGGGCGGCATGGTGCCGATCGGGTCGATCGCGACCTTCCAGGACCGGACCGGGCCGTACCGCGTCACCCGCTTCAACCTGTTCCCGTCGGTGGAGGTCGATGGCGAGACGGCGCCCGGCTATTCCACCGGCCAGTCGATGGCGGCCATGGAGCAGCTGGCGGCGAAGCTGCCGGCCGGCTTCAGCGGCGAATGGACCGACCTCGCCTTCCAGCAGAAGGCAGCGGGCAATGTCGCCGGCATCGCGTTCGGCATGGCGGTCGTGTTCGTCTTCCTGGTGCTGGCGGCGCAGTTCGAAAGCCTGGTGCTGCCGCTGGCGGTGATCCTGATCGTTCCGATGACCCTGTTCGCGGCGATGACGGGCGTGAACCTGCGCGGCATGGACAACAACATCCTGACGCAGATCGGCCTGATCGTGCTGATCGCGCTGGCGGCCAAGAACGCGATCCTGATCGTCGAGTTCGCCAAGCAGGCGGAGGAGCGGGGCGAAAGCCTGGTCGAGGCCGCGGTGTCGGCTGCCGGCAGCCGATTGCGGCCGATCCTGATGACCAGCTTCGCTTTCATCCTGGGCGTGCTGCCGCTGGTGATCGCGAGCGGGCCGGGCTGGGAGCTGCGTCAGGCACTCGGCACGGCGGTGTTCTTCGGGATGCTGGGCGTCACCGCGTTCGGCCTGCTCTTCACCCCCACTTTCTATGTCGTGAGCCGCACGCTGGGCGATCGCCTCGCCCGGTGGCGTGGCCGCCCGGAACAGGGTGCAGCCGCCCTGCTGCCGGCAGAATAAGGAGACGCTTCAGATGCGCTTTCTCATCACAGTGTCGGCGCTCGCGCTGGGCGCCTGCGCAGCCGGCCCGAACTATGTGGCGCCGACGCCGCGCGCGGCCGCGACGGCGCCGTTCGTCTCTACCGCCCCACAGATGGCCAGCGCTGCGCCGGCCCTGGAGGGCGACTGGTGGCGGCTCTACAACGACCCCGTGCTCGACCGGCTGGTCGCCGATGCGCTGAAGGCGAACACGGACATCCGCGTCGCCGTCGCGCACCTGGAGCGGGCGCGCGCGTCGCTGCGCGAAGTCCGCGCCGACCGTCTGCCGCAGGTGAATGTTGGTGGCAGCGCGCAATATGGGCGGTTGCCTGCCGGCCAGCGCGCGCCTGGCGCGGACCGGCAGAATTGGGTCGTCGATGCCGGGCTGGACGTCGCCTATGAGGTCGACCTGTTCGGCCGGATCAGCCGCAACGTCGAAGCCGCCCGGGGCGATGTCGGTGCGGCGGAGGCAGACGCGAACGCGGTGCGTGTCGCCGTCGCCGCGGAGACCACCCGCGCCTATGCCGATGCCGTGTCATCGGCCGAGCGGCTGGACGTGGCCGAGCGGATCGTGGCGCTGCTCGACCAGTCCGTCGGGCTGATGAAGAAGCGCGAGCAGGCCGGGTTGCAGACGCCGCTCGACACCGCGCGCATCCAGACGCTGCGCGACCAGCGCCAGGCCGATATCCCACCGCTTCAGGCCCAGCGCCAATCCGCGCTGTTCCGGCTGGCGACGCTGACCGGCCGCGCGCCGCAGGAGCTGCCGGCGGAGGTTGCCGAACGCACGACGACGCTGAAGCTCGACCAGCCGATCCCGGTCGGCGACGGTGCGGCGCTGCTTGCCCGGCGCCCCGACGTGCGCGCGGCCGAGCGGCGGCTGGCCACTGCGACCGCGCGGATCGGCGTCGCGACGGCCGACCTGTATCCGCGGATCACGCTGGGCGGCTCGGTGGGATCGAGCGGCACCGGCTTCGGCAATGTGTTCGGCGCGAACCCTCTGACCTGGCTGCTCGGCCCCCTGATCAATTGGTCGGTCAACCAGGCACCCGCCCGCGCCCGGATCGCCGAGGCGCAGGCGGACAGCAAGGCCGCGCTGGCGACGTTCGACGGCACCGTGCTCCAGGCGCTGGAGGAGACCGAAACGGCCCTGACCGTCTACGCCCGGGCCCTCGAACGGCGCAGCGCGCTCCAGGCGGCGAGCAATGCCGCCGGGGTTGCTGCCCGGATCACCCGTGCCCGCCAGCGCGAAGGGCAGATCGACTCGCTCGAGCTGCTGGATGCGGAACGGACGCTCGCCGACGCCCAGGCCAGCCTTGCCGCCGCGGATGCCGCGATCTCCCGCGCGCAGATCGACCTGTTCCGGGCGCTGGGCGGCGGCTGGCAGTAGAGCTGAGTAGCCGGCCCCAGGCGCAGCCTCATTTTCCCTCGACAAAAGGGGTGCCGTATTTAGTATACGATCATCACAGCTATCGAGGAGAGTCAGGTGCGAACGAAATGGGGGCCGATTTCGGGCGTGGTGCTGGCTCTCTCCGTGGCGGCTGCCGCTTCGGCGCAGGAGTCCGAGGAGCAGAGCGCATTCGGCTTCCACTTCGCCGGGCCGGCGCATGGCAACCGCGTCGCCTCTGTGGCCGGCATCCCGGGGGACAAGACCACCTATTACGCCGGCGCCTCGTCGGGCGGGATCTGGAAGTCGGTCGACGGCGGCAACAAGTGGGAGCCGATCTTCGACGATGCCTCGTCGGCCGCGGTCGGGGCGCTGGCGGTTTCTCCCGTCGACCACAATGTCGTGTGGGCGGGCACCGGCGAGGCCTGGGCGATCCGCGACGCGGACGTGACTGGCGACGGCGTCTATCGCTCGACCGACGGCGGCAAGACCTGGAAGAATGTCGGCCTGAAGACCTCCGGCCGCATCGCGCACATGATCGCGAGCCCGACCAATGCCGACGAGGTCTGGGTCTGCGCGACCGGCCGCCTGACTGGACCGCAACAGGAACGCGGCGTGTTCCACACGACCGACGGCGGCAAGACCTGGAACCGGTCGCTGTTCGTCGATCCCAATACCGGTTGTTCGGGCCTGTCGATGGACGCCAAGGACCCGAACACGCTGGTCGCCGGAACTTGGCAAGTCGTGATGCACAGCTGGGGCGAGTTCAGTGGTGGCCCCGGCAGCGGCGTGTTCATCACCCATGACGGCGGCAAGAGCTGGAAGCGGGTGGTCGGGCACGGCATGCCGACGAAGCCGGTCGGCAAGATCGACGTCGCGATCGCGCCAAGCGATTCCAATCGCATCTACGCGCTGATGGAAGCGCCGGGCCAGGGCTCGGTCTGGCGGTCCGACGACGGCGGCGAGAATTGGCGGGTCATGACCTGGGACCGCACGCTGACGGGCCGCGCCGGCTATTACATCAACATCGAGGTTTCCCCCGGCGACGCGGACAAGCTGTATGTCGCCAGCAGCAATTTTCACGTCTCCAGCGATGGCGGCAAGACGTTCGAGATCGCGCACTGGGGCGGCGACAACCACGATATGTGGCTGGATCCGAAGGACCCCGAACACTTCGCCATCACCTATGACGGCGGCGTCGACGTGACGACCGTCGGCGGGCGCGGCTGGAACAAGACCGCGCTGCCGATCGGCCAGATCTACCACGTCGCGGTCGACGATCAGATTCCGTACAATTTCTACGGCAACATGCAGGACAACAGCACCATGCGGGGCCCGAGCGTCCCCTATGGCTCGACTTCCTGGGGCATCGGCAGCGGCGCCGGCTGGCAACACGGCATGGGCGGCTGCGAATCCGGCTGGACCGTCCCCGATCCGAGCGATCCCAACATCGTCTGGGCGACCTGCTACGGAAATGAAGTCACGCGCTGGGACGGGCGCACCGGGCTCGCGCGTTCGGTCAGCCCGTGGCTGCACACGCTCAGCTCTGCGCCCAACGACACCAAATACCGCTGCCACTGGACGGCGCCGCTGGCGGTCGATCCGTTCGATCCGAAGTCGGTCTATTATGGCTGCCAGGTGATCTTCAAAACGACCGACGCGGGCGAGAGCTGGAACGTCATCAGCCCGGACCTCTCCACGCAGGACCCGAGCCGTCTCGTCTCTTCGGGCGGCCTGACGCCGGACAATCTCGGCCAGTTCTACGGCGAGGTGGTCTACGTCATCGCGCCGTCGAAGACGCAGCGCGGCCTGATCTGGGCCGGCACCAACGACGGCAAGCTGTGGTACACGCCGGACGGCGGCGGCAAATGGGTCGACGTTACCAGGAACATTGCCGGCCTTCCCGCCTGGGGCACGATCACCAGCATCGAGCCATCCACTTTCGACGCGAACACCGCCTATATCTCGGTGGACTTCCACCTGAACGACGATCGCGACCCGTACATCTATCGCACGCGCGACATGGGCAAGACGTGGACCCGGATCGATAGCGACCTGCCGCGCGGCGAGCTGTCGTACGTCCGCAACGTCTCCGAAGACCCGAATGCCAAGGGGCTGCTGTTCGCCGGCACCGGCAACGCGCTCTACTACAGCCTTGATGATGGCGGTCATTGGGAGCGGCTGAAGGAAGGCCTGCCGCCCGCGCCCGTGACCTGGACGGTGGTGCAAAAGCGCTTCCACGATCTCGTCGTCTCGACCTGGGGCCGCGGCTTCTACATCCTGTCGGACATCACGCCGCTGGAGCAGATGTCGGCCGATCTTGCCGCCGGCAAGGCGACTCCCGACGTGCGGCTGTTCGGCCCGCGGCCGACCTACCGGCTGGCGCGGAACCAGGCGGTCAACATCAACTATGCGCTTAAGACGGCGCCGGCCGGAGAAGTGAAGGTCGAGATTCTCGACGGCGACGGCACCGTGATCCGGACGCTCGACCAGAAGGCCAAGGCCGGGCTGAACCGCCTGGTCTGGGACATGCGCTACCCGCAGCTGGACAATGTGCGGCTGCGGACCACGCCGCCGCAGAATCCGTACATCTGGGACGAGCCGCGCTTCAAAAAGAACCGCGCCTATCGCACCGTGACCCAATGGGGCCTGCCGACCCGCCAGTCTGGGCCGCTCGTCCCGCCCGGTCAGTATCAGGTACGGCTGACCGTCGACGGTCAGACCCGGACGGCACCGCTCGAGATCATGCTCGACCCGAACAGCCCGGGCACGGTCGCCGACCTCACGGCAACGACCAAGCTGGGCCTGCGCATCCGCGACGACGTTAAGCAGACGGCGGACATCGTGAACGCCATCGAATGGATGCGCCGCCAGATCGAGGACATGCGGCCGAAGCTGACCGGCAAGAATGCGGGCATGAAGAAGGCCGCCGACCAGATGGACCGCAAGCTCCAGACGGTCGAATATGCCCTGTTCAACAAGGACATGGCGCCCAGCGACGACAAATATTACATCTCTGCCTACAAGGTCTATTTCAACCTGCTGTGGATGTACGCGGAGGTGAACGGCCATGTCCTCGACGTTTGGGGCAGCGCTGAGTATGGGCCGACCAAGACCGTCCCGATGCTGATCGACATGATCGAGGGCGAGTTGAAGAAGGGCGCCGCCGATTACGCCGCGCTGCTGGCCAAGGACGTGCCGGCCTTCAACCGCACGCTTGCCGCCAACGGCCTCCCGGTGCTCAGCACCACGCCCCCCGCGATCTCGGAAGAGCAGCTCGAAAAGGACGACGAGGCCGACGCCGCCCAGAGCGAAAGCGAGGCGGAAGGCGGCGAGGGCTGAGGCGTCCGGCCGCGCCGATCACCCGGCAATGCGGACGAGGGGCCGGCCGATTGTCCGGCCCCCGGCGACGCTGACCAGCTGCGCGGCCGCTGACTCGAGGCCCACGACGACGTCATGCGCCTCGACCAGCCGGCCTTCCTTCAGGTGGGGCGCGGCGAAGGCGATCCATTCGTCGCGCCGTTCCTCGAAATCGTAGACGATTAGCCCACGCACGATCGCCCTTTTTGCCATCACGAGGCCGAGCGGAAGACGTGCGACGCTGCCGTCCGCATAATGTTGCGCAAGCCCGCAAAGGATGATCTGTCCATAGGCTCGCAGCCGCGGGATCACCGCATCGAGCACGCGCTGGCCCACATTCTCGAAATGAAGCGAGATGTCGGCAGGGATCAGCGTTTCCCAGCCGCCCTGCCGGTAGTCGATGCAGGAATCGAAGCCGTAGACGTCGGTGACGAGCCGGGTCTTTTCCGGCCCGCCCGCGATGCCCGCGACACGGGCGCCGTACAGCTTAGCGATCTGGCCAGCGGTGCCGCCGACGGACCCCGCTGCGGCATCCACACAGACCAGATCGTCCGGCCCGACCGATGCCAATTGCGTCATGCCGGCCCAGGCGGTCAGGCCCGGCATGCCGAGGATACCGAGATGCTCGCGCGTGCCGAGCGCGGGATCGACGTTGCGCAGCCGGTCGGCGGGAACGATCGCTTCCTCGGCCCAGCCGGCATGCCCCACGACATGGTCGCCGGCCGCGAAGCCGGGCACGCCGGAGGACAGGACGATCCCCACGCATTCTCCCGGCAGCGGCTCGCCGGGAGCCGGCGCCGGCGCGCCCATGTGACGACCCCGCAGCGCCTGGGGCACATAGGGATCGAGCGCCAGCCATAGCGGGCGGACATGGACCATGCCTGCGGGTGTACGCGGCGGCAGGTCGCGTTCGACGATCTCGAAGTCTTCGACGCGGGCACCGTCCGGCACAGGACGGGCGAGCACGACCTCTCGCACGCGGCGCCTCATGGCTGCGGCGCTTCGATGCAGACAGGGCACGCCTCTGCCGGTTGTTGCGGGATAGCGTCCACCATCGCGCGCAGCATGTCCTTGCGGTCGGCCAGCGTCTCAGGCGGCGGGACCGCTTCCGCTTTTGCGGCAGCGGCCACCGCGGCGGCCAGGGGGTTGATGACCGGGACAGACGCTTGGGCAGCAAGCGTCGCGGCGATGCCCGACATGCAGGTGCAGCCGAGCATCACTGCCTCCGCGCCTTGAGCGGCGGCAGTGGCAATCGCGCCGGCGGCTTTGTCGATCACGCTCCGGTGACCGCTCTTGATGCGTGACAGATAGGCGCCCGGACCTTCCGGACCGCTCACGTCCGGCTCGGTGCCGATGTTGAATATGCCAGCGCAGGCGCCGGAGTGGCCATAGGCGCGAAGCCGGCCTTCCAGGATGAAGTTCATCGACGGAGGCCAGACGGTCACGATCGTAAAGCGCCGGCCCTCGGCCCCGGCGGCCGCCATGCCCGCTTCTCCGGCACCGAACGCCGGCACCGGAAGCGAAGCGCGCATCGCCGCCAGCCCATAGTCGCCGACGCTGTCGATTGCGATCGCAGCCACGCCATCGTCGACGGCTGCGACGGCTGCCTCGGCATGCCCGACTTCCTGCAACAGCAGTTCGAGAGCCGTGTGGGGAAAGACGCTCACGCGCGACGGATAGGCGACCAACTCGTCTTCGGAGCCGACAAGCTGCCGGAGCTCGGGCGCGACGACCGGGCCTGCGGCCGCGCCGCCACCGATCAGGGCGATGCGCCTGGTCATGAGGTGCTGCCGGGAAGCGAGAGCTTGCCGAACGGATCGCTATCGGCCGCTGCAAGGAAGCTTTCCACCAGTCCGGCGGCATCGTCGGTGAAGCCGTCGAGGAAGCCATGGCCCCAATCGGGGACTTCCAGGATGCGGCCGTTGCGGATCATCGGTGCCGCGCGCCGCGTCTCGGCCCGCAGATCGTCGTTCGGGTTGAGCACCAGCACCGGCTGCGCGATCTCGGGAAGGCGCATGTCCGGCTGAAAGGAAAAGGCTGCGTTATGGCCCCACCAACTATTCCGGCGGCCGAGCAGCCGTTCGGGAAACAGGTCGGCGACCGCTTCGAGACCGAGCCCGCGGCCGTGATAATGATGGACGAAGCTCGCCCAGCGCTCGACCAGATGGCTGCCGTCGAGGCGCGGCGGAACAGGGCCATAATGCTGGCGCAGATGCTCGCGTTCGGCTTCGGTGAAGATCGGCGCCGAGACGAGCACGAGCCGGCGCACCCGGGATGGATGGCTCGCGGCGAGATCGGCGGCGATCATCGAGCCGGTGTGATAGCCCATCAGATCGACCGGGCCGGCGATGCCGAGCGCGTCGATCGCCGCCAGCATTGCGCGGCTATAGTCGGAAATCATCGGTGCGGTGGGAGGCGCATCCGACATACCGAAGCCGGGCGTGTCGATCGCGACGGCGCAGCCGCCGCCTTCGGCAATGCGGTCGATGAAGCGCTCGTAGAGTCGGCTGCTGAGCGGGCTCAGGTGAAAGCAGACCAGCGGCGGCCTTCCCGGTGTTTCCTGGCCCGCCATCCGCAGGTGCGTCTGCCCGAACGGACCGTCGACATAGAGCCGTCGTGCCATCAGCCGATCTCGACCAATTCGAGCAGCTCGCCGGCGGGACCGCGGGCGGTGGCGGC
Source organism: Sphingomonas sp. (assembly GCF_035758555.1). Classification (GTDB taxonomy): domain Bacteria; phylum Pseudomonadota; class Alphaproteobacteria; order Sphingomonadales; family Sphingomonadaceae; genus Sphingomonas_B. The sequence goes on along the minus strand of NZ_DASTXI010000243.1, from coordinate 70,369 downwards.
GCGGCGGTCGCCGTACAAGGGGCCGCTGCGCGCTGCCGGCGGAGCGATGTACGGCAGGTCGGCCGGCAGGTGGTCTACGGCGAGTGTCACCAGCGCGTTGCCGGGCGGAAGGCGGTCCGGATCGATCGCGCGGGGAGTCGCTGCCGCCGGATAGCCGTCGACCTCGACGATCGGCAGTCGGCCTTTCTGGAGCATCGAGATCGTCGATTGGGTGCCGCCGGGCAGGCCGAAGGCCTTGTTTATCATCGTATATTCGATCGTGTAGGTGCCGCCCGTCTCGATACCCAGCCGTTCCTGATACCAGCGGAGCGCTGCTTCGCGGTCGGGAACGGCGAGGATGACGATGAAGATGTGGTCGACTGGCGATCGGGCCTTGGGCAGGTCGGATGTCGGCGTGTCGCAGCGGACCTCGTTCAGATAGATCATCTCGCGCCCGCGGCCGAGCATCTGCATCGCGACGAAATAGGGGAGGCCCTCGATCTCCTTTGGCGGGCCGACGATCTCGAAACCGCTGCCAGCGAGCCGGCTGGGCCAGCCGAACACGTCCTGCACGGTGATCTCATAGGCGTTCCAGCCGAAGGTGCGGGTGGGACGGAAGTCCGCCGGCAGCGGCTGCTCGACAAGCCGGATAAAGCAATGCGCGCCGCTTTTCGGCTGCAGCGTCGCCATTCGCGCACCCGTTGCGGAAGGCGCGCCCCAGCCCGCGGCGAGCTCCGGCGAGACAGCGGCGTCTTCGACGAGTTCGAGGCCGAGCCGGTCGCGGTAGTCGCCAAGCGCCGCGCCGAGATCGGGCGTGGTCACGACGCCGCCGATGATCCGGCCATGGGTCAGAAAGCCGTTCATTCGAACTCCGGCTTGCGCTTCTCGACAAAGGCGCGGACGCCTTCGTGGAAGTCGGGCAAGGTGAAGGCCTGGGCAAAGATGGCCGACGTCTCGGCATCGTCGTCCGTCTGGCCGTCGAGGATGCGGCGGATCATCTTCTTGGTCTCGCGCGCGCTGTGCGAGGAGGCGGCGGTGATCGCTGCGACCAGATCGTCGGGCGTGTCCGCGATCAGGTCGGTCAGGCCGATGCGCAACGCTTCCTCGGCGCCGAGCAACTGGCCGGTGAAGAGCATGCGCTTGGCCTGAGACGGGCCGACCAGATCGACCAGCAGCTTGGTGTCGTGTAGCGGATAGACGAGTCCGAGCCTGGCCGGCGTGATGCCGAAACGGGCGCGGGGCGTGGCAACGCGCAGATCGCACGCGAGCGCCAGCCCGCAGCCGCCGCCGACGCAATCGCCGTCGACATACGCGATCACCGGCTTCGGCGCGCGCGCGAGCTCGTGCTGGGCGCGGGCGATCGCGGCCTGGTTGGCTGCGCGCCATTCCGCGTTGCCGGAGCGGTCGAGCAGCTCGGCAATGTCGGCGCCGGCGCAGAAGATGCCGGGTTCGGCGGACTGCAGCACGAGCACCCGTACCGCGGAGTCGTTCATGGTCTCGGCCAGCAGGCCCGGCAGCGCATCCCACATCGCTTGGGTGAAGGCGTTGCGCTTCGCTGCCCGGTTGATCAGCAACCGGGCGACGGCGCCCTCACGTTCCAGGCGCAGACTCATGCCGGACAGACTTTCGCGAAATGCTGCGCAATCTCGCGGCGGGTGGCGATCCAGACGTCCGCTCTGGCGCGGACGTGCTTCAGGAACTCCTCCAGCGCCCAGATCCGGCCGGGCCGGCCAATGATGCGCAGGTGCAGGCCCAGCGACATCATCTTGGGATTGCCCTCCTCGCCCTCGCGGTAAAGCTGGTCGAAGCTATGCTTCGCATAATCGAGCCAGTTGGCGGGCGTGTAGGCCGGGTCGGTCCACATTTTCATGTCGTTGGAATCGAGCTGATAGGGGACGATCACGATGGGCCTGCCCGGCACTGTCTCGCGGTCCCAGAAGGGCACGTCGCCGGAATAATCGTCCATGTGATAGTCGAAGCCGGCCTCGATCAGCAGCCGGCGCGTGTTGTCGGTGTGGAAATAGCGGCTGAGCCAGCCATACGGGCGCGTGCCCGTCGTGCGCTCGATCGATTTCACCGCCTTGTCGATGAATTCCCGCTCGGCCGCTTCGTCCATCTTGAACTGGTGGACCCAGCGCCAGCCGTGGCTGACCGGCTCATGGCCCAGCGCGACGATGGTCTCGGCGATCTGCGGATGATTTTCCAGGCTCAGCGCAGCGACCGTCCAGCTCGCCTTGGCGTCATGGTCGCGCAGCAGCTTGGCGACGCGCGGCGCGCCGGCCTTCAGGCCATAGAGATAGTTGGATTCATTGCCGTAGTTGCGGATCGGCGCCTTGATGTGGATGCCGAGCTCGTCGACCGGCTCCATGCCCTTGTCGCCGCGGGCGACGGTCATCTCGGAGCCTTCCTCGACATTGACGACGATCGACAGCGCGATCTTCGCACCGCCGGGCCAGTCCAGGCGTTCCTCGCGGATCAATGCATTTCCTCCCCGCCGGAGACGTTCAGTGCCTCGCCGGTGACGTAAAAAGCCTCGTCGGACGCAAGCCATGCGCAGGCGGCGGCAGTGTCGCTGGAAAGGCCCGGGCGGCCCATCGGGTTCCTGGCCGCCATGTTGGCGAGATAGGCATCGACGCTGTCGAACCCGAGCAGCTTCGAGAAATAGTCGTTCTGCTGCGCACCGAGGCCGGTGGTCACGTGATTGGGGCAGACCGCGTTGACGGTGATGCCATGCGCGCCGAGCTCGACCGCGCTGGCGCGTGTCAGGCCGACCATGCCGTGCTTGGAGCTCACATAAGCGGGCAGATGCGGGAAGGCCGACTTCGCCGCCTGGCTGGCGATGTTGATGATGCGGCCGCCGCGACCTTGCGCGACCATCGCGCGCGCGGCGGCCTGGGTTCCGTAGAAGGCGCCGGACAGGTTGACTGCGATCACCTTGTCCCAGTCGTGCGGGTCGACGTCGAGCAGCGGCTTCATCATGAAGCCGATCCCGGCATTGTTCACCCAGATGTCGAGCGAGCCGAATTTGGCGGCAACCAGCTCGGCCAGCGCACAGACCTGTTCGGACCGGCTGACGTCGCAGGGGAACACCTCGACCGGCGCGCCGCGGCCGCGGAGTTCGTCGGCAACCGCGTGCGCCTCGTCGTCGGCGGCGACATCCGACACGACGCAGTTCGCGCCGTCGTCGGCGAAGCGTTGCAGGATCGCCTGACCCAGCCCCTTCTGCTTGCCGGACCCCGTGACGACGATCGTCTTGCCGGAAAAGCGGCCCATCAGAGCGCCTCTGTGGTGATGAACGTCGCGCCGTCGGTGAACGCGCTCATCTCGCGGGCGAGAGCGCCCACCGCGTCGCCACCGCAATCGGCCAGGAACGCATCGAGGCCGGTGACGTCGAGGATCTCGACATAATCGTAGGGCGGTTTGTTGCCGGAAAAGAGAACGCCGGTCGTGCGCAGCACCTGAAAGCTCTCCACCGAGGACAGACCGTTGACGGTCGGCAGGTCCCGGCTTCGCGCCCAGGCCTCATAGTCCTCGCGCGATGCCGTTTGGCTCAGGTTGAACAGGGCAATGATCCGCATTTCACTTCTCCATTGCTGGCGGCGGCGTGTAGCCGCCAAGGACGGGCTCAAGGCTTCGGGCGAGCGCGATCAGCCGCGTCTCGCTGCCTTGGGGGCCGACAAGCTGCACGCCGACTGGCAGCCGCTCCTCGTTCAGCCCCGCGGGAATGGCGAGGGCCGGCAGCCCGGCGATGTTGGCGAGGCCGGTGAAATCGGCCTGGCTTGCCGGCGGCCGCCCGTGCGCGAATGGTGCCTGCGGGCAAGTCGGCATCAGCAGCGCGCCGTTGGCGCCCAGCGCCGACAGCAACGTGTCGCGCGTGCGCTCGAGCAATTCGGGCTTCGGCTCCACCCGTTCGAACGTGTCCATGATGAATTTGAGTTCGTCGGAGATCAGGTCCGCCCTGGCGGTCCGGTCCGCGCCGATGTCCTCGATCAGCTCCCGCGCGATCTCGACCAGCGCCGCCATGCGGATCGTAGTCGGCTCCGCAGGAAGGACCAGCGGCTCGCGCGGCAACGGGATGGCGTCGAGCGCGCGCCGATAGGCGGCACCGACAGCCGGCTGGACCTCGACGCCGCCCAGATCGGGTAGGTGCAGCACGCGAGTGAACGGGGCGTCCTCGTTACCGCTTGTGCCGATGACGTTCCAGACGCGCTCCAGCACATCGAGCGTCCGGGCGAGCGGACCGATGCAGTCGAAGCGCCGGGTCAGGAACACCAGCCCGTCGGTGTCGACGCCACCCCAGCTCGGCTTCAGCCCGTAGACGCCGGTGAACGCCGCCGGGATCCGGACCGAGCCGAGCGTATCGGTGCCGAGTGCCGCGTCGCAAAGCCCTGCCGCGACCGCCGCACCGCTGCCTCCTGAGGAACCACCGGGCGTATAGCCGATGCGGTGCGGGTTGTGGGTCCGCCCGAACCAGGGATTGTCGGTCGTGGCTCCCATCGCCGCCTCGTGCATGTTCAGCGAACCGAGAATGCACGCGCCAGCCACGCGCAGCCCGGCGACCACAGCCGCGTCGCGGTCGGCGACGATGTCGCGGCGCAGCGCCATGCCGCCGGTCCAGGGCAGGCCGGCGACGGCGATGTTGGACTTGATGCCGATCGTCAGCCCGGCGAGCGGTCCTTCGCCAGGCGCGGCATCGTGGTCCCAGTCGACGAACGCGTTGAGGGGCGCGTTGGCGGTTTCGAGATGGTCCCAATCAATCGGCATCAGTTCTTCCGTTCATCGATCAGGCGGATCGGCTTCTGCCTCACATCGATCTGAGTCAGGCCTGCGGTGCCGCCGGGCTCGCAGAGCTCGACCACCACCTCAACGCCAAGCCCTTGGCGCAACATGCCGGAGAGCTGGCCGTGATCAGTGCCGCCGCGGGTTTCCAGCAGGACCAGCATGTCGTCGCGGCCGCTCGCCGGATCGCGGCGCAGGCGGCAGACATATTCACCGGTCAGGTCCGCGCGGTTTTCGATCAAGGCGCCGATCGCGTGCGGGAACACGTTGATGCCGCGCAGCTTTACCATGTTGTCGCTGCGGCCCTTGAAACCGGCGATCCGCTTGAAGACCATCCCGGTCGCGTTTGCGGACGTCAGCTCATGCGTGATGTCGTGGGTGTTGAAGCGAATGCAGGGCGCGACATCGTCCTTGTAGAGGCAGGTGACGACCATGTCCCCGGTCTCGCCCGCGGCCACCGGCGTGCCGCTGTCGACGTCGAGCAGTTCCAGATAATGCGCGTCCTCCCACACGTAGAGGCCGTCGCGCTCGGGTCCTTCGCCGGCGATCGTGCCGGTGTCGCCGACGCCATACCAGTCATAGGCTCGGGCGCCGCCCCAGGCCGCTTCCACCCCCGCACGATCCTCGGTGCCCAGATGACCACAAATCATGCGAACATCGATCCGGTCGAGCAGCCCTTCGTCGCGCGCAACCTCGGCGAGCTTGCGGATATAGTCGATGAAGCCGACCAGCACCGTCACGCCGAAATCGGCCATCAGACCGACCTGGTTTGCGGAACGGGTTTCGATACCTGTGCCCGCCGACAGGAACAGCGAGTTGGTGAAGTGGGTGACGGCCTCGCGGATATAATGGCCCCCGTTGATCATGCCGTGGCCGTAGACCGACTGGACGATGTCCGACGGCTGCAGCCCCTGCCAGCGATACATGCGCCCGACCAGCAGGTTGCCGACCTCGCGTCCCTTGGGTCCGAACAGCAGAGGCTGCGGCCGGCCGGTGGTGCCGCTGGTCGTGTGAAAGATGACCGGCGGGCGGTCGGGCCCGTCCGCGCCGCCGAAATCGCCGAAAGGCGGATATTCGGCGACCGACGCCATCAGGTCCGATTTGTCGTAAACCGGCAGCTTCTCGATGTCGTCGAGCCCGCGGATATCGCCCGGCTCGATGCCCTTCGCGCCCCAGAGCCGCTGATAGAAAGGAATCTGCCAGCCGCGCGCCATCAGCTTCGTGAAGTCGCGTTCCTGCCGCGCGCGGAGCTCGTCGCGGCTCATCGCCGTGTAGCGGCGAACGAAGGCGTCGCCGACCGGATAGTCCTCCAGCAACTGCTTTGCATCCAGGGCTTCGAAATAGGTCGGGAACGTCATTGCGGGTCCGTGAAATAATCGAGGGGATGATCGAAGATGCGCGAATCGGCCTCCGGCGGCGCAAGCTCGCGTGCCAGATTGCGCTTGGCGGCGGCCTGCTCGGAAGAGAAGGGCGCGTCGGGGCTGCCGAGGGTGTTCGGGACGGTGCGATCGACGCGGCGACCGTCAGCGTAGGTGACGATCACGCGCTGGGGCGACAGCGCGTTCAGGTCGGGATTGCCGTCGACAAGAATGCGGAACCGGTCGGGCGGGATCGCGGGCAGGTCGGCAAAGCGGCGCGGATCGATCCGCCCGTCCTCGATCATCAGCTCGGTCAGCAGCGGCAGGCAGAGGCGCGCATAGGCCGGCGTCATACCCGGCTGCGGCGGGCGGCCGACCAGGCGCGCGATCAGCGGCGGCACATGCGCCTCGACCCGGGCAATTTTGCCGTCCTTTCGCAACGCCGCCAGAGTCGACAGCACCGCATGGCTGGCGCGGCCGGACGGGTAGGGCTTGGTGCTGATTTCGCTGATCCGCCAGACCCGGCCAAGCTTGTCCGTGTAGCGCGACAGACTGCCCTGATCGAACAGCGTGAAATAGCCGAACGGACCTTCAAGCGCGTCGTGTGGGCCGGTCAGCCCGGCCCTGGCCAGATCGACCGCGGTGATCGCCGCCCGCGCCGCGTTCGCGATCTGCAAGGGCAGGGCGATCGACCCTTCGACATGCGCCTGCATCGTGCCGGCGCAGAAGGAATAAGCGAGGCCGAGCACGTCCGGCAGCCGCTCGCGCGCGACGCCCTCCAGCCGGGCGGCGGCAAGCGCGGCGCCGATGCAGCCGGCGGTTGCCGGGCGGAAGAAGCTGAGCGCGCTGTCCGCGGCAAGCCCCAGCCCGCTGGCGATGTCGACGCCGACAGCGAGTGCGGTGAGTGCTTCGTCGGGCGTGGACCCGCCCCGTCGGTCGCGGGTGGCGAGCAGGGCGCCGGTCACCACGGATAGCGCGTGGACGACCGCCGGCTCGTGCACTGCGTCCCATTCGAGGCAGTGGATCTGGAAGGCATTGGCGAATGCAGCGGAGGCGGCGGGAAGGCGTTGCGAGAAGCCGATCACCCGCGCTTCGTCCGAAGCGCCCCATCCGGCGGCCGCCTTGCGAACACCCTCGGCTCCCGGCGCAGTCGCGCCTGCCGCACCGACGGCCAGTGTGTCGGCCAGCAGCCGCTCTGCATCGGCACGTGCCTGCGGCGGCAGGACATGCGGCGCGACGGCGAAGTCGAGCAGGGCGGCGGTCGCGCTCACAGCCAGCGCTCCAGCATCGCGACAATCGCGCCGGGATCGTTGCCCTGCAGCGCGAGGCCGACCGCCTCGTCGGCATCGACGCCGCCCCAGGCGATCAGTGCCCGCGCCTTGGTTTCGACTCCGGCGGAGGAGAGCGGCCGTTCCGGATCGCCGCGCGTGTCGGCAAGCAGCAGGTCGCCGATGCGCGCGCCGAAATGGGCGGGGTAGGCGGCGGTCAGGTCGGGGTCTTCGGCCACCACCACCTGCGCGCGCAAAGGAGCGAGACGGGCGATCGCGTCCGGCTCGAAATCGGCAAGCTCCGGTTCGCCCTTGTCCAGCACGATGGCGACGCTGTGCTGGATCGAGAATTTCGCGTCGAGCACGGTGCCGGGCTCGGGCCGATCGCAGAAGGTGAGGGCATCGCGATAGGTATGCACCGTGACCGGTGTGCCGAGCTTGCCCGCCGCCTTCAGTTCCAGCGCGGCGTCGATCGCCGGATGCGCGTGGCGGCAGGCGCCCCATGGCTTGAAACTGACCTCGTCGATGCGCCAGTCTTGGCCCAGCGCCAGCGGTTTCGGCTCCCGCGTCATCGCGGCGTAGAGACCTTGCTCTCCTTCGAGGATCCGGCGCGGACCCTTCGCGCCGGCGCGGGCGAGGCGGGCGTGCCAGAGGCCGGTCAGCGCCGCCTGCGCGGCATGGACCTGCTTGGTCATGTTCTCTTCGTGCCGCATCCGCCACAGCCCGCCGGCAAGCGACCCGGCATGGCCGAGCGCATCGGCGGTCGCGTCCGCGTCCAGGCCGTAAATCGAGGCGGCCGCCGCCGCGCCGCCGAAGCCGCCGGCGGTCGCGGTATTATGCCAATGCGCGTAGTGCCAAGCGTCGAAGGTCGCGCCGATCGCGATGACCGCTTCATAGCCCCGCACGGCGCCGTCCAGCAGCGTCGCCATGTCCGCGCCGGTGTCGCGCGCGGCCGAGAGCGCCGCCGGCCAGACGACCGGTCCCGGATGCAGGATCGCACCGCGGTGCACGTCATCCATTTCGAGGACATTGCCGAGCAGGGCCGCGCGTGTGAGCGGGTCGGGCTCGGCACGGCGGCCGACATCGGCCACGTCGGATCGTCGCGCCCCGGCCACGCAGCCGAGCCAGTCGAGCAGGTGCGGCCGCGCTTTTGTCCGGACAATTTCGTCGGTTGGACGTTGCAGATGCTTTGCAAGCCGCTCGGTTAGGCTATGGTCCCCTCTCATGCTGCGCGCCTCCGCGCGGACGAGAACAGGGGAGCAGTGGCTTGGCGACCGATATCAGGACCCCGGCGACCAGAAAGCCGCGTTACCAGGAACTGGCCGACGACCTGAGGGGGGCGATCCTGCGGGGCGATTTCCCGGCGCCTGACCAATTTCCGACCGAAAACGAGCTGTGCGCGCGTTATGGAGTCAGCCGCTTCACGGTGCGGGAGGCGCTTCGGGCGCTGCAGAACGAAGGCCTGATCCGGCGCAAGCGCGGTTCCGGCACCGTGATCCAGCCGGCGGCGGCGCGGGGAGGTGCGCTGCACCAGCCGCTGTCCAACGTCGGCGAGCTGATGCAATACGCCCGCGACACGCGCGTCGATTTCGTCCGGCTGCCGGATGCTGCCATTCCGAAGAAGCTTATGGAGCAGCTGCCTTTGCCGATGTCCGGCAAATGGTCGCACTTTCGCGGACTGCGCATCAGCGAAGGCCTGGGCGCGCCGATCGCGCTGACCGACGCCTTCGTACACCCAGACCTGCACGACGCCGTCGCGGAACTCGATCCGGCCGAGGACACGATCTTTCGCCAGCTGGAGCGGCTCGGACATCTTCGCATTTCGCAGGTCACGCAGGATATCCAGGCGGTGCCGGCGAGTGCCTCGGTGGCGAGCGAACTGAAGGTCGCGCGGCGCAGCCCGTGCCTGCGCATCCTGCGCTGCTATTACGACACGACCGGCCGGCTGTTCGAGATTTCGACCAGCCAGCATCCCGGCGACCGCTTCGCCTACGCAATGCACATGGACGTCGAAGCCTGACATCAGCCGCGCCGCCCGAACCGGATCGCCGGCGCGATCAGGTGCGCGCCGCCCGCTTCGATCAGAAGTCCGCGCTCTGCCGCATGCGGCTGCGCGAACGCTTCGCGGAAATCGAGGACCGGCGAGAAGGCGACATCCTTATCCGCGAACCAGGCGACCCATTCGTCGCGCGTGCGGGTTGCGAATGTCTGCTCCAGGAATGAGCGAAGCGGCGCTTGCGCCGGGCCCGGTGCGGCTTCGCCCAGCGGGATCAGGTCTTCGCGGCCCAGTGCCGCCAGCAGGTTGCGGACGAACTTCATCTCGCGCGCGCCGAGCACCACGTGCCGGCCGTCGGCGGTGGCGTAGACATTGTAGAAGGCTGCCCCGCCCAGCGAGCGCTGGTTGGCCGAGCGCGGCGCCGGCCCGCCCACGATCGCCTCTCCTGCCGTGTGCGCGCACCAGGGAAGCAGGCTGTCGAACATCGCGATGTCGACATAGTCGCCGCGCCCCGTTCGCTCGCGGCCGATCAGCGCCATCAGCACGGCGCCGAGCGCGGTCAGCCCCGCGGCCATGTCGGCCGACGGCGCGCCCGGCACGACCGGCGTGCTGTCGGGCCCGTCATTGACCGAAAGGAATCCGGCCAGCGCCTGCACGGCAAGATCGTGCGCCGGGTGATGCGCCATCTCGCCCGCCTGTCCGAAGGCGGAGATCGAGCAATAGACGATCCGCGGATTGCGTGCCGATACGGCTTCGTAGCCGAAACCGAGCCTGCCGATCACGCCCGGACGGAAGCCCTCGACGAATACGTCCGCACTCTCGATTTCTTCCCAGAGCCGCGTCTTGCCTTCGTCGCTTTTCAGGTCGAGACGCAGGCTCTGCTTGCCGCGATTGGCGTTGCGAAACCAGATCGACTCGCCTGCTTCGAACGGCGGCATCTCGCGGGCGGGGTCGCCGGCGGGTGGCTCGATCTTCACGACGTTCGCACCCTGATCGGCCAGCATCATCGTCATGATCGGTCCGGGCAGGAACTGCGTCAGGTCGACGACCTTGATGCCGGCGAGCTTGCTCATCGTCAGATGACGCCCTTGTCCTTCAGGCGTTCGATCTCGGCGGAGTCCAGACCAGCCTCGGCAAGCACGGCGTCGGTATCCGCGCCGAGCAGCGGGGCCGCCCGGTTCGGAAGCTGCGCGCCGTCGATCCGGATCGGGTTCGCCAGCACGCGAAGCTCCGCGCGGTCCGGATGGCTCACGGTATCGACCAGACCGCGTTCGCGGATGAACGGATTGTCGAGTGCCTGGTCGAGCTGGAACACCGGCGCGACCGGCATGTGTCCGGCCAGCAGCTCCAGCCAATAAGCAGTCGGGCGCTGCATGAACGTCTGGTCCAGCAGCTCGGTCAGCGCCTCGCGATTTTCCAGCCGCGCCTCTGCGCTGGCAAAACGCGGATCGTCCGCCAGCTCCGGCCGGCCGATCCGCTCGACCAGCACGCGCCAGAATTTCGGCAGCTGCGCCATCGCGAAGATCCACCCGTCGGCGGTTCGGAACATCTGGCTGGGCGTGACCGAAGGATGGGCGGATCGCGGGCTGCGGCCGGTCACGTCGCCTTCGTTCAGATACCACATCGCCGGATAGCTGGTCTGGTGAAGCGCGGCGGACAGCAGGTCCACGTCGATGTCGCGCCCTTTCCCGCTGCGCTGCGCGTCGAGCAGGGCGGCGAGCAGGCCGACCGCCATCATCGTGCCGGTCATGAAGTCGACGATCGACAGGCCGAACCGGGTCGGCGGCGCGTCGGGCTCTCCGGTCATGGCGAGGAAGCCGGCTTCCGCCTGCATCAGATAATCATAGCCCGGCCAGCGCGCGCGTTCGTTGTCGCGGCCGTAGGCGGACAGGTGCGCGCACACGATCGCCGGGTTCGCAGCCTTCAGCGCGCCGTAGGTCAGACCCATCCGTGCGGGCAGGTCGCCGCGCAGGTTGTTCGCGACGGCATGGGCGCTGCCGACCAGCCGGTGCAGCACCTGCTGCCCGTCCTCGCTGTTCAGGTCGAGCGTGATCGATTTCTTGTTCAGGTTGAACGTCTGGAAAAAGATGCTTTCGTTCGGCCGCAGGAAATGGGGACCCACGGCGCGAGCCGTGTCGCCGCCCTTCGGTGCTTCGATCTTGATTACCTCTGCGCCCAACTGGGCGAGGAACATCGTGCCGTAGGGGCCTGCGCCATATTGCTCGGCGGAAAGGATGCGATAGCCGGACAGGGGGAGGGTCATTAGCCCTCTCCCTGCAGGGGAGAGGGCAGGCCCGCTTCGCGGGCCGGAAGAGGGGCAGAAAGGGCCTCCCGGATCAGCATCAAAACCCCATCGAGATTTTGATCAATGTCGCAGTTCCAAAAACGCAGCACGCGATAGCCTTGGTGCTCCAGAAACGCAGTGCGGTCGGCGTCATAGCCTTCGCGTTCGCTGTGCTGACTGCCATCCAGTTCAATGATCAGCTTGGCTTTGGGGCAAGAGAAATCAGGGATGAAGGGGCCGAGCGGCGATTGATGATGAAACTTCCAGCCGTCCAGCCGTTTGGCCCTGAGCCTTTCCCACAATGCCTCTTCTTGCGGAGTCGGTTCGTGGCGCATCTGCTTGGCTCTCGTGAGCAAGTGTTCGGGCGTCTTGCCACGACGTGTCAGCCCCTCTCCCGGCTCGCTTCGCAAGCCTGCCCTCTCCCCTGCGGGGAGAGGGCTGTCATAAAAGCGGCGCTCTCTCATACCGGATTCCGCTTCAGCCATTGCTTCGCAATGATCATGCGCTGCATCTCGTTGGTCCCCTCGCCGATGCACATCAGCAGCGCGTCCCGGTAATAGCGTTCGATCTCATATTCCTTCGAATAGCTGTATCCGCCGAAGATGCGCATCGCCTCCTCGCTGTTGCGCACCGCGGCTTCGGATGCGAAATATTTCGCCATGCCGGCTTCCATGTCGCAGCGCTCGCCCCGGTCATAGGCTTCGGCGGCGTCAAACGTCAGCAGCCGCGCGGCGCGGGCCCGCGTGACCATCTCGCCAAGCTTTAGCTGGATGGCCTGGTGCTGCGCGATCGGCTTTCCGAACGTCTTGCGGAGCTGGGCATATTCGGTGGCGAGGCGCAGCGAGCCTTCGGCCAGGCCGACACCGCGCGCTGCGACGTTGATCCGGCCGAGTTCAAGGCCGCCGGTCGCCTGAAGAAACCCTTGCCCCTCGACGCCGCCGATCAGGTTGGCGGCGGGGATACGATAGTCGTCGAAGATCAACTCGGCGGAATCGATCGACTTGTAGCCGAGCTTCTCGAACTTCTTGCCGACCGCGAAGCCAGGCCCCTTCGGCGCGATGAACAGGCTCATGCCCTTGTAGCGCGGTTCGGCTTCAGGATCGGTCTTGACCAGCAGCGCGAAGCAGCTCCCCTTGATGCCGTTCGAGATCCACGTCTTGGTGCCGTTGATGACGTAACCGTCGCCGTCGCGCCGGGCGGTCATCCGGATCGACTGGAGATCGGTGCCGGCGTCGGGTTCGGTCAGCGCCAGGCCGCCGCGGATTTCGCCGGTCGCGAATTTCGGCAGCCATTCCGCTTTCTGCTCGGGCGTGCCGAACCGCTCGACGGCAGCGGCCATGATCAAATGCGAGTTGAAGATGCCGGTCAGCGCCATCCAGTAGGACGAGATGCGCGCGACGATCTTGGCATAGGTCGTGGCCGGCAGCCCCAGGCCGCCATATTCCTGGCCGATGGTGGCGCCGAACAGGCCCATTTCGGCCATCTGATCGACCAACTCGGCCGGCCAGAGGTCTTCATGGTCATGATGCATGACCTGGGGGCGCACCTCGCGCTCGATCCAGCGATCGATCGCGTCGAGGAAAGCGGCCTCCTGGTCAGCCTCGATCGTGCGAACGCTATCTACGGCGCTTGCCATCAGGCGGTCCTTGGATTGATGGGTTGAAGAGCTTGGTACCAGCCGCCGTTCGGGGCCGGCACGGTGACGACATGGGCGGCAGCCATGCCGGGAACGACTGCCTCGACCGGATCGGTGCCGCCGAAGGCGCGGGCCGCGCTGGCGACGGCGTCGATATCGCGGACGATCAGCGTAGCGCCGATCAGGCCGCGGGCAGGGGGCCGCGAAATCCCGGCGAGCGACGCCTGCTCGCCCGATGGGAGGCCGTAATCGATGACGCCGAAATAGGGTTCGCGCGTGTCGGTGCCGACGTTCCACGCCCGCACGTTCAGTGTCGATCCCGCGCCGACCAGCGCCTGGAAACTATCGTCTGCGACGCCGTAGGTGTGGATCGGCGCGAGCCCGAAGACCTGGCGGAAGAAGGCGAGCGTCGCTTCCGGATCGCGGACCGGCCCCGAGATGCTCTGCGGCTCGCTGACCAGCCGGTCGCGCACCGTTGCGAAGCTTTCGAAGAATGCCGGGTCGCCGGCGACGAGCGCGCACACGACGCCGTCGGGGCCCCAGAGATGGGCTTCCCGAAAGCGGCCTTCGGGCGTGTCATATTCGGCGACCGCGTCCCTGAAGACGAACCCGGCATCCTCGATCGCGCGCTGTGCTGCCCCCAGGTCGGGCGCGTAGAAGTCGATGACCTTAAGCGCCTCGCTGTCGGACCCGCGCGCCTCTGAGCGGATGACGATGCCGGACCCGGGCGAGAAGCGGACCAGGCGAAGCCCGAAGCGCGATCCCGGCGTGACCAGCGCGACGTCCTCGCAGGACTGACCGTCGACGCCCCAGAGCGCATGTACCTCCGCTTCGGAGCGGCTGACGCGATCCGCCTCGCGCAGGCCGAACGCCGCGAACAGCGCGAGGTGCGCGTCGAGATCGCCGGAGGAGACGATCGGGCCGTGGATATAGTCGACGACCCGCGAACCGGCGGTCGCGGCACGATCAGGGGCGAGGGTCGCCATCGACCGGCTCAGCTTTCCATCGGGCCGCAGCCGCGCTTCCAGATCAGCATCGAGCGGTTGAAGGTGCAGACCACCTCGCCATGCTGGTTCTTGCCGATCGTGCGGACGGTGACGATGCCCTGTTCGGGCCGCGACTTCGACTCGCGCTTTTCGACAACCTGGCTCTCCGCATAGAGCGTGTCGCCGGGGAACAGCGGGCCGGTCAGCTTGATGTCCGACCAGCCGAGATTGGCGACCGCCTTCTGGCTGACGTCCGACACCGACATGCCGACCATCAGCGCGACTGTGAACGGAGAGCAGACGAGCGGCTTTCCGAACTCGGTCTTCTTGGCGAATTCATAGTCGAAATGCGCCGGGTGCGTGTTCATCGTCAGCAGCGTGAACCAGACATTGTCGGCGTCCGTGATCGTGCGGCCGGGGCGATGCTCATAGATGTCGCCTTCGTTGAAATCCTCGAAATACCGCCCGAACGTCTCGCGATAGCGGCCTGGTGCGACTTCGATACTTCCTTCACGCATGGTGTCGTTCCTGTTCCAAAATCCTGCTGTAGCGGCGCATCACCGGCGCCTCGAGCATGCGGCCGCGAAAGCGCACCGCCGCGCCGCCCGCTTCCGCGAAAGCGAGGGCGGCGGCGTGCGCTTCCTCGATCTCGTCCGGCGTCGGCCGCATGACGGTATGAATAGTCGGAATCTGCGCCGGATGGATCGCTGCCTTTGCAGCGAAGCCGAGCGCCTTGGCCCGGCGCGTCTCATCCTCAAGCCCGGCGGCATCCTCGAGCCGGATCCAGGGCACGTCGATGGCCGGCACGCCTGCTTCGGCGCAGGCGAGCAAGAACAGCCCCCGCGCGACGGCCAGCGGCTCCCAGGCAAGCTCGACGCCGAGCTCGGCCGACAGGTCGCCGCCGCCGAACATCATCGCCACCACCCCCGGCACGCTGCCGATCGCGGCCGCCACGCGCAGGCCCCGCGGACTTTCGATCAGCGGCACCAGGCCGAGGCGCGCTCCCGTCTGCTGCGCGAGCGCCGTCAGCTGCTCCGCATTCTCGGCCTTGGGCAACAGCAACAGCGACGGCGTTCTGGCGCCCCGCGCCAGAGCAGTCGCGATCGCGTCGACGTCCTGGACGCCTTCGATCGTGCCGAGTCCGTTGCAGCGCAGGATCAGTCGCCCGCTGTCATCGGCGGCGATCGCCGCCAGCGCGGCCTCGCGCGCCGCAGCCTTGTCGGCGGGTGGCACCGAATCCTCCAGGTCGATGCACACGGCATCGGCGCCGGAAGCCAGCGCGCCCGCAAACCGGTCAGGCCGGCTGCCCGGCACGAACAGCAGGCTCTGCAGCCGCGCAGCCAGCCCGGAAGAATGTGCCCCCTTGGTCATGTCGCTCACAATTTGTCCGGACAACTTTAAAGTCAAGCGCGATCGTTCAGAACGGCTTCACCGCACCCAGATACGAGGTGGCGAGCAGCAGCAGATAGACGCACCACACCCACAGCCGGGTGCGGTTCATCGTGCGCAGCAGCGGGATCTCGGTCGCATCGCTAGAGCCTTCGGCGAGCAGCTTCCCGAGCTGCGGCCCGACCGGCTTGAACGCGACATCGATCATGATCGCGGCCCAGAAAATCGTCCCGAACAGCAGCGCCTTCCAGGCGAGCCAGGCAAAGGGGAGCGGCGAGCCGGTGCCGATAGAGACAAGGCCGAGCCCGGTGTAGAAGGTGGCGATCAGAATCTTGAGCCAGAATTCGATTCGCCGGTTGCGCGCGGCGCGAAGCGTCTGGTCGTGAAAATGCGCGTCCCACACCAGCCAGAGCCACAGCGCCCCGACAACCCAGGCGCCGGCAAGCAGCGGCGCGGGAACCGCCCACATCCCGCCCATCGAGACGACCGATAGCGAGACCGGGACCATTAATGCCCAAGCCGTGCGCGGCACCATGTCGACTTCGACCAGCAGCTTCAGCAGTGCGATTCGCTGATCGAGCGAATAAGTATTGCGCCGGCGGAAATGCTGGCCGAGCACGAACACGCCCACATCGGCGCCGAGCCAGAATACGAACAAGAGCAGATGGGCCCAGACCAGGGTCGGGTAAGCGAAATCGGCCATCGGGAACTCCCCTTTAAAAGTCCGGACAAAGCATGCTTGACAGCATCCGCTATTCCGTGAAAGTTGTCCGGACAAATCACATCGCACGGCCCGTGGCAAGAGATGGCCGGCGAGAGGAGGGGACAATCGATGCGCGCACTCTGGCTTGCTTCCGCCGCAACCGTGCTGACCCTGGCTGCGCCGGCATGGGCGCAGACCGAAACCGACCAGAACAGGACTCAGAGCGATCAGGCGGCGGCCGCCGCTCCGCCAGAGACCCAGGCTGCGACGGATGACGGGTCCCAGATTTCCGATATCGTCGTGACGGCGCAGCGCCGCGCCGAGCGGGCGCAGGACGTGCCGATTGCGATCACCGCCCTGTCAGGCGAGCAGCTGGCATCGCGCGGCATCACGAACACGCTGGATATCGGCAATTTCGTTCCGAATCTCGTCGCCCAGAACAACACCGGCATCGGCTCCGCCAACGCTTATTTCCTCCGCGGCCTTGGCAGCACCGAAACGATCGCCACCTTCGACCCGCCGGTCGGCACCTATGTCGACGACATCTATCTGAGCCGGCAGAACGCCAACAACCTGTCGCTGTTCGACGTCGACCGCGTCGAGGTGCTGCGCGGCCCGCAGGGCACGCTGTTCGGGCGCAATACGACCGGCGGTGCGATCAATGTGATCATGAAGCAGCCGGGGGACTATTTCGCCGGTTATGCCGAGGTCGGCTATGGCCGCTACAACAAGGTGCTTGGGCGCGCCTCCGTCGACATTCCGCTCGCGCCCGATTTCGCGATCAAGCTGAGCGGCTATTTTCAGAACGACGACGGCTACGTCAAAAACGTGACCACCGGCGAGCGCCTGAACGACGACGACGGCTGGGGCGCCCGGCTCGGCATCCGCGGCGAGTTGTCGGATTCGGTCCGCTGGAATGCGTCCTTCGCGCATATCGTCGCCAATGGCGAAAACATCCTCAACTTCACCTGCAATCCGGCCAATCCGAGCGACTGCAAGGGGCGCTTCGTCACGAGCGGACTAGCGGAGATCGACGGCCCGCCATCGCCCTATGCGCCGCTGGTCATCAGCGGCCGCAAGGCCAATTTCGGGATGGGCCAGGAATCGACCAGCGACATCATCACGTCGCATTTGCAGTTCGATGTTGCGTCCGACACCACGCTGGCGCTGATCACCGGGTTCGTGAATCTCAGCCAGCAATACGGCCTCGATTTCTTCGACGGCCGCGCCGGCCCGACCGTATCCGTGCCCCGGCCGCCGGTCCGCGGCCTCGCGCGCGGCGGGTTCGTGATCGTCAATGACGGCCACCACCAGCAATTCACCCAGGAAGTGAAGCTGAACGGGAAGCTGGCAAACGGCTTCATCGATTATGTGGCGGGTCTTTATTACATCGACGAGCGCAACAAGACCGATTTCGCCGACATCTTCGGCGTTTCCCCGGCGCTTTCGCTGCTGCTCGCCGACCGTATCCTGCACAACCGCACCGAGGCGATCGCCGGATACGCCCAGGCGGACTTCAACGTCACCGACCAGCTGAAGCTGACCGCGGGCATCCGCTACACGGACGAGACTAAGACGATCCGGCTGAACGACAATCGCGCGTCGTGCAACGACGGTACGCTGGAAGCGAGTTGCCTCGACAACGCCAATCTGGTCGCGGCTTCTGGCGCGCGCATTCCGACCCGGCAGGAGACCAAGATCTGGACGCCGCGGTTCGCGATCGACTTCAAGCCCAACGACCAGGTGCTGCTGTTCGCGTCGGCGACCCGAGGCTTCAAGTCCGGCGGTTGGAACGCCCGCGCAAGCTCGCCCGCTACCTTCCTGCCGTTCGACCCGGAAAAGGTCTGGAGCTACGAAGCCGGCATAAAATCCGACTGGCTCGACCGGCGGCTGCGCGTCAACCTGACCGCTTTCTGGCTGGACGTATCGGACCTGCAGGTGCTGGCCGGCCTGCTCAACCCGACGAACGGGACGCTGACCTTCCTGACGCGCAACTTCGCGGACTACCGCAACAAGGGCATCGAGGCCGAAGTCACCGTCGTTCCGGTCGACAACCTCAACCTCTACGCCAATGTCGGCTATCAGCACGACAATTACCGGCTGCCGAAGAACGCGCCGCCGTTCGATGCGTATGGCATCCAGTCGGTCGAGGGCCAGCTCGCGGCCTGCCAGGCAGCGCTTGCAGCCGGCCGCATCCCCGGCGGCCCGAACACGACCGCCTGCGCCAATGGCATCGTGACCGCGAACGGCACGATCTCCACCCCGGTCCGCACGCCGCGCTGGTCGCTGGCGCTGGGCGGCAGCTACAAGGCCGAGATCGGCGACAGCGGCTGGTCGGTGGTTCCGGCGATCAATGCGACCTACCATTCGAAGCAGGAAGTCGCGATCGCCAACCTGAGCCTTTACGACCAGCCGGTGACCGGCACGAACGGCACCTTCCCGTCGAACCCGTTCGGCGATGGCGCCTTCATCACCGGATCGCACAGCGCGTCGGCGTGGCTGTTCAACGCAAGCATCGCGCTGAACACGCCGAACAATCGCTGGAAGCTGTCGGTCGAATGCTCCAACTGCTTCAACAAGGAGTTCATCCAGACCTCGCTGTCCAACTACAGCTATCTGAATGCGCCGATGACGTGGACGGTCCGCGCCCGCTACAACTTCTAGAGAGGGCGCACGCGCATCATGTCAGCGTTCGAGTTGCTTCCCCGCCGCCAGGGCCGGATCGAATATCGCAGCCGGCAGGACGGCGGGGTATGGGGCGTCGAGGAGTGGCGGATGACGCGCGGGGGCGATGGCCTCCGCGTCCTCTCGGCGCATTGCGAGATGCGCTTCGGCAAGGATTGGGTGGTGCGCGACAGCACCCAGTCCGCGCATCCGGATTACCATCCCAAGGACGCCTTCGTGCGGATCATGCGCGACGGGGAAGTGACCGGCAGCGGCTGGTTCTCGTTCACCGACGACGAGGCGATCTGCGAATCCGTGACGCGCGACGAAGGCCGCATTTCGCAGCGCTTCCCGATCCGGCGGCCGATCCGCGGCTTCGGCATGCACGCGGTCCAGTCCGACGCCTGGCTTGCTGCCGCCTTCCCGTACGAGAAAGGCGCGGGCCATGTGCAGTTCTTCGGCCGGAACCTGATGCACAGCACCCACCATTTCGGCGCGACCGGGCCGTTTATCGCGACCACCGGCAGCGGCCTTGAATATGTCGGCCCGGAGACGATCGACGTCGCGGCGGGGCGGTTCGATTGCCATCGCATCCGCTTCGTCGGGCTGACCAACGATCATCCTGAATATCATCTTTGGGTGACGCGCGACGGCGACTTCCTTTACGTGAAAGGCGTGGTCGAAGGTTATATCGACTCGGTGTTCGAGCTGACCGAGCTTTCCGGCGATCCGCTGTGAAGGCGCGCTCCGAATTCGCGCTCGGCTGGAAACCGCTCGTTGCCGCGCTGGTCGGGACGGCCTGCGGTGCGTCGCCGGTGCCGTTCAGCAGCATGCCGGTCGTGATCGGGCCGATCCACGACGCAACGGGCTGGGACTTCGCGTCGATCAGCATCGGCGTCACCATCTACGGCATCATCGCGTCGCTGACGGCGCCCTATGTGGGCTCGCTCGCCGACCGCTACGGCGTGCGCAAGGTCGCGCTGTGGTCGCTGTTCCTGTTCGGTGTCGCGTTCGCGAGCATGTGGTTCGTGCCCAACAACATCTGGCTGTTCTGGGGCTATTGGGTCGTGATCGGCGTGATCGGCATCGGATCGACGCCCGTGACCTGGAGCCGGGCAGTCAGCGTCTGGTTCGACCGCAATCGCGGCCTGGCGCTCGGCCTGATGCTGATCGGGACGAGCATCGCCGGAATCGTCGTGCCGCTGATCGCGCACTGGGCTGTGGCGGCCGGCGGCTGGCGCGCCGCCTATCCGGCGCTGGCACTGCTGCCGCTCTGCATCGCACTGCCGCTGGGGCTGCTCTGGTTCCGCGAGCCGCGGGCGGAGGAGCGCCCGCAGACGCTGGCGAACGCGTCCGGTACGCTGCCGGGCCACACCCTTGCCCAAGCTGCGCGCGAGCCGCGCTTCTGGGCGTTGCTCGTGTCGATCGCGATCATTTCGATGGCCTATGGCGGCGCCCATATCCACATGTCGCAGATGGTCCAGCTCCACGGCTTCTCGAAGGCGGAGAGCGATGCGACGATCGCCGTGGTCGCGATCGGAATTCTTGCCGGTCGCCTGATCGTCGGCCTGTTGTTCGACCGGATGTGGGCGCCCGGCGTCGCCTTCGCGTCGCTGCTGCTGCCTGCCGCCGGCTGCTACCTGCTGATGGGCCAGGCCGACTCGCTGACGGTCGTCCGCGCGGGCGCCTTCCTGCTCGGCTTTGCGGCCGGCGCGGAATCGGACGTGATCGCGTTCATGGCCGCGCGCTATTTCGGCCTCGCCCATTACGGCAAGATCTACGGATTCCTGTATATGTCTTTCGGGATCGGATCGGCGATATCGCCGGTGCTCTACGGCTCGGTCCGCGACGCGACCGGCAATTACGATCCGATGCTGGCGGCGGCGATGCTGATGTTCGCGGTCGGCGGCGCGCTGCTGCTGACGCTCGGCCGCTATCCCGAGGCGCGGGCCGCCGAGCCCGCCGCCGAACCGCAGGCAGCCTGATGGCGACGATGCTCGATACCGACCTGTCCACATTGTTTCCGGCCGATGCGCTGGTGACCGATCCGGCCGAATGCGCCTTCTACGCGCAGGACGTCCACAGCGAAGGCGCGCAGCCTTGTGCGGTGTTCCGCCCCGCCGATATCGACGAGCTGTCGAAAGGCCTCGCGGCGGCCCACGCCCGCGGCCTCGCCATCGTGCCGCGCGGCGGCGGCATGAGCTACACCAGAGGCTATCTGACCGAAGATGCCGGCGCGCTGGTCGTCGATCTTGGCCGGATGGATCGCGTCCTGGACGTCGATCCGGTCGATATGGTCGTGACGGTCGAGGCGGGCTGCACCTGGGCGGCGCTCCGCGACCGGCTAAAGCCGCTCGGTCTGCGCGTGCCGCGCTGGGGCACGCTCAGCGGCATCAAGGCGACGGTCGGCGGCGGCATGAGCCAGAACGGCGTGTTCTGGGGTGGTGGCAACGGGACGATCGCGGACATGGCGCTCGGCTTCGACGTCGTGCTGGCGGACGGAACGGTGCTGCGCACCGGCAGCGGCTTCCTGCGTCCGTTCGGGCCGGATCTGACCGGACTCTTCGGGGCCGACACCGGCGCATTCGGGATCAAGGCGCATATCACGCTGCCGCTGGAGCGCGAAGCGGAAGCCTTCGCCTATGGCAGCTTCGCGTTCGACACGCCGGACCAGGCATTCGGCGCGATGAGCGAGATCGCGCGGGCCGGCCTTGCCACCGAATGCTTCGGCTTCGACCCGTTCCTGCAGGCGCAGCGAATGAAGCGCGACAGCCTCGGCTCCGACGCCAAGGCGCTGGTCGGCATGATGAAGGCGCAGGGCAGCTTCTGGAAAGCGGTCAAGGAAGGCGCGAAAGTGGTCGCGGCGGGCCGCTCCTTCCTCGACGATGCGCGCTTTTCCGCGCACCTGATCGTCGAGGGCCGGACCGACGCGGCGGCTGCGGAGGACATGAAGCGCGTCGAGCGGATCGTCGCCGAAGCCGGCGGCCGTTCGGTCGAGAACACGATCCCCAAGGTGCTGCGCGCCAACCCGTTCCCGCCTGTCAACTCGATGCTGGGTCCGGAGGGCGAGCGCTGGGTGCCGGTGCACGGCATCGTCCGCCACAGCCGCGCGGTCGAAGCGGTGGCGCGGATCGGCGCGCTCTACGAGGCGCATTCGGCGGAAATGGAACGGCTGGGCGTCGGCGCCGGCTATATGTTCCTGACCGTCGGCCGCACCGGCTTCCTGATCGAGCCTGTCTTCTTCTTCCCTGACAGCTGGGGCGAGCTGCACCGCCGCTCGGTCGAGCCGGCGCACCTCGCGCGGCTGAAGGAAGCGCCGGCGAACGCCGACGCGCGCGCGCTGGTCGACCGGCTGCGGCAGGGCGTGATCGACATCTTCGGGGAGCTAAAGGCCGTGCATCTCCAGATCGCGCGCACCTATCCGCTGAAGGAGCGCAGCGATCCCGCCAGCTGGCAGGTGCTCGAGGCGGTCAAGCGCACGGTCGACCCGGAAGGCCGGATGAACCCAGGGGCGCTGGGGCTGTGACCTACGCTGCGCTGGCGCTGCAGCTGACCGCGCGATCGGTCGAACGCTGTCCCGACCGGGCAGCGGCGCGGGCGCAGATGCTGGCCACGATCGAGTCGGTCGGGCCGAAGCTGCGCGCCGCAAGCGTGTTCATCGAGCAATATTCGGGCAACAAGGTCCGGCTTGCCGTTCTCCCCGAATATCTGCTGACCAGCTATCCGGGCCGCATCTCGATCGCCGATTTCGCGGACAAGGCGGCGCTGGAGGAAGGCGGGCCGGAATATGAGGCGTTCGGCCGGATCGCCGAAGCGCAGAATCTGTTCCTGGCCGGCAATGCCTATGAGACGGACCGGCATTTCCCCGGCCTCTACTTCCAGACCAGCTTCGTCGTCGCCCCGTCGGGCGAGGTGGTGCTGCGCTACCGCCGCCTGAACTCGATGTTCGCGCCGACGCCGCACGATGTGTGGGCGAAGTATCTGGACGTCTACGGCGTGGAGGGCGTGTTCCCGGTCGCGCGGACCGAGATCGGCAATCTGGCGGCGATCGCTTCGGAGGAAATCCTCTACCCCGAGATCGCGCGCGCCCATGCCCTGCGCGGGGCGGAAATCTTCGTGCACAGCTCGTCCGAGGTCGGCAGCCCGGTCGCCACGCACAAGGCGATCGCCAAGCGGGCGCGCGCGTTCGAGAACCTGGCCTATGTCGTCTCGGCGAACACCGCGGGTATCGAGGGCACGGCGATGCCGTTCGCGTCGGCCGACGGCAATTCGCTGGTGGTCGACTGGAAGGGCAATGTGCTCGCCGAATCCAACACCGGCGAGACCTTCACCGCGTTCGGCGCGATCGATCTCGACGCGCTCCGCGCCGCGCGGCGCAAGCCGGGCATGACCAACTATCTTGCGCGGCAGCGGACCGAGCTCTTCGCAGCAGCCTATGCTGCGGCGACCGTGCATCCGGCCGGCACGCTGCTGGATAAAGCGCCCGATCGTGACCATTTCCTGCGGGTGCAGAGCGAGGTGATCGAGCGCCTCGCCAAGGAAGGTGTGATATGAAGCAAGACGTTCCGCCGCCTTATAGCGCCGTCACGCGGCATCCGGTGTTCCCGGTCGCCAGCCATGACGAGGCGGCGCGGTTCAACTTCCTGACCAACTTCAACAAATATCTGTCGGGCACGATCGGGGGCGGCAACAAGATCGCCTACGAAACGCGCGTGCTGCCAACATTCCGGGCGGAACATGGTCGCGATCCTGAGGACCGGTTCGAAATCCGCGACGCGATGAACAAGGATCCGTGGCATCGCTTCTGGTCCGCCTGCAAGCGCAATTCGATGGAGATGCGGCAGCAGAACGGCCGCTCGATTGTGTTGCGCCAGCTGGACGAGCTCGACGCCAAGGCGCGGCAATATAACGAAGGCCGCGACACGCTGGAGCTCGACCCGGCGGTGAAGGTGCCGCACTACCAGGCCGCGGTCGACATCCACTGCATGCCAGGCAGCTATCATGGCGAGGAACGGCCGGGCGACGTCTCGGCCGGCGCGAACTATGACTGCGGCATCTTCGCGACGACGGCGGGCGGGCTCGGCGCGCTGTCGGATGGCGGCGGTCAGGCGCTGGTCGACTGGATCAGGCGCGAGCGGCCGGGCTGGACGCCGCGCCGCATCCTCGATCTGGGCTGCACGGTCGGTCACAATATCGTGCCGCTGGCGCTCGCCTTTCCAGAGGCCGAGGTGATCGCGATCGACACGGCCGCACCGTCGCTGCGTTACGCGCATGCGCGGGCGCAGGCGCTCGGCGCGCGCAACCTGAAGTTCATCCAGATGAATGCCGAGGATCTGAGCCGCTTCCCCAACGGCTATTTCGACTGGGTGCAGACGACGATGTTCCTGCACGAATTGTCGGGCAAGGCGTTTCCCCAAATCCTGAAGGAAGCGACGCGCGTGCTCGCGCCGGGCGGGCTGATCCTGCACCTGGAGCAGCCGCAATATTCGGACGAGATGCCGCTCTACGAGCAGTTCATCCGCGACTGGGACGCGTTCAACAACAACGAGCCTTTCTGGTCGGCGATGCACGCGCTCGATCTGAAGAAGCAGATGGCCGGGGCCGGACTGCCGCCGGAAAGCCTGTTCGTGACCGGCGTGAAGGCAGTCGTGGACAAGGAGGTCTTCCCGGAAAGCGCGTTCGACGAGAAGGAAGATCATGGCCGCGCCGCGGTCTGGAATGCCTATGGCGCGTGGAAGCCGGCGGCATGAGCGACAGCGTCGACTGGATCGCCCGCGCCGGCGCCAAGGCAAAGGGCAAAAGGCCGCAATATTTCGACGATCCGGCGATCGACCGGACCTTGTCAATCGTGCTGGCAATCGCCGGCGAAGTCTCTGTGCTGCGCGAGCGGCTGGACACGGTCGAGCGGCTGCTGGACGCCAAGGGTACCATCAGCCGCGCCGATATCGACGCCTATCAGCCGGACCGCGACGCGGCCCATGAGCGCGGCCTTGCGACCAAGGATTATGTCGCGCGGATCATGCGCGGCGTTCAGCAGGACATGGAAGCGATGGCGGCGGCTCCGGAGCCTTCGCCCGACGAGGTCAGGCAGCGCCTGCTCGATGAACGATGAAGCACCGCACGGTCAGTGGCCGCATCCGCTACACCTCCAAAAAGCCCGAGATGATGGACCGGGAACGCGGGCGCGAATGGTTCGCTTTCACCCATCATGGCGACGGATCGGTGATCCTGCGCGCGCGCTGCGAGATCGAGGAGCCGGAGCCGACGGTGCTGCGCGACATCGTCTATGCGCTGGGCCCGAACGGGCGGCCCAATGACCTGCACGTGCACCTGACGGTCGGCGACGAATTCATGGGCACCGGCTGGCTGCACCATGGCGACGGATATGTGGAGTGCGAGAGCTTCGGACCGCCGATCGGGCGGCTGTCGCAGCGGGTCGACTATCAGGGTGCGATCGACGGCTTCGGCACCCATCCGATCGTCGGCGACGGCTATCTCACCAGCCGGATGGACGTGTCGAAGGGCCCGCACCGGCGCGAAGTGCGCGTGTTCCTGCCGTCGCCCGACCATCGCGGCGCGACCCCGCCGATGATCGCCGAAGTGCGCATCATGCTGGAATATCTGGGCGACGAGCGGGTGACGGTCGCCACCGGCACCTTCGACTGCCGCCACTTCCGCTTCGTCGACGAAAGCAGCGAGGGCATGGGCGGCACGACCCACCCGCACTACGATATGTGGGTGACGGCGGACCCGGATTCGATCTTCGTCCAGGGCGGCGTCGGCGGCTATATGCAGACCTGGTACGAACTGGTCGAGCTGGAGCGCTAGGCGGCGGCCTTGCGTCGGCGTACAGTCGCGCCGGCGACGGCGAATCCCCCGATCATCAGCGCCCAGGTCGCAGGCTCCGGGACCGCCTGCACCGAAATGCGCATGTTGAACGGGCCGTGGGTGCCGCCCCATTGGAACGGCTGGCCGTTGTTCCAGACCCGATAGTAGCGATAGCAGATGTCGCCGACGGCTGCCGTCGCGCAGCTATCGGGCGTCCCCTTGGGCGCATGAACGAAGTAGGTCGTGACGTTCGAGCCGTCCTCGTGAAACCCTTCGAAGCGGTAGGGGAAGCTGTCGAAGGACGTCAGATCCTCAAGGCCCGTCGCGGTCTTTCGATAGCCGTAGAATTCCACCTGATTGGCACCGGGCACGAACACCGTCGCGCCGGGCTGATCGACCGTGAACGTCCATTTGTAGGTCATCCCGTCGTCGGGGATCGTCCAGTCGAAGCCGATAAAGAGATCGTTCGCATCTTCGGGCAGAGCTGTGACACAGCCTTCTGGCGTATCGCATGCGCCGCCGAACATGATGGGGTAGGCATGAGCCGGCGCAGCCATGAACAAAGCCGACGCCAGGATGACGCTGCGTTTCATTTCGGGCACCCTTTTCCTCACCGAGTCGAAAGCGTGCGCCCAGTATTGGTTAATGGCAAGTTAGGAAAGAGGTTTTCTCAAGCCAAATCAAACAATTCGCCGTTCGTCGCACAATGTGCGCTTCAACGGCTTGCCGTTCTGGAACCATTGCCAGGTGCGGGCGCGGGAGCGGGCGTCATCAGACAGGCTGATCATCTCGATGAACCACAGCCCCGGCTCCAGCTTGTAATCGAGACGCATCATCACCGTGCCTTCGCGCGTCTCCCAGACATAGCCGCGGACGCGGTCCGTCTCGCAATGGAGCATCCCGTCGCGAAAGCTGCTGCACAAGGTCCGCTCAAGCGTGCGCCCGTCCGCCCAGGTCAGGCGGTTGTGCTGGACATAGGCGTAAGCGCCGCTCTGCGGGAACTCGCAGCGCGTCCAGGTGCGGTGTTCGTCGAGCAGGCTGCCGTCCGCCGCGATGTGGCGATAGATGCCGTCCCATTCGCCGGCGTGGCGGAGCATGTTCGGCATCGCCTCGGCAAGGCCGGTCACAGTGCTTCCTCCGCATAGGCGGCGAGCGGCAGCGGCGCGCCGGTCTGGCGGATCAGCGCCTGCTTGCGGAAGAAGCGGAGCAGCCCGCTCGCGCCCATCCGCGACGGACCGACGCCGCTGGCCCCGAAGCTCGATTTCTCCGCTTCCCAGACCAGGCCTGTCAGCGATCCGTCGTTGATCGACACGCCGCCGGCGTTCAGCCGCACCGCGACGCGCTCCGCCTCTTCGGTCGTGCCGGCAAGGACGGCCGCGGACAGGCCGAACTCGCCGCTGTTGGCGAGGGCTATGGCCTCTTCGGCCGTGTCGAACGGCGTGACCGGAAGGACCGGCCCGAACGTCTCCTCGCGCATCAGCGCCATATCGGGAGTCACGTCGATGACCACGGTCGGCCGGAGATAGAGGCCGCCGTCCAGCTCCTCGATCTCGCCGCCGGTCAGGATGCGGGCGCCGCGCGCGCGCGCGTCGCGCAGCTGTTCGGCGACGACCGCCGCCTGTTTGTCGAAGATGAAGGGGCCGATGTCACCCGAAGCCGCGTCGGGATGATTGAGACGCGCGGCGCCCGCCTTGGCGACCAGCGCGTCGATGAACGGCCCGGCGATCGCGCGGGCGACATAGATGCGCTCGATCGACTGGCACGCCTGGCCATTGTTCAGCACCGACGCGCGCAGTGCCACGCCGGCCGCGTGCTCAGGGTCCGCGCTGGCGAGCACGATCATCGGGTCCTTGCCGCCCAGTTCCAGGCTGGCCGGGATCAGGCGACGCGCGGCGGCTTCGCTGACCTTGCGGCCGGTCGCGACCGATCCGGTGAAGGCGACATAGTCGACAGCTTCGATCAGCGCCGCGCCCGTCGCGCCGTCGCCTTCGATCAGCGCCAGCACGGCCGCGATTTCGGGCACCTCGGCAATCGCTTCCCGCGCCGGGCGGATGAAGCGGGGCGTGACCTCGGACGGCTTGACGATCACTGCGCAGCCGGCCGCCAGCGCCGGGATCGCGTCGATCAGCGACAGCGTCAGCGGGAAATTCCACGGGCTGATCACCCCGACCAGCGGGTAGGGGACAAGGCGGGTCGAGGTCTCGATGCTCGGGACGGAAGTCGGCACGCCCTGCGGCTGGCCGGCGGCGATCAGGCCGGGCGCCTGGTCGGCCCAGCGGCGCGCCGTGCGGATCACGCTTTCGACTTCGACGCGCGAGATAGCTCCACGGCCGGTGTCGATCGTCAGCGCCTCGGCAATCGGCTTGCGGTGGCGGTCGACAGCATCCGCCAGTGCGCGTAGCGCCGCCGAACGCGCTTCGGGCGGCAGCGCGGCCCAATCCGACTGGGCTGCGCGAAGGCGGGCGGAAATGGCCTCGATTTCCGCGGCACCAAGCGGATCGACGGCATAGTCGAGCTTGCCGGTTCGGGGGTTGCGAACCTTCACTTCCAACTCCGTTCGCTTCGAGCGAAGTCGAGAAGCACAGGCTCCGAGCGGTCGTTTCTCGACGTCGCTCGAAACGAACGGAGAGTGGCGGGATGTTTCATTGCTGGGCGGCCCAGGTTTCAACGATCGCGCCCCCCGGCGCGAACCACGCCTCAGGGCGCGCCGCGAGTTTCTGGAGCAGGGTTTCCACCGCGCCGATGCGATAGGGCAGGCCCATAATGTAAGGGGTCAGGTGGATCGGCAGCATGCGGCCGCCGTGGTTCGCCGCTTCCGTCGTCAGCCAGTCGAACGCGTCCTCGATCTGCTGCGCCCAGCTGTCCGCCGATTGCTGCTGCGTGGCGACGATCTGGCGGTCCGACAGCTCATGGTTGAGGGGCAGGTCGATCAGGCCGTTGGTGAAGCGATAGGGCAGCTCGTCGTTCACCCAATCGCAGCAATAGGTGAGGCCCGCCTGCTTCAGCAGGTCGAGCGTGTTCCAGCTCTGCGAGCGCGCGATCGACAGCCAGCCTTTCGGCCGCGTGCCTGCGATCATTTCCAGCGCGTCGAGCGACCGGTCGATCAGCGCGCGTTCCTCCGCCTCGTCGAGGCCGGTGGCGATGGTGCCGTTCATGTCGGTCGAATGCGCGATGATCTCATGGCCGGCGGCGACCGCGTCGCGGATGACTTGGGGAAAGCGCTCGGCAATCGCGCCGTTCGCCGCGATCGATGCCGTCACGCCCGCTTTAGCGAATGCGTCGAGCAGCCGGTAGAAGCCGACGCGGGTACCGTAATCCCGCGAGGTGTAGTGGCGGTAATCCGGATAGGGCGTCTGCATGTGCCCCGGCGCGCGGAACGGCTTGTCCGATGGCGTCAGCGGGAACCATTCAAGGCTGACGCAGACCCAGACCGCGACGCTCTTGCCGTCCGGCCAGCGCACCGGCGGCCGGTCGGAAATGCGCGACCAGGGATAAAGGTCGTGGTCATAGCCGTGGCGGCGCTTCGGATAATCCAGATAGGTCGGATCAAGGCTCATGCGGCCTGCTCCAGATAGGCGTCCGCAATCTCGCCGGCGGTGGTGATCCAGGCGCGGCCGTCCGCCGCGATGTGTTCCAGCACTTTCTCGAACGGCCCGATCCGATGCGGCTGCCCGATCAGATAAGCGTGCAGGGGGATGCACATGACGGTGCCGGAGGCAGCGCCTTCCTCTGCCAACCGGTCGAACTGGCGGATCAGCGCGTCGGCATAATCGCGCGGCGACATGTTGTAGACGAAGAAGCCGTAATGGTCGTTGACCTCCAGGCTGTAGGGCATCGAGATCAGGCGGCCAGACCTGGTCCGGATCGCCGTCGGCTGATCGTCGTGATAGAGATCGCAGGTATAGGTCAGCCCGTATTCGGCGATCAGGTCCAGCGTGCGTTCGGTATGGGTGAGGGCAGGGGCGAGCCAGCCGCGGATCGTCTGCCCGGTCGCGTCGCGAACGGTGCGGATCGAATCCTCGATGATGGCGCGCTCCTGGGCATCATCCATGCCGTAGGTGTAGCGGGTGTTGTAAATGCCGTGGCTGAAGAACTCCCAGCCACGCGCATTGGCGTCGGCCACCACTTCGGGATGGTGCTGGCACAGTGCGATGGAGAGCGAGACCGAGCCGGGAAAGCCGTGCTTCGTCATTGCTTCGGCCATCCGCCAGTGGGAGACGCGGTTCGAATGATCGCGGTGGCTGAAGCCGACCACGTCCGGATGCGGCTTCGCCCAGCTCTTGCGATAGGGGTTCGCCGGCGGGTCGATCTCGTAATATTCGAGATTGGGCGCGACCCAGACGGCGACGGTCTTGCCTTCCGGCCAGGTCAGCTTCGGCCGGTCGCGATAGGGCGCGAAATCGTAAAGGCTCGGATCGTCACGCATCCGGCTGCGCCTCCAGCCACTCGATCACTGCCTGCACCGGCTCCACATCCGCATATTTAAGCTGAAGATCGGTCAAGTTCGCGAAATGGTAGCTCTCGTGCTTGTCGGCGCAGGTCTCGACCGGCACGATCGTGCGATAGCCGTGGCTGAGCGCGTCGACGGCGGTCGCGCGAACGCAGCCTGACGTGCTGCCGCCGGTGACGACCACCGTGTCGACGCCGTGAAAGGTCAGATAGCTGCCCAGCGGCGTCTCGAAGAATGCGGACGGCATTCGCTTGGTGAACTGAAGGTCGGCCGGCCGGATATCGCAGCGATCGTCATAGGCGTGCCGCTCCGACCCGTATTTGATATTCTGCAGCGAATCCGGCGTGTCTGTGCGCGTGCCCCAGACGCCGGCATCGTGCGCATTGTCCATATAGGCGACCCGGCTCCAGACCACCGGCATGCCCTTGGCGCGCGCCAGCCGGGCCAGCTGGTTCACATAATCGAGCTGCTTCGGATCGCTCTCATAGGCCGTCGCGAACCTGTCGGTTCGGGTATAGGCCTGCTGGAGATCGACGTTCACCAGCGCCAATTTCCGGCCGAATCCGAACTTCTTGCGGGCCGGATTGGCCATGACGTCCTCGAATATCTGGCGGGCGGTGCGGCCGTCAGAAACCATGCGGGTGCCGACAATCTCCATGCTCGTCACAATGCAAATGAAGAAAAGGCTTGTCGAGAAAAATTTGTCCGGACAAATTGGGGCAATGGAAATCACCCGCCACTTCGTCGATGTCGGCAGCCGCCGCGTCCATTATCGCCGCGCCGGCAAGGGGCCGCCGCTGCTGATGGCGCACCAGAGCCCGCGCTCCTCGGCCGAATATGAGCCGCTGATGCGAGGATGGGCCGAGCATTTCACGTGCATCGCGCCCGATACGCCGGGCTTCGGCCAGTCCGATCCGCTGCCGATCGCGGAGCCGACGATCGACGACTTCGCCGACGCGATGCTGGGCTTCCTCGATGCGATCGGGGTGCAGCGGACCGGCGCCTATGGCTTCCATTCGGGCGGCATCATCCTGGTCACGGCGCTCCGCAAGCAGCCGCAGCGATTCTCCGCGCTCGCGATCGGCGGCTATGCGATCTGGACGCCGGAGGAGATGGCAGTTTTCGGCCAATCCTATCTGCCGCCGTTCCGCCCGTCTGCCTATGGCGAGCATCTGACCTGGCTGTGGAACCGCATCCTGGAGCAGACCTGGTTCTTCCCCTGGTTCGACGTACGGCCGAGCATGCGGCTCAGGATGGCGCATGACGATCCGGCGCGCGTGGACGCGGTGATCCGCGAAATGCTCGATTCCGGCGACGCCTATCGCGCCGGCTATGGCGCGGTGCTGCGGGCGCCGCGTGACATCCCGGCGGTCGGAACCGCAGTGCCGCCGGTGCTGATCACTGCCTATGACGGCGATCCGCTGCAGGCGCATATCGATCGGCTGGGCGAGCTGCCGGAGAGCTGGGAAGCGCGGAAGGTGCCGACGCCCGCGGCGCATCAGGCGGCGAGTCTCGAATTCCTGCAGCAGCATCCGGCTCCGGAAGCCGGGCGGATCGCCGAGGCCGGCGACGAGGGGTTCAGGCGAGTGACGGTGGACGGGTTCGACGGCCTGATCCACTGGCGCGGCACGCCGGGGAAGGAGGTCGCACTTCACGGCCCCGGCCGTGCGCTGGAATTGCTCGACGGCGCGCCCGGCTTCGCGATCGATCTTCCGGGCCACGGCCTGTCCGATAGCTGGTCCGGTCCGCCCCCGACCGAATGGCAGCCATGGCGGCAGGTTGTGACGGCAGTTGCAGGCGACGCGTCCATCCAGGCCGAACCGGCACCCCGCGGCGACCCGTCGCGGCTGTTCCCGAACCTCGCGCCCGATCGCTTCGGCGCCTATCTGACCCGCGCCTGGAGCATCGTTCGCGCCCGCCACTTGTTCGATCCCTGGTACGAGGCAAGCCCGGCCACCGCGATCGACTTCGACCCGGCGGTGCTAGCGCCCGAGCGGCTGGCGCTGGAGCATCGTGCGCTGCTCCGCGCCACCGCCGCCCGCGAGCTCGCCGCCGCCATGCAATCACAGGGAGGACAATGATGGGAATTCGCGACGACATGCCGCTGCTCGCGCGCCACGAAGGCGTGTGGGACGGGGTCTATACCTACTATAACGCGGCCGGCGAGAAGGTGGACGAGCACAAGTCGCGCCTGCTCTGCCGCGTCGACGAAGATAGCGAGCACCCCTATCACCAGACCAATCATTATATCTGGGACGATGGACGCAAGGACATTCGCGACTTTCCCGCAGCCTATCGCGACAAGCGCATCTGGTGGGACAATGAGCTGATCAAGGGCTGGGCCGCCGAGGTCGCGCTCGACCAGAACAACCGCACAATGATGCTCTATTGGCAGCGCACCGGCGACCCGAGCCTGTATCTCTACGAGATGATCCAGCTTGCCGACGACGGGCAGAGCCGCTGCCGCACCTGGCACTGGATCAGGAACGGTCAGCTGGAAACGCGGACCGCGATCCAGGAGCGGCTGGTGACGCGCGACTGGCGGTCGGTCGATCGCGAGATGGAGGCCGCCGCTGCCTGATCCTGCGCCTCGCACGCTGTTCGAGAAGCTGTGGGACAGCCACCGTGTCGCGCGGCTTGACGACGGCGCGGAGCTGATCGCGATCGATCGCATTTTCCTCCACGAGCGGACCGGGTCGGTGGCGCTCAAGGCGCTTGCCGAAGCGGGACGGACGGTGGCGGACCCGGCGCGCGTGTTCTGCACGATGGATCATATCGTCGACACGCGGCCGGGCCGGACCGGCACTTTGGTCAAGGGCGGCGACGTGTTCCTGACGGAGACGCGCGCGGCGGCAAAGGCGGCACGTATCCGCCTGTTCGACATCGATGATCCGGACCAGGGCATCGTCCATGTCATCTCGCCGGAACTGGCGATCGTGCTGCCGGGGCTGACGCTGGTCTGCCCGGACAGCCATACCTGCAGCCAGGGCGCGCTCGGCGCTTTGGCCTGGGGCATCGGATCGTCGGAAGCCGAACATGCGATGGCGACCGGCACGCTTAGGATGAGCCGGCCGGAGACGATGCGCGTGACCTTCAGCGGCAGGCTGCAGCCCGGCGTCACGCCCAAGGACATGGCGCTGGCGCTGATCGCCGGCCACGGCGCGGCCGGCGGCAGCGGCTATGCGATCGAGTTTGCGGGCGAAGCGGTCGAGGCGCTCGACATCGAAGGGCGGCTGACGCTCTGCAACATGGCGACCGAGTTTGCGGCGGTAACCGGTTTCGTCGCGCCGGACGATGTGGCGTTCGATTATCTCAAAGGGCGCCGCTACGCGCCTAAGGGCGCGCTGTGGGAACGGGCGCTCGTCGAATGGCGGACCCTCGCGACCGATCCGGGCGCGCGCTTCGATCGGGAGATCGAGGTCGATGCTTCGGCGATCGAACCGATGGTCAGCTGGGGCACCTCGCCGCAGAGCAGCGTCGGTATCGGCGGTGTCGTACCGCAGGCGGACGCGCGCGAACTCGGCTATATCGGGCTGGAGGCCGGCACCCGTCTCGAAGGCCTGCCGATCGACGCCGCCTTCATCGGCAGCTGCACCAACAGCCGCCTGTCGGACCTGCGCCGCGCCGCTGCGATCGTGAAGGGGCGCCATGTCGCGTCGGGCGTGCAGGCACTGGTCATTCCGGGATCGATGAGCGTGCGCCGCGCCGCGGAGGCGGAGGGGTTGGACCGTGTCTTCACCGATGCCGGCTTCGAATGGCGGCTGAGCGGCTGCTCGATGTGCTTCTACGCCGGCGGCGAAGGATTCGCGCCGGGGACCCGCGTGCTGTCCTCGACCAACCGCAATTTCGAGGGGCGGCAGGGGCCGGGCGTGCGGACGCATCTCGCCAGCCCGGAGACCGTCGCCGCCAGCGCGATCCGCGGCGCGATCGCCGACCCGCGGGAGCTCGCGCAATGACCGAGCCCGTGCCCCATGTCTCTGGCGTCGCCGCGCCGCTGATCCGGCCGAATATCGACACCGACCAGATCATTCCCTCGCGCGAGATGAAGAGCGTCGGCAAGACCGGGCTGGCCGACGGGCTGTTCGCCGGCTGGCGTTATACGGCGCCCGGTTCGCGCGATCCCAACCCAGAGTTCGTACTGAACCAGCCCGGCTTCGCGCATGCGCCGATCCTGCTCGGCGGCCCCAATTTCGGCTGCGGGTCGAGCCGCGAGCATGCGGTCTGGGCGTTGCACGAATATGGCGTGAGGGCGGTCATCGCGCCGAGCTTCGCGCCGATCTTTCGCGGGAATTGCGTGCGCAACGGCATCATTCCCGTCGTTCTGCCGGAAGATGCGATCGAGGCGATTGCAGGCGAGGGCGCTCCCGTCACGATCGACTTGCCGGCGCAGACCGTCGCGTACGGCCCGCTCAGCTATTCGTTCGAGATAGATCCGTCAGCCAAGGCGATGCTTGCCGAAGGCCTCGACGCGATCGACCTGACTTTCAAGCATCGCAGCGCAATCGCCGCCTTCCAGGCGCGCGACCGGGTGGCGCGGCCCTGGGTCTATCTGGAGGATTCATGACCTTCATCCTCATCTCCGAAGTCGGCCTGCGCGATGGCCTGCAAAGCATCGATCGGGTCATGCCGCTCGAGGCCAAGAAGGCCTGGATCAAGGCCGAGGCCGAAGCGGGCGTGCGCGAGATCGAGGTGGGCAGTTTCGTGCCCGCGAAGCTGCTGCCGCAGATGGCGGACACGGAAGAGCTGGTGCGGTTCGCGCGCTCATTGCCCGGCCTGAACGTGGTCGCGCTGGTGCCGAACGCGAAGGGTGCCGAGCGCGCGGTCGCGGCCGGCGTCCATGCCATGTCGATTCCCTTTTCGATGTCGGAGACGCACAGCCAGAGGAACGTCCGCAAGACGCATCCCGAGATGATCGCCGAAATCCGCGCCGTCGCCGCCATTGCGGACGCGGCGGGCGTGCATTTCGCGGTCGGGCTGGCAACCGCGTTCGGCTGCACGATCGAAGGCGCGATCGCGGAGGATCAGGTCGTTCGCCTGGCCGAGCAGGCCGTTGCGGCGGGCGCGAAGGAGCTGAGCCTGTCGGACACCACCGGCTATGCCGATCCGGCGCAGGTCAGGCGGCTTATCCGCAAGGTGAAGGCGGCAGTGGGCGCGGAAATGCTGACCACGCTCCACTTGCACAACACCCGCGGGCTCGGCCTCGCCAATGCGCTCGCGGGGCTGGAGGAAGGGATCACGACGCTCGACGCTTCGCTCGGCGGCCTCGGCGGCTGCCCCTATGCGCCGGGCGCATCCGGCAACATCGTCACGGAGGACCTGGCCTTCATGCTGGACGCGATGGGGCACGAGACCGGCATCGATCTAGACAGGCTGATGCAGGTGCGCCGCATCCTGCAAGACGCGTTACCTGGCGAGCCGCTGTACGGCTTCACGCCCGATGCCGGCCTGCCGCTCGGCCTCGAAAAAAGGCGCGCGGCATGAGCGCGACGCCGCTTAAGGGCCTGAAGGTCGTCGAGTTCACGCATATGGTGATGGGCCCGGCCGCGGGCGCGATCCTTGCCGCGCTCGGCGCGGATGTGACGCGCGTGGAGCCGGAAGGCGGCGACCATACGCGCAACCTGATCGGCTCCGGCGCCGGCTATTTCCCGATGTACAACCGGCACAAGGACAGCGTCTTCCTCGACCTGAAAAGCGCCGAAGGCCTTGCCGAGGCGAAGCGGCTGGTCGGCGACGCGGATATCCTGATCGAGAATTTCCGTCCCGGCGCGCTCGACCGGCTGGGCCTCGGCTACGAGGCGCTGAGCGCGGACAATCCCGGCCTGATCTACTGCACGCTGAAGGGCTTCTTGCCCGGCCCGTACGAGAACCGCACGGCGCTCGACGAAGTGGCGCAGATGATGGGAGGGCTTGCCTATATGACCGGACCGCCCGGCCGCCCCTTGCGCGCCGGCACCAGCGTCATCGACGCGACCGGCGGCATGTTCGGCGTGATCGGCATCCTTGCCGCGCTGGAGGAACGGCACCGGACCGGGCGGGGGCAGAAGATCCAGTCGGCGCTGTTCGAGACGACCGTGTGGCTGGTCGGCCAGCACATGGCGCAGAAGGCAGTGACCGGGAAAGCCGCCGATCCGATGCCCGCGCGCATCTCCGCCTGGGCGATCTACGACGTCTTCCAGACCAGGGACGAGCCGATCTTCATCGGCGTCGTCACCGACGCGCTGTGGGAGAAATTCTGCACGCTGTTCGGCCTGGGCGAACTCTGGGCCGACGAGAGCCTGCGCAAGAACAACGAACGCGTGAAGGCGCGCGACCGGATCCTCCCCGTGATCCGCGAATTGCTGTCCGGCTTCACGCGCGACGAGATCGTCACGCGGCTGGAAGGCTCGGGCCTGCCGTTTGCGCCGATCGGGCGGCCGGAGGAGCTGTTCGACGATCCGCACCTGCTCGCATCCGGCGGACTGCAGGCGGTGCGGATGCCGGACGGGCGCGAGGCGATGCTGCCGGCGTTGCCGATCGCGATGGACGGGGAGCGGCCGGGCGGCCCGGCCGAACTCGCTCAGCCGCCGGCCTGAGCGAAGGACAGCTTCAGCTGCTGGATCAATGACGCGACCAGGGGCGGTGTCGGTGCGCGCACGCGTGTCGCGATCACAAGCGGTCGCGTCCAGGCCTCGGCATCGACATCGAGGATGACGAGCCGCCCCGCGCGCACTTCGCGCCGCACCATCAGCTCGGGAAGAATCGCCAGGTGCGCGCCGTGGTCGAGCGTGGCATGGGCGAACAGCACCGAAGTGGTCTCGATTTCCGGCCGTCCGAGCGGGGTTCCGGCGGCGGCGAAGCTGGCCAGATAGGCACGCTCCACGGCGCCGATATCGGTGCCGGCGAGCCAGCGTTCGAGCGCGATCTCGGCCAGCGGAATGTTCCTCCGCCCGGCGAGCGGGTGCTTTGCGCCGGCGACGACGACATAGGCGACGTCTCCCAGCACTTCCTCTCGCACCAGCGGTTCGTTGCGATCGACCTGGCGAAGCGCGACCAGCAGGTCGAGCCGGCCGCGCACCAGATCGTCGATCATCTTTTCGTACACGCCGGCTGCAACGGAGAACCGGACCTCGCGCCCCAACCCCAAGCCTTCGATGGCTTCGGCGAGCAGACCGGCTGCCGGGCTGGGCCCCACGCCGATCCGCAACAATCCGGCCCTTCCGCCCAGCATGTCCTGCAAGTCGGCGCGGAAGCGGTCCGATTCCGCGGCGATGGTGCGCGCATGCGGCACGAACAGCTCGGCATAAGGCGTGGGCCGCACCCGCCGGCCGTCGCGCTCGAACAGGCGCACGCCGAGGTGGCTTTCCAGCCGCGCAATGCTCTTGCTGATCGCCTGCTGGCTCAGCCGCAGCCGGTCCGCCGCCCCGGCGAAAGTGCCCGCATCATAGGCGGCGAGAAAATGACGGACGTGGCGCGATTCCATGATCCGGACATACAACTCACAGTTGTGCAAAAAGACAAAAATTTGGTGGAAGCGCATCGGTGTTGCCGGAAAGTTGTCCGGACAAAACGGAGGATGCGCATGGGTGTGATTGCGGAACGTTCGCCATTGGTCGCCGACCAGGCGGGCGTGTGGGAAGGCGAGTATGTCCACCTGGACCCCGATCACAATATCATCGATCGCCATCAGTCGAAGCTGATCTGCCGCCTGACCGATGGCCCGGACGGCGAGGCCAGGCTCAGCCAGACCAACATCTACACCTGGGCCGATGGCAGCCGCGAGATCCGCTATTTCGACGGCATTTTCCGCGGCGACCGGGTCTGGATCAAGAACGAGCTGATCGACGGCTGGACCGGCGCGGTGCAGCTCGACCCCACCAACCGCACGATCATGGTCGGCTGGACGCGGGCGCATGAGCCGGACTTCCGCTATTACGAAATGATCACCGTCGCCGAGGACGGCGACGCCAAGAACCGCACCTGGCACTGGTACCGCAAGGGGCGGTTGTTCCAGCGCACCGTGATCAACGAAGCGCGCGTCACCCGCGACTGGCAGTCGCACGACGATCCCGGCTTCTACAGCTTCCAGCCCCGCGCACCGAGGTGAACCCCAGGCCAGAGGAGACGGCGCCGATGACGCACGACGTTCGCAAGGGGGCGCTTTCGCGGCGCGGCATTCTGGGGTCGATCGCTGGGCTCGGCGTGGCGGCGCTGGCGACCGGGCGGGCGGGCGCCGCCGGTCCGAAAGCGGGCGCGCCGGTCGAGGTGCGGCCGGACGGGACCTACCCGGTCGTCCCGCTTGCCCGCGATGCCTTCACCCTCGGCGTCGCCCAGAGCCGGGTGATCCCGGTCGACCTGGCGCGGCTGAACGCGACGCGCAAGGCCAATCTCGACCATATGCTGGCGCTGATCGACGCGTCGACGATGGGTTTCGTGAAGCCGGACCTGCTGTTCTTCCACGAATTTCCGATCACCGGCTGGCGCGACTGGACGCGCGACGAGGTGCTGCGCGTCGCGATCGACATTCCGGGCGAGGAAACCGAAGCGATCGCCGCCAAGGCCCGCGCCTACGGCATGTACATCGTGTTCGGATCCTATGCCCGCGATCCCGACTGGCCCGGCCACGCGCTGTCGATCACGACGATCATCGATCCGGCCGGCAAGATCATCGCGAAGAACTGGAAGGCGCGGAACGTCAAAGGCCTGTTCGGCGGCGAGACCGAGCTGTTCACGACGACCATCTACGACGTGCTCGACCGCTATACCGAAATGTATGGCGAGGATGCCGTCGTGCCCGTCGTGCACACGCCGATCGGCAACATCCTGACCAGCTCGATCCAGCGCGAGCCGGAATATTTCCGCGCCGCCGCGATCAAGGGTGCAGAAGTGATCCTGCGCACCGCGACCGGCGGCTTCTCGCCCGTCGATATGCAGGCGACCTCGCTCTACAACGGCCTCTACACGGCCGTCTGCAACAACGCGATCTCGCCCGGCGGCCCCTTCTTCGAGGATGTGAACGCCGGCGGATCGGCGATCTACGGCCCGGACGGAGAGCCGCTCGCCAAGGCGACCAGCCCGAACGAGACGCTGGTCGCGGCGCGGATTCCGATCGCCCAGTTCCGCGCGCGCCACCGCCAGCCGATGATCCACAAGGAGCTCTTCCTGAAAGAGTTCGAACAATATGTGCCGCGTTATCCGCCGAACCTGTTCGAAAAATACCAGCCGTCCGACCTGAAGGATGCCGGCCGGTACCTGAAAGACAAGGGGCGGTGGAAATGATCCCGTCCGCGGGCGGCTGCCACAAAGAACAATCTGAATTGGGAGGGGGAATATGACGAAAGATTTGCGCGTGGGGTCTCGATTGCCGCTGCTGATCGCGGCGTCGCTATTCGGGCTGGCGTCTGTGCCGGTGGCGGCTCAAACCGATGCCGCTCCGGCTGAAGAGCAAGCGCAGGATCGCGGCGATGCGATCGTCGTCACGGCCCGCAAGCGCGAGGAATCGCTGCAGGACGTGCCGGTTTCGGTCAGCGCCTTTTCGTCGCAGCGGATCGAGGACCGGCTGGCGAGCGACATCGTCGACCTCGCCGATTTTACGCCCGGCTTCCAGATCCAGCAGTCGTTCGGCCGCAGCGGCGACCGGCCGGTGATCCGCGGCGCGTCCAACATCCTGTTCACCGACGGCAAGGTCGGCATCTTCCTCGACGGGGCGCCCTATTTCGGCGACTTTTCGTCGCTGGAGCTCGCCAATGTCGAGCGGGTGGAGATCATCAAGGGGCCGCAATCCGCCGTGTTCGGCCGCGGCACGTTGTCGGGCGCGATCAACGTCGTGCTGAAGCGTCCGACCGACCGGCTGGAAGCCAAGGTGTCCGGCACGCTCGGCAGCTATGACCGGCGCGAGCTCAGCGCCTTCGTGTCGGCTCCCATCACGTCCTGGCTGGGCTTGCAGGCCGGTGCCAAATTCTTCGACATCGACGGCCAGTTCAGGAACCAGGCGGTCCCCGGGGAACGGCTCGGCGACCAGAACACGCATCAATATATGGCCGGCCTGTTCCTGACTCCGTCGGATGATTTCAGGGTCGACCTTCGCTGGCTGCATCAGCGCGACGATGATGGCCTCTATGCGATCGGGCTGCAGCCCTCGACCGCGAACAATTGCTTCCTGACCAAGCGCCCCTATTATTGCGGCGTCGTCCAGGTGCCGAAGACGTTCGGCCTGAACTCGGACAAGCTCCAGCGCCCCGGCCTTTACCGCAATGCCGACCGGTTCCTGGGCGAGCTCGACTGGGACATCGGCGGCTCCGGCTATAATTTCTCGTTTCAGGCCGGCTACAGCGACCTGGTCGAGGTGCTGGGCACCGACCAGTCCTACGACGCGCGCGAATTCTACCTGCTCGGCTCGCCGTTCGTCTGTGCGAATTTCGTGCCGATCGGCAACCAGCTCTGCACCCAGTCGGGCTTCAACACGACCGATGGCACGCGGCGCCAGACCGAGACCTACGAGGCGCGGATTTCCTCGCCCGCCAGCGATCGTTTCCGCTGGCGCGTCGGCGTGTTCGCCAGCCACGATCGGCGCCATGGCCTCACGCAATATCTGGAGGCGAGCGAGCTGGGGCTCGACCTGCTGCCGGACATCCGCACCGTCAACAACCGCGCAATCTTCGGCGGGATAGACTTCGACGTGACCGACACGCTGACCGTCGGCGCAGAGCTTCGGCACCAGGTCGACAAAGTCAGGAACCGCACGCCCAGCTATCGCGCGGGCGACGTGTTCAGCGCCGCCTATATCGCCAGCCTGACGCTGCCCAATCCGGACCAGATCGTCGGCGTCGCGGGGACGCGCCGGGCGACGTTCAAGGCCACCTTGCCGCGCCTGACGGTCGACTGGAAGGCGGCGCCGGACGTGACCGTCTACGCCCAGTTCGCGCAGGGCAACGCACCCGGCGGCTTCAACCCGATCGGCGCGCCGATCTCGACCGTCAAGGAAGAGAAGCTCACCAACTACGAAGTGGGCGTGAAGACCTCGCGCTGGGGCTTCGACTATCTGAACCTGTCCGCCTTCTGGCAGGATTACCGCAACCAGGTGCTCACCAACACCTACCAGACCGCAACCGCGATCAACAGCTACAACGTCAATATCGGGCGCACGCGTATCCGCGGGCTGGAGCTGGAAGGCGCCTATCCGCTTGCCGGCCGTGCGCTGCAGCTGCAGTTCAACTACACCTATCTGGATGCCGATATCCGCCGCGGCATCGAGCCGGAGCAGGCGGTGCTGCTGCTCGGCAAGGCCTGCAAGACGGGGACGGCGACCAACCTGGACCTGCCGGGCTGCCGCGACGCGGCCTCGATTGCAGGGAACCGCCCGCCGCTGGTTTCCAAGCATAGCGGCTCGATCGGACTCAGGAGCGAGAACGAGATCGCAACGGGCTGGTCGCTGTTCGCCGGCGCGGACCTGATCTACCGCAGCAGCTATTACGCGCAGGTGCTGAACCTCGCAAAGAGCGGCGATTCCACGAAGGTCAACCTGCAGATCGGCCTGCATGACGACAATGGCTTGCGGATCACATTGTGGGGCAAGAACATCTTCGACGAGAAGTCGCCGGACGGCATCCTGCGCTATGTAGACCTGGGCGCGGGCGTGCCGAAGGCGCCTTCGGGCGACTCGTCGCGCGCCTTCGGGATCACGCCGACGCGCAAGCCCGAATATGGCCTGACCGTCAGCAAGAGCTTCTAGGGATTATCAAAATGAGCGTCGTGCGCAGCATCTCCGGGACCATCGCCTACACGTCCACCAAACCGGAGCGGCAGGGCGCGACGCGCGGACGCGAATATTTCCGCATCGACGTGCATGGCGACGGCAGCCGCACGATCGCCGCGCATGGCGAGATCGACGACGCGCCGGCGGTTGTCCGCGACGTGAACCTTCGCGTCGGGGCCGACCGCAGGCCGCTCGATTGCTTCGTCCGCATCTGCGTGGGCGGCGCATTCACGGGATCGGCCTGGTTCCGCTTCGGTCAAGGCGTGGCCGAGTGCGAGGCGTTCACCGCCGGAGAGGGGCGGTTCTCGCAGCGCATGGCGATCGACGGGCACCTGCCGGCGTTCGGCAACCATGCGATGATCAACGACGGCTTCCTGCTCGGCCTCTACGATCTGAGCCAGGGCCCCGACGTGCAGGTCACGCGCGGGCTGCTGCTGTCGTCCCCCGATCATCGCGGCGCGACGGGCCCGATGCTGTTCGGCGTCGATCTCGCGATCGAATATGTCGGGCCGGAGCGGATCGAGGTGGGCGCGGGCGCCTTCGACGCGCTTCACTTCCGCATGGTCGACGTGCCCGGCTTGCCGCTCGAGCATCCGCCCTACGACCTGTGGTGCACCAGCGACGGCGACTATGTGCTGCTGAAGGCCGCGGTCGGCGGCTATATGCAGACTGCTTATGAGCTCGCCGCCTGCGAGCGGACCGGAGAGGCCCGGTGATCGCACCCTGGCTGCTCGCCATCCACATCGCGGTGCTGGGCTACTGGCTCGGCTCCGAGTTCGTGATCAACAGCACCTATCGCTACGTCTCGTATAGCGGCGACATGCCCTTTTCCGAGCGCGCGCGGCTGATGGAGCATGTGATGCATGTCGACCAGCACGTCCGCTACGCGCTGGCGCTTCAGGCGACGGTCGGCACGGCGCTGGCAGCGCTTTACGGCTATATCCCGGGCGGCGACGATCTGGCCATCGCGGCTGGCGTGTTCGGCGTGCTGTGGCTCGCCTTCATCGAGGCGGTGCACCGGCTGCGGCACAGCGGCGGCGGCAAGACGCTGGGTGCGATCGACCGCGCATCCCGCTATGTTCTGATGGCGGTGCTGACCGGTGTCGCGCTGAAGCTGATCGGCGGCGGCTGGCCGATGCCCGAATGGCTGCGCTGGAAGCTGGCGCTATTCGCCGGCGTGATCGCCTGCGGCGTCGGCATCCGTTTCGCGCTGATCGCGCATTTCAGGACCTGGGCCGTGATGGCCCGCGAGGGGCCCACCGACGGGACCAACGCGATCATCCGCCGCACCTATGTCCGCGCGACATCGGTGCTGGTGCTGCTGTGGGTGTTCATCGCCGCCATTGCCGTGCTGAGCGTCTGGAAACCGGCATGAGCAACGCCGCGCTGCTGGAGGCGCTCCGCGCCGCGGCAGGCGCGGAGGCGGTGCGGACGGACGCGGAAAGTCTGGCGCTCGCGGCGTCCGACCTGCACGCCGAAGGCTCCGCGCCCGCAGCGGTCGTGCGGCCGTCCACCGCGGAAGTGGCCGCGGCCTGTATCGCGGCGGCAACGAGCCGTGGCCATGCGGTCGTGCCGCGCGGCGGCGGGCTCAGCTACACGGGCGGCTATGCCCCGCCCTCGGCCAAGACGGTGACGGTCGACCTGGGCGGCCTGAACCGGATCGTCGACATCGCCGAAGACGATCTGGTCGTGACGGTCGAGGCCGGCGTCACCTGGAAGCAGATCCACGAAGCGCTCCGCCCGCGCGGGCTGCGCCTGCCGTTCTTCGGCACTTTCTCCGGCGCCGGCGCGACGGTGGGCGGTGGGCTGAGCCACGGCGCGCTGTTCTTCGGATCGGCCCGCTACGGCTCTGCCGCGGAAATGGTGCTGGAGCTGGAAGTCGCGCTTGCCGACGGCACTTTGCTGCGGACGGGACAGGGGGCGCTTGCGGCCGGCAGCAAGCCGTTCCTGCGCAGCTTCGGACCTGACCTGACCGGGCTGTTCGTCCATGACGGCGGCGCGTTCGGCATCAAGACGCGCGCGAGCCTCCGCATGATCCGGGCGCCCGAGGCGCAAGGCTATGCCAGCTTCGCGTTCGCAGACCTGCCGCGCGCGGCCGATGCGCTGAGCGAGATCGCCCGCGCCGATCTTGCCGAGGAAGTCTATATACTCGATCCGGCCGCCGCTCATTCGCTCGCCGACGCGCCGGGCCGCACAGCCTGGGCCGTGCTGCGTGAGACGGGCAGACCGGTCGCGGCAATGCGCGCGCTGGCCGAGCTCGCGCGCGGCGGCACGCGGCCGATTCCGGCGGGCTGCTATTCGCTCCACCTGGTCGCAGCCGGACGGTCCGATGCGGCCGTGCGGCATGACCTCGCACAGGCAGTGCGGATCGCGACCGGCGCCGGCGGCCGGCGCATCGCATCGACCGTGCCGCGGGTGGCCCGCGCCACGCTCTTCTCCAGCCTCGATGCCGTGCTGGACGCGGACGGCGGCCGCTGGGCGGCGTTGAACGCAAAGGTCGCTCATTCGGACGCGCGGGACCTGATCGCCGCCTTCGACGCTATGATTAGGCCGCGCTTGCCCGAGATGGCAGAAAAAGGCGTCACGCTGACGCGCCTCGCCTCTGCGCTGGGCAACCACAGCTTCAGTTTCGAGCCGGTGTTCCACTGGCGCGACGCGTGGCTGCCGGCGCATCGCCGCGCCCTGTCGCCTTCGCGCGCGGAAACGCTCGCCGAGCCGGCGGCGAACCCGGAGGCGCGGGTGCTGGTGGACGGCCTGCGCGGCGAAACCGTCGCGCTGTTCCGCCGGCTGGGTGCCGCGTCCAACCAGATCGGGCGCACCTATCCCTATCTGGACGCGTTGTCGCCTGCGCCCGCTGCGCTGTTGCGCGGTACCAAGCGGATGCTCGATCCGGCATGCCTGATGAATCC
Source organism: Sphingomonas sp. (assembly GCF_035758555.1). Classification (GTDB taxonomy): domain Bacteria; phylum Pseudomonadota; class Alphaproteobacteria; order Sphingomonadales; family Sphingomonadaceae; genus Sphingomonas_B. The sequence goes on along the minus strand of NZ_DASTXI010000243.1, from coordinate 25,409 downwards.
GGGCGTGCTCGGCCTGACCAGGGAGACTGTTTCGTGAACTTGCGTATTCTGGCCCTCCTGCCGCTGACCCTGATGAGCGCGTGCGGCGGTTCCCAGCAGCGGACCGCGATGCCGGCCGCGGCGCGGCAATGTGCGCTGTGCCATACGTTTGAAAAGGGCGGCGCGCGCATGGCCGGCCCCAATCTGTTCGGCATCATCGGTGAAAAAGCCGGCGTGCGGCCGGGCTTTGCCTTTTCGCCGGCGATGAAGGCGAGCGGCATCGTCTGGACGCCCGAGACGATCGACGCCTTCATCGCCGCACCGCAAAAGGTCGTGCCGGGCACGCGCATGGCATTTGCCGGCGAAAGCGATCCGGCGCGGCGGCGCGCGATCGTCGATTACATCCAGTCCCTCAGTGCGGAGACCAAGAAGTGAGCAAATTCTACGCAATCGTCGCGCGTGACCGGCCCGGCGCCGCCACAATCCGCATGGAGAAGCTGAAGCAGCACCTCGCGCATGTGGAAGGGCATCTCGACCGCCTCGCCGTCGCCGGGCCGATGCGCGACGAGGCCGGCGCGTTCACCGGCTCGCTGCTGATCGTGAAGGCCGAAAGCGAAGCCGACGCGCGTGCACTTCTCGAAGCCGATCCCTATTACCAGGCCGGCATCTGGAACGACATCGACGTCCGCGCCTTCGGCGCCGTCGCGGGGGATTGGGTCGGCGGCAAAACGTGGTGAGAGCCACGCGATGAGCCCGAGCCGGTGATTCAGGGCTGGCCCGCGACGCGTCGAAAACCAGGCGCCGATTTCCTTCGTGGCTTTGCCCCGCATCGGTTCGCCTCACGTAACCCTCCAATTGTCCGGGCGGCCGCAGGGGGTGGCGGGCGTGTTCATCTGCCCGAAAGGTTGGATTGCGCGATCAAGACGCCGCAGTCGGACGAGAAGCTGCGATCACGCAGACCTCGACTGCCTCAGTTTGAAGGAGTCGCGCAATGGGTGTCATTTCCAAAAATCCACGAACTCTCTTGATGCTTGCCCTGCTGGCCGGACCCGCATCGGTCAGCTTCGCCCAGCCGCCGCAGGACGCGCCCGACGCCGAGCAGTCGGTGAACGTCTACGGCTCGCCTCTGCCCGAAGCGGTCGAGATGACCGAAGGGCCGGAGATCGAAGGCATCATCTCCGCGCGCAGCGGTGACAGCATGCAAGTCACGACTGCAGACGGCGCCAGCACGGTCGTCGCCATCACCGATCAAACCCGGATCAAGGCCAGCGGTGGATTTCTCGGCCTCAATCGCACCAAGCTCGCCGCGAATTCGCTGCTGAACGGCCTGCCGGTCAGCGTCGAGACATTGCAAGCGGGCGGTCGCCTGGTGGCGAAAGAGATCGACCTGAAGAACAAGGATCTCAGAACCGCATCGATGATCCGCAACGGCACCGATCAGCGCTTTGGCGAACAGGGCGCGGCGATCGCCCAAAATGCGGCCGCCACTGAAGCCCTGCGCGGCCGCGTGGGCGATATCGACCAGTACAACGTCAAAAGCACGACGAACGTGAACTTCGATACCGGCAAGGCGGTGCTGTCCGATCAGGCGAAGAACGACCTCTGCGCCGCGGCGGCCGAAGCCGACGGGATGGACAACGCCCTGCTGTTGGTCGTGGGCTACACCGATTCGACGGGAAGCCAGGAATTCAACCAGCAGCTCAGCGAGAAGCGGGCCGGCCGCGTCGTCAATTACCTCCAGCAGGCCTGCGGCTGGAAACCGTATCGCATGCTGACTCCCACCGGCATGGCCGAAGCGGACCCGGCCGCAAGCAACGATACGGTCGAAGGCAAGGCGCAGAACCGCCGCGTCGCGGTAAATATCCTCGTCAGCAAGGCCGTCGACGGCATGTGACAACGTCCGGGGTGGGCCTGCCCCACCCCGGATTCATCGCCGGACTCGTCCCGCAGGCGCGCGCTTCACTCCAGCCCCAGCAGCCAGCGGTCGAGGCGAACGGCGCGGATCGTGCCGCCGGGCAGGGTGCGGTGCAGGTCGGCGCGATGGGACATGATCCATTCGAGGCAGCTCAGCTGGCTGTCGAATGTGTCGAACCGGTCGCGGCATGCGCTGAGGGAGCGGGTGTCGACGACGAAGCGCGCGCCGCGGCGGCAGCCGGGGGCACCGCGCCAGTCGCGCTCGGGCGAGACGACCGCCGGCACCCAATAGGCCTGCCGCCGGTCGAGGCGGTCGATGTCGCGCCGGTGCATCCTCTCCGTCTTTCCGGCTTCGCACTGTGCGGCCGCGGCACCGGGGCGCCGCGGCCGGATCAGTCTGCGCTCAATGGCGCCTCAGGTCAAAGCGGTCGGCGTTCATCACCTTGGTCCACGCCTTGACGAAGTCCTTCACGAACTTCTCGCCGGCATCGTCGCCCGCATAGACTTCACACAGGGCGCGGAGCTGCGAGTTGGAGCCGAAGGCGAGGTCGGTCCGCGTCGCCGTCCATTTCTGCTCATTGCTCCGGCGGCAGGTGCCGACGAACGTCTCGTCCCCCTGGCCGTCCACTTCCTTCCACGCCGTGCCCATGTCGAGCAGGTTGACGAAGAAGTCGTTGGTCAGCTGCCCCGGCCGGTCGGTGAACACGCCGTCCTGCGAGCCGCCATGGTTAACGCCGAGCACGCGCAAGCCGCCGACCAGCACCGTCATCTCCGGCGCGGTGAGGCCGAGCAGCTGGGCGCGGTCGACCAGCAACTCCTCCGTCGGGACGTTGAACGGCACCTGCAAATAGTTGCGGAAGCCGTCCGCCCTCGGCTCCAGCGGGGCGAAGCTCGCTGCGTCGGTCTGCTCCTGGCTCGCGTCGCCGCGGCCGGATTCGAACGGAACGGCCACGTCGACACCGGCCGCCTTCGCTGCCTTCTCGATCCCCACCGATCCGCCGAGCACGATCAGGTCGGCGATGCCGACCTTGCCGCCGAAGTCTGACCGGATGCCTTCATAGACCTGCAGCACCTTCGCGAGTTCGGCCGGCTCGTTGACCTCCCAGTCCTTCTGCGGCGCGAGGCGGATTCGTGCGCCGTTGGCGCCGCCGCGCTTGTCGGAATCGCGGAAGGTGGAGGCGGAGGCCCAGGCGGTCTTCACCAGCTGGGCGACGCTGAGGCCGGAGTCCGCGATCTTGCCTTTCAGCGTCGCGACGTCCGCATCGCCGAGCCTGGTGCCGGCCGGAACCGGGTCTTGCCAGATCAGGTCTTCCGCCGGCACCTCGGGGCCGAGATAGCGGGCCTTGGGCCCCATGTCGCGGTGGGTGAGCTTGAACCATGCCCGCGCCCAGGCGTCGGCGAAGGCTTGCGGGTCCTTGTAGAAGCGCTCGGAGATTTTCCGGTAATCCGGGTCCATCTTGAACGCCATGTCGGCGGTGGTCATCATCGTCGGCACGCGCCGGTCGGGGCTGTGCGCGCCGGGCGCCATATCCTCCGGCTTCTGGTTGACCGGCTGCCATTGCTGGGCGCCCGCGGGGCTGCGCACCAGCTCATAGTCATAGTCGAGCAGCATCCGGAAATAATTGTGCGTCCAGCGATTGGGTGTCGGCGTCCAGGCGCCTTCCAGGCCGGAGGTGATGGTGTCGTCGCCGACGCCGCTCTGGTGCCCGCTCTGCCAGCCAAGGCCCTGCTGGGCGATGTCGGCGCCTTCCGGCTCCGCGCCGACCTTTGACGCGTCGCCCGCGCCGTGGCATTTGCCGAAAGTGTGGCCGCCGGCGGTCAGCGCGACCGTCTCCTCGTCGTTCATCGCCATGCGCGCGAACGTCTCGCGGATGTCGCGGGCGGATTGCAGCGGATCGGGATTGCCGCCAGGCCCTTCCGGATTGACGTAGATCAGGCCCATCTGGATCGCTGCCAGCGGCTCTTCCAGTACCATTTCCTTTTCGGGCTGGATGCGGGTCTCGTTCTTTTCGTGGCCGACCCAGAATTCCTCGGTGCCCCAGTAAACGTCCTTCTCGGGCTCGTAGATGTCCTCGCGCCCGCCGCCAAAGCCGAAGGTCGGGCCGCCCATCGATTCGATCGCCACGTTGCCGGCCAGGATCAGCAAATCCGCCCAGCTGAGCTTGCGCCCGTATTTCTGCTTGACCGGCCACAGCAGCCGCCGCGCCTTGTCCAGATTGGCGTTGTCCGGCCAGGAGTTCAGCGGAGCAAAGCGCTGGTTGCCGGAGCTCGCGCCGCCGCGGCCGTCGCCGGTGCGGTAGGTGCCCGCCGCGTGCCAGGCCATGCGGATGAAGAAGGGACCGTAATGGCCGTAATCGGCTGGCCACCAGGGCTGGCTGTCGGTCATCAGCGCAGTCAGGTCGCGTTTCAGCGCCTGATAGTCGATCGTCTGGAATTCCTTCGCATAGTCGAAATCGTCGCCCATCGGGTTGCCGGAGCGCCCGTGCTGATGGAGGATTTCCAATGAAAGCTGGTTCGGCCACCAGTCGCGGTTGGTGCGGCCGAGCAGGCTGCGCAGAGCGGCCGGCTCTTTCCTGGGATTGTGAAGGGGGCTGCCGCTGGTCGGTGCGTCCATGTGATCCTCTCCTTTTTTCGGCCTGCACAGCTAGGCACAGAGAGAGGCGCAGGGATAACGACAAAACTCCATCAGAGCGTCGGGCAAAATCGATCAAGGCCCGGCGCGCCGGGGCTCACACCGGGTGGATCGGGTGGACCTTGATCTTTCCCAGCTGCGGCTTGGGCGCGGCCGCGTCGGCCGGCAGCAGGGTCTGTTCCCGGAAGGCGAGGAGGTCGTCCAGCGGCATCGGCATGCCGATCTCGTAGCCCTGCAGCAGGTCGCAGCCGAGCAGCTGCAGCAGGCGGACCTGCCAGTCGCTCTCGACCCCTTCCACGACCACGCGCATGTCGAGGCTGTGGCCGAAATCGATCATCGATCGGATGATCTGGTTGGTCTTGCGGCGATCGCCGACGGTGCGGAGGAACGATTTGTCGAGCTTCAGCCCGTCGAGCTCGAAATATTGCAGGTAGCTGAGCGACGAATAGCCGGTGCCGAAATCGTCGAGAAAGACCTTCATGCCGATCTCGCGCAGCCGGTCGACCGACTGGCGGGCGGCGTCCAGATTCTCGATCAGCACGCTTTCGGTGATCTCGACAGTCAGCAGGTCGGGACGCACGCGCGCCAGCAGCAATTTATCCATCAGCCGGGAGACGAACTCGGGCTTGCGGAAATAGACCGGCGAGATGTTGACCGCGACCGGCGACGTCTTGAGGCGCGCGATCGCGGTCAGCGCCGTCTCGACCGTCCAGTCGGTCAGCGCGTTGATCTGGCCGCTGGTCTCGGCGGTCGCGATCAGCGCGGCCGGGGTCACGTCGCGAAGCGCCGCGGATTGGGACCGGAGGAGCGCCTCGGCGCTGCTGAACGCGCCCGTCCGCGCGTCGATCAGCGGCTGGAAGTGCAGGGAGAATTGGTTCTCGATCAGCGCCTTTCCGAGCTCGATCCGGACCGAGCTTTCGCGGGTCTGGTGACGATCGAGGGCGTCGTCGAATAGCCGGAAGCGCCCGCCCGCCGATCCCTTCGCGGCATACATCGCCAGATCGGCGCGACGCAGCAGCTCGCGCGGATTGAAGCGTGTCGGGTCGCCGACGGCGAGGCCGACTGACGCAGCGATTTCGACCTGATGACCCTCGATCAGATAGGGCGCGCCGACTGCCTCGACGATGGCGGAGCCATAGCGTTCGGGGCGGCTGTCGGCGGTCCAGGCGATCACCGACGCGAATTCGTCGCCGCCCAGCCGGGCGAGCGCGATCGTCGATCCGACGGCTGCCGAGGCGCGCTGCGCGACCTGGCGCAGCAGGTCGTCGCCGGCCTTGTGCCCCAAGGTGTCGTTGACGTCCTTGAACCGATCGAGGTCGAAGAACAGCACGATCAGCATTTCGTGCTCGGCAAGCTTCGGGTCGTCGAGCGCCGCGTCGAAGGCGGACCTGTTCATCAACCCGGTCAGCTGATCGATGTGAAGCAGGCTGCGGAGCTGTTCGTTGGTTTCGGCGAGCAGGCGCGCCTGGTTGCGGCTGCGTGCGCCGGCAGCAGCCAGTCCTGCCAGTCCCGTAAGCGTGCCGAGCCCTGCGGCAAGCGCGAGCGCGGACACGCCCACCAACTGGCTGCGGTCCAGGATCAGCGCCGCAGCCGACAGCAGCACGGCCGCCAGCGAGCCTGTCGTGCGCAGGTCGGGCAATCGAAGGGTGTCGTTCTTCAGGAAAGGCAAAATCATGTTCAGCGGTTCACCCCGTTCGCCGCTGGAGCATTTTCGCGGTCCCGCGCGATGGCCGTCAGCATCTCGCGCGTCCGCTCGCCAAGCTGGCGCTCGGCATGCATTTTTTCGGTCGTCAGCGAATCCATCGCGTCGCGCTGGTCCAGGTGCACCGACATGCGGGCGCGCAGGATCGCAAGGCTGATCGGCTTCAGCATATAGTCGTTGGCGCCCTCATTGATCGCCGTCACCACCGACATTTCCTCGCCCATCGCGGTGCACATGATGACGGGAAGGCGTGTCTTCGGATGCGTCTCGCGGATCGCGCGCAGCGTCTCGAGCCCGGAGAATCCCGGCATCATCCAGTCGAGCAGCACGATGTCCGGCATCTGCCGCGAGATCAGCGACAGCGCCTCGCGCCCGCTTTCGGCGTGCACGGTCACGTAGCCGCTCGATTTCAGCGCCCGGTCCAGCAGGATGCGATTGTCCTCGACGTCATCGACGATCAGGACGGTCTTCGGCGGTGCCGATGAAACGGGAACGCTCATAGCACCAACTCCTTCAGGGATTGGGCAATTTCACGCGGTGTCGACGCCGCCTTCGGAAAGAAGCGATGGCCCGCAGCGGCGAGACGCCGATGTTCCTCGATCGTGATGTCGCAGCCGGAAACGACGATCAGCGGCACGTCGCGCAGTTCCTCGGCGGTCGCGAGCTGGTCGAGCACCTCGAAGCCGTTCATGACCGGCATCGCCAGGTCCAGCACGATCGCATCGGGCCGCATCTCGGCAGCCATCGCGAGGCCTTCGGCGCCGTCGGTGGCGCGGCGGGCCGAAAAGCCCACCTGCGCGACGCTCCGCGCGAGCAACTCGGCCGAATCGTCATCGTCGTCGATGACGAGCACTTCGCCTGTCGCGCGCAGGCGATAGACGTCGAGGACGCTGCGCAGCTGGTGCGCGGTGATCGGCTTCCTCAGATAGTCGGTGGCGCCCGCCTGCAATCCGCGCGCACGGTCGTCTTCGACCGTGATCAGGATCGTCGGAATATGGCCGACGTCCGGATCGGCGCGCAGCTCTTCGAGCACTTCATAGCCGGAGCGGCCCGGCAGCAGCACGTCGAGCAGGATGAAATCCGGCCGGTGGGTGCGCGCCAGCTCGAGCACGCCGTCCGCACTTGCGGTCGAAACCACATTATAGCCCATGCGCACCAGCCAGCGCTGCATCAGCTCGATCGTCGCTTCGTCGTCGTCGACGACCATCGCGGTGTGCTCGGCGCTGGGCGTTCGCACCAGCGTGCCGGCGGGATCGGCGGCGGGAGTCCCTGAGGAATCCTCGGCGCGGGGAGCGGAGTCGCCGAGCGGCAGGAGGATGCGGAAGGTCGATCCTTCGCCGGCCGCGCTCTCGACCGTGCAGTCGCCGCCCATCAGCGTGGCGAGGCGCTTGGCGATCGCGAGACCCAGCCCGGCGCCGCTGAACTGGCGCGTGGCGCCTCCGTCCAGCTGCCGGAACTCGTCGAACAGCCCGGCGACATTGTCCGGCGCGATCCCGATGCCGGTGTCCGACACCGCGAATTCGATCCAGGACGATCCGCTCCGCTCGGGTTGCGAGACTGAAAGCCTGACAAGGCCGTCGTGGGTGAATTTGAAGGCGTTGCCGAGCAGGTTGATCAGGCAGCGGCGCACCTTGGCCGCATCGCCGATCATGATGGTGATCGCCGGATCGACGGCCAGCTCGAAACGGTTGCCGTTCGGCGGGTCGCCGGCACCGCAGGCAGCGGCGACGGCTGCGGCGAGCGCGTGCACGTCGATCGCCGATCGCTCGACCGTCATCCGGCCGGCGTCGATCTTGGAGAGGTCGAGAATGTCGTTAATCAGCGCCAGCAGCGTGCGCCCCGCCTGCTGGATGCGGTCCAGGTCCGCCATCGCCGAAGCCTGGCCAGCTTCGCTGGCGTCCTCGTGCAGCAGCATCGCATAGCCCAGGATCGCGTTCAGCGGCGTGCGCAGCTCGTGGCTCATCTTGGCAAGGAACTGCGATTTGGCGAGATTCTGGTGGTTGGCCTGCTCGCGCGCGCGCTCCAGCTCGTCGATGAGGGTCCGCGACCGGCGCATGATCTCGCGACTCCGGCGCCGGAGCAGTTTCACATCGGCTTCGATCTGCGCGCGGCTCATCGCCTGGCCGCGCCGCCAGCGGAAATTGTCGAGATCGCTGTCGTCGAGCTGATCGAGCAGCAGCTCGACCGGGCCGGTGACGAGCCGCGCGATCGCGCCGGAAACGAACCAGCAGGCCAGCACGGCCGCAGCCCCGCCGAACGCCAGCGCCGCCGCCAGCTCCTGCCACGGCGCGGCAGCGGAAAGCGCGCCTGCCGTTGCGGCTGCCGCGACCCCGGCCAGCGCCGCGGCCAGCGTCGGCCCCGCGATCGAACGCCGCACCGCGCTGAGCAGCCGAGGCCGCGCGTTCAGATCGTCGACTTTCTCAAGCTTCATGACAGGCGGCCCATTATGTTCTGCGGCATCACGCCGCCTTTCCCGCCATGCCGGGCTTGGCTGGCGGCGTGGTTTCGGCGTCGTGCCGCGACACGACGATCGGGATCTGGATGGTGAAGCTGGTGCCGACGCCGCGCTCCGAGCGCACGTCGATGGTGCCGGCCATCATCTGGCAGAAGCGCTTGGTCAGCGCGAGGCCGAGGCCGGTGCCGCCGAACTTGCTGACGGTGTCGTTCTCGGCCTGGCTGAAATCCTCGAAGATGCGGCGCAATCCTTCCTCGCTCATGCCGATGCCATTGTCGGTCACGTCCAGCGACAGAAAGTCGCGGCCGCCGGTCGTGCGGCGCAGCACGGTCAGCATGATCGTGCCCTTGGTCGTGAACTTGGCGGCGTTGCTGAGCAGATTGAGCAGCGACTGCCGGACCTTCAGCGCGTCGAGCTCGATCGTGCCCAGATCCTCGGGCATGTTCACGATCATGCGATTGTCGCGCTTGGTGACGAGCGGGGAGGCGGTCGCGATCACTTCGTTGATCAGCGACGTAACATTGACCGGCTCGGTCATCAGCTCCAGCCGGTTCGCCTCGATCGACGACAGGTCGAGCACATTGTTGACGAGCGCGAGCAGGTGGCGGCCGGCGGCATGGATGCGGTCCAGGTCCTGCATCTTGCGGCTGGCGTCCGCCTGATCCTGGAAATTCTCCCGCAGCATCTCGGCATAGCCGATCACGGCGTTCAGCGGCGTGCGCAGCTCGTGGCTCATCTTGGCGAGGAAGATCGACTTGCGCTTGCTGGCGAGCTCGGCCGCTTCCATCGCCTCGCGCACGAGTTCGAGCTTGCCGCGCTGGTCGATCGTCTCCTGTTCCAGGCTGAGGCTGATCCGCATCACCGTTTCGTAGAACAGCGCCAGGATCGTCATGTAGGTCAGCGCGGCGAGGATCGAGAAGGTGTTCGCCATCTGCAGGTCTTCCGCCGGCAGCAGCGTCGGGAATTGGCCGTAGAAGAAGCGGGTCGCCATGAAGAGGCCGAGCTGCAGCGCGATGCCGGTCAGCACCAGCTTGATCGATTCCGACAGATAGAAAAAGCCCAGCACCATCGCGATCAGGAACCAGGGCAGCAGCGGCGAGCTGATCCCGCCGAAGGAGAACGAGCCGAACAGGCTCAGCCCGACCAGCATCTGCACGCTGGTCATTGCCGGCAGCCGCATGCTCCCGCTCGCGCGCAGCAGGAATGGGATGCCGAAAAAGCCGGCGACCATCCCCTCGGTCACCCAGAATTGCCAGGTCGCTCCGGCCGCGGTGCGGGCCAGGAAGAATGTGACGCTGTGGCCCATCAGCGGGCCCGCCAGGTGCAGCATCACGAACGTGCGCGCCATCAAGCGATCGGAATCGCTTTCCAGCATCGCCGCCGGGATGAACCAGTCAATGATGCGGTAGATCGGCTTATGCATCTGGGGCCCCTGAGGATCGGGCCTGCGATAGAGCGCGATGCTTAAGAAACAGCGAATGACGCGCTTAACGCGCATTTAAGGGGTTCGCCCTAATCGGATGCCGAATGGGCGATTGACCTTCTTTTCTGAGGGGATGTCGCCGGCTCGATCGGAACAGGCGCAAGGCAATGCAATTGGCGAAACCAAGGCTACCGGCCTTCAGCCTCAGCGGCTTGCTCGATCATTTCATCCCGCCGGAAATGCGGGTGAACACCGAAGCGCACCGCCGCGCGCGCATGTTCATGCTGAGCCATGTGTTCGGCCCGATCCTCGGCAACACGATTCCGTTGTATCTGGTCGTCACCGGCATCTCGCGCGATTACCGGGCGGTCGTCTTCTTCCTGTCGATCCTTGCGTTCTGGGCTTATCCGTTCGCTCTGAGGGCGACCGGGCGTTACCAGCTGCTCGCTTTCCTGTCGGTGCAGAACCTGATCTTCTGCGTGCTCTGGGCCTGCTACAGCTATGGCGGCGTCAGCTCGCCGTTTCTGCCCTGGCTGCTGATCTTTCCGCTGCTGGCCTTTCTGTATCTGCCGCCGGTCGGATGGGTGCGAAACCTGCTGCTGGTCCAGATCTTCGGCAGCTCGGGCATGTTCCTGGCGCGCTGCTTCAGCGGCGAGCCGATGCCGGCGGTCGAGCTCAAGGACTTCCAGGTGATCGGCATGATCTCGATGGCGAGCGTGGCGATCTATTTCGCGATGATGTCGCTCTATTTCGCCAAGATGTTCCATGAGCAGCGCGAGTTCACGCGCGAGCTGAACTCGCTCGTCTCCACCTCCGACAATCTGCGCAACCTGACGGCGGCCGCCAACCAGGCGAGCACGGCCAAGGCGGACTTCGTCGCGGGCATGAGCCATGAGCTGCGCACGCCGCTGAACGCGATCATCGGCTACAGCCAGCTGCTGCTCGAAGAGGCCGACGACGAGAATGACGAAGCCACCGTCAAGGACCTGAGCCACGTCCACAAGGCGGGCTCCGACCTGTTGCGGCTTATCGACGATATTCTTTCCTATTCGCGCATCGAAGCCGGCAAGATGCCGATCCATGCTACGCTGGGATCATGTGCCGACCATCTCGGCGCCTGGCTCGACGATCTCGCCCCGTCGATCGGCGGCTATCAGGTCGAGGTTGCTGGCGGCGACGGGTTGAACCGATCGGTGCTGCTGGACTGGACCGCGACGGGTTCCGCCGTGCGGCATCTGGTCAGCGGCATCGCCAGCCAGGACGGCAAGGGCAGGCTGGCGCTCGGGTGCGAGGGCGGACCGGACAATTCGATCCGGTTCACTTTCGTCGACATGACCGAAGAAGGGGTCGCGCGGCCGATCGTGATCATTCGCGAAATGTTCGAGCATGGCGACGATACCTCGCCCACCAAATATGGCGGGACCGGGATCGAGATCGCGCTGGCCTATAAATTCGCCGAGCTGCTGGGCGGGACGATCGCGTCCACGACGCTCGACAACGGCCGCCCGGCAACCGTGCTCACGCTTCCGGAGCACAGCGTCCCCAATCAGCAGCCGCTCGCCGCGTGACCGACAAGAGCCCAGACATGACCAAAATCCTGATCGTCGAAGACAATGAGCTCAACCGCGACATGCTGCGCCGCCGCCTTGAGCGGAACGGCTATGCAGTCGAATGCGCGGTCGACGGTCCGCAGGGCATCGAAATGGCGATCGCCGGCCAGCCGGACATCATCCTGATGGACGTGGCCCTGGGCGACATGGACGGCTGGGAAGCGACGCTCGCGCTGCGCGGCGACGATCGTACCCAGAACATTCCGGTGATCGCGCTCACCGCGCACGCACTCGAAAGCGACCGGCTGAAGAGCGTCGAGGTCGGCTGCGTCGACTTCGAGACCAAGCCGGTCTCGCTGCCGGACCTGATCCGCAAGATAGAGTTACACGCGCGCTAACCATTCCTGGTCGGCGATCATTACGAATCGGCCGTTAAGCGTGATTTTCGCTTTCTATTCATGGGGCCAAAGAAATGAACGGTAACGGCAACGCGCCTGTGTTCGGGGCGCTCGATGGCAGTATGCGCGACTTCCGTTACCTGCCCGGCTCCGACCTGCTCGCGCGCGTGGACGCCTTTTACGACTGGCAGCAGGCGCGCCGTGCCGCCGGCGTGTGGCCGCTGGGCCGCTCGACCGAGCTCGGCGCACACAGCCGCTGCACCGCGCGCACCGACGAAGGTTCGCTGTTCGAAGGCGTGAACTTCGCAAGCCAGGATTATCTGAGCCTGTCTTCGCATCCAGCGATCCTGGAAGTCGCGATCGAGACGATGCGCGAGTTCGGCGTGCACAGCGCCGGGTCTCCCGCCTTGGTCGGCAACACGTCGCTGTCGATCGCGCTAGAGCGGAAGATCGGCGCGTTCCTGGGCTATCAGCATGTCGCGCTGTTCCCCACCGGCTGGGCCGCCGGCTTCGGCGTGATCAAGGGGCTGGTGCGCCCGAACGACCATATCGTGATGGACGCGCTCAGCCACGCCTGCCTTCAGGAAGGCGCGCAGGCCGCGACACGCAATATCCACCTGTTCCGGCACAACCAGGTCGAAGGTGTCCGCCAGAAGCTGGCGAAGATCCGCGCGTCCGACACCGAAAACGGCATCCTGCTCGTCACCGAAAGCCTGTTCTCGATGGATTCGGACACGCCGGACATCGCCGAGCTGCAGCAGCTCGCATATGAATTCGGCGCGACGCTGGTCGTCGATGTGGCCCACGATCTCGGCAACCTCGGCCCGACCGGCCGCGGCTTCATCGAGATGCAGGACATGCTCGGCAAGGTCGACGTGGTGATGGGCAGCTTCTCCAAGACCTTCGCGTCGAATGGCGGCTTCGTCGCTTCGCGCGGGCGGAGCGTGAAGGAATATCTGCGCTACTACAGCTCGCCCAACACCTTCTCGAACGCGATGTCGCCGGCCAACGCCGCGATCGTCGGCAAGGCCTTCGACATCGTCTCGTCGGACGAAGGCGCGGCGCTCCGCCGCAAGCTGATGGACAATATCCTGATGCTTCGCAGCCTGCTGAACGGCTGCGGCCTCGAAACCTATGGCGACCCGTCGGCGATCGTCTGCGTGAAGATGGGCAGCGAGGCGCTCGCACGGCTGACCAGCCGCCGCCTGCCGTCGCTCGGCATGCTCGCCAACCTGGTCGAGTTCCCGGCGGTCCCCAAGGGCCAGGCGCGGTTCCGGCTGCAGGTCATGGCGCGTCACAGCCAGCACGACATCGTCGATGCGGTCCACCGGCTGGCGACCGCCGCCGCCGACGCCGCCGAGGATCTGCGCGCGCTCGAGGAAGGGACGACGTCGCTCGGGACGCTCGACCGGGACCGCCCGCTGCCGACGCATTTCGTCGAACCGGAAGCGCAGCGTCCCGAAGCTCCGGCCGAGCGCCGGCGCGGGCCGCTCGCCGCTTAGGCTTTACAGCATTTTTACCCCGTCCAGCTAATTCCGCTGGCGAAAGGATTTCGTAAGATGAAGTATCGGGTCGTCGCGCTGGCTGGAGCTTGTCTGGCTGGTCTGATCGCATCGGCACCGGCGCTGGCGCAGGAAAAGGGCGAGGCGTTCGTCCGTGTCGGCGCAGCGCGTACCAAGCTGGTCGACAAGGGCACGATCAAGACCAACGGCGTCGTCGACCCGGCGGCCGACTACAAGACCCGCGACACCTTTCACGGCGTGCTGACCGGCGGCTATTACGTCATGGATCATGTTGCGCTGGAGGCGTCGATTTCGACGCCGGCGACCACCAACAACATCCCGGCCGGCTCGCTCGCCGGCACGCCCAATCTGGGCGACGACGAATTCACGATGGTGACGGTCGGCGCCAGCCTGCACCCGTTCAACGGCCAGGTTTCGCCCTATGTCGGCGGCGGCTTTGTGCGCCATTTCACGACGCAGGAGCGCGACGCGCTGGCCGTCGGTCTGGACATCAAGAACGCCAGCGGACCCTATGTCCAGGCGGGCGTCGATGTGGCGATCTCCGATCGCTGGGGCGTGTTTGCTGAAGTGCGCAAGGCTTTCTACGACACCAAGGCCAGCGGCAAGCTCCCGCTCGACGCGACATTCACCACCTTCGCCGACGTCGATGCGAAGGCGGAGCTCGATCCGCTGACGATCCAGGTCGGCCTGACCGCTCGCTTCGGCGCGGCAGGTGGCGCTTCGAGCCAGCCGATCGCAACCGACGAGACGAAATGGGTCCTGAAGGCGGGTCTCACGAATCTCAGCCTCGCCGACAAGCTCGACCTGTCGGTCGCCGGCGCGCCATATCCGGGCGCGGGCATGTCGACCTTCGAGCACCACACGGTCTCGGTCCAGATCGGGCGTTTCCTGACCCCGAACATCGCAATCAACGCGACGCTGGGCCTGCCGCCGTCGATCGACGTGTTCGGCGCGGGCTCGATCGGCGCGCTGCCGAAGCTGGGCGAAGTCACCTACGGCCCGACCATGCTGACGCTGCAATATCATCCGACGCGCAGCGGCCGTATCCGCCCGTATATCGGCGCCGGCCTCAGCTACATGATCGTGTTCGACACCAAGGACGGCGCGTTCCAGAACCTGAAGGTCGACAACGATCTCGGCCCGGCCTTCGAGGCCGGCGCGGAGTTCATGGTCAACGACCGCTGGGGCATCTTCGCCGATGCGAAGAAGGCGTTCCTCCGGCCCAAGGCATATGGCACGTTCCAGGGCCTGCCCGTCGAGGGCAAGACCAAGCTCGACCCCTGGGCCTTTTCGGGCGGCGTGTCCTTCCACTTCTAGTTCCGGAGAATCCGCGATGTCGGCCGCCAATGCTGTCCGCTATGTCCGCAGGGCGCCCCGCTGGGAGTGCGACGTCGAGGTCGTGGTCGAGGACGATTGCGGCCGCGAGCTGATGGGCCGCGTCGCGAACATGTCCGAAGGCGGCTTCATGGCCGAATGCGAGGAAAAAGTACGGCTCGGCTCGATTGTCGAGGTGCGGATTCCCGGGCGCGGGCACGTCCGCGCAGAAGTGCGCTGGGTGCTCGGCTGGCGCTTCGGCGCGATGATCCTGTCGGAGACGGCCGAGGGCTGATCGCCCGCTGTTGAACGTCGTCACAAAAGAGTCGTATTGGCCGCTTCGCACGACGGAGCCGCGCCATTCAGCAAATTGCTGCCCTTCCTTATCGCATAGCGGACGACGGAGCTGCCGAGGTTCTGCTGATCACCTCGCGCGATACCGGCCGCTGGGTCGTGCCCAAGGGCAATCCGATGCGCGGGCTGTCAGGGCATGAAGCGGCCGCCGTGGAGGCGTTCGAGGAAGCGGGGGTGCGCGGCATTCCGTGCCCGACGGCGCTGGGCGTGTTCATGTATTGGAAGACCAGGCGCGCACGGCTGTCGAAGCAGGTCGGGGCCACGCTCTATCCGCTGGCGGTGGTCGAGGAACTCGACGATTGGCCCGAGCGCGCCGAGCGGACGAGGCGCTGGTTCTCCCTCGCCGAGGCCGCCGCGGCTGTGGACGAACCGGAGCTCAAGCGACTCATCGCTGGATTCCGCGCGCCGCCTGCGCCATCAGGCCTCGCGAGCCGGGTCCTGCCGGCACTGCAGACACAGGTTAGGAGGCGCCTTCCGGTGCTGGGATGGTTTCACAAATTGATGCCGGCGCAGGGACGGTTCTTCGAATTGTTCGAGGCGCATGCGCAGACCCTTGTCGGCGGCGCCGACGCGCTGGCGCGGCTGCTGCACGGCGAAGGGGCGATCCCCGAGCTGATCGAGGAGATCGTGCGGCGCGAGCATGAAGCGGACGACATCACCCGCGACGTCCTGCAGGACGTGCGGCGCGTGTTCGTCACGCCGTTCGACCGCAGTGCCATCACGGATCTGATCGGCGTGATGGACGATGCGATCGACCAGATGAACCAGACTGCCAACGTGATCAGCCTTTACGGCGTCACGACGTTCGAGCCGCATATGCGCGACATGGCCGGGATCATCGTCGAGGCCGCGCGGATCGTCGCCGAAGCGGTGCCGCTGCTGCGGTCCTTGGGGAAGAATGCCGGCCGGCTGCACGAGCTGACCGGACGGCTGATCCAGATCGAGGGCCATGCCGATCATATCCACGACCAGGGCCTGAAGGCGCTGTTCAAGGCATGCAGGGAAGATCCGATGGCGTTCATCGTCTGCAAGGAGATCTATTCCCACCTTGAACGGATCGTCGATAAATTCGAGGACGTGGCGAACGAGATCCAGGGTCTCGTGATCGATCACGCCTGAGGCCGCATGACCATCGCTTTTCCGCTGCTGGTCGCGCTGATCGGGGTCGCGCTGGCGTTCGATTTCCTGAACGGCCTGCACGACGCCGCCAATTCGATCGCGACCGTCGTTTCGACGCGCGTCCTCAAGCCGCATTATGCCGTCATTTGGGCGGCATTCTTCAACTTCATCGCCTTCCTGTTCTTCGGCCTCCACGTCGCCAACACGGTGGGCAAGGGGATCATCGACGCCAACGTGGTCGACGCCGCGGTGATCTTCGCTGCGCTGACCGGCGCCATATCCTGGAACCTGATCACCTGGGGGCTGGGCATACCGTCGAGCAGCAGCCATGCGCTGATCGGCGGGCTGATCGGCGCCGGTCTCGCCAAGACGGGTCTCAGCGCGATCGTCTGGTCGGGCGTAATCAAGACGGTGGCGGCGATCTTCGTGTCGCCCGCGGTCGGGCTGATGCTGGCGCTGATCATCGTGCTGATCGTCGCCTGGACGAGCATCCGCCTGACGCCGATGGGAGTAGACCGCCGCTATCGCCGCCTGCAGCTCGTCTCGGCCGCGCTCTACTCGTTGGGGCATGGCGGCAACGATGCGCAGAAGACGATGGGGATCATCGCGGTGCTGCTCTATTCGCAGGGACTGTTGGGCGGCGAGTTCAGCGTGCCTCTGTGGGTCGTCCTCTCCTGCCAGGCGGCGATGGCGCTCGGCACGCTGTTCGGCGGCTGGCGGATCGTCCACACGATGGGATCGAAGATCACCCGGCTGACGCCGCCGCAGGGCTTCTGCGCCGAAACGGGCGGCGCGATCACGCTGTTCATGGCGACGATGGGCGGCATTCCCGTCTCGACCACCCACACCATCACCGGCGCGATCGTCGGCGTCGGCGCCTCGCGCCGGCTGTCGGCGGTACGCTGGAACGTCGCCGGCAACATCGTCATCGCCTGGTTCATAACGCTGCCGTGCGCCGCAATCATCGCGGCGGTGACGTACGGTCTGGTCTCATTGCTGAGCTGATACAGAGGAACGTGTTCGTTTCTGCGGCGTTACGGCGCGGGGTGGGGGCTCATTCAGTTTTCATTCCGGTAAGTTAGCGCTTGACGGGCGCCGAAGCTGCTTCAATGGCTGGGCGCAGAAAGGGGAGCAATACCATTGGCTTGGCCCATTTTGGCCGGTTTCGCGCTAACCGCTGCCGCGGCGGCGCCCGATCAGGCCGACCTGCAGAATTATTCGATCGAGGAGCTGACGCACCTGACGGTCACCTCGGCCGGCAAGCGCGAGGAGCCGCTGAGCGGGGCGCCGGCCGCGCTCTACGTCATCACCAATCAGGACATCTTGCGCCAGGGGGCGACGTCGCTGCCCGAAGTGCTGCGGCTCGCGCCCAATCTCGACGTCCAGCGCGTCGATGCCCGGCAATATGCCGTCACCGCGCGCGGCTTCCAGGGCTATGAGACCGCCAACAAGCTGCTCGTCCAGATCGACGGTCGCAGCATCTATTCGACGCTCGCGGACAGCGTGTTCTGGGACCTGTTCGACACGCCGCTGGAGGATATCGACCGCATCGAGGTGATCAGCGGCCCCGGCGGCACACTGTACGGCGCCAATGCAGTCAACGGCGTCATCAACATCACCACCAAGGATGCGCGGGACACGATCGGCGTGCTGGCGCGCGGGACGGCGGGCAACCGCGAGCAGACCGGGCTGATCCGCTACGGCGCCCCGATCGGCGCGAACGGCGCGATCCGTGTCTATGCCGAAGGCTGGAACCGGCAGGGCTTCCCCTCGTCGCAAGGACGTGTGATCGCCGACGGAGGCGAAGGCTGGCAGACCGGGTTCCGGTCAGATTTCGGCGGCGGCTCCGACCAGTTCACGCTACAGGGCGACGTCTTCAAGCACTATTACGACAACGGTCCCGAAGACGGCGATGACGGCCAGAACATTCTTGGCCGCTGGACGCACACCCATGACGACGGGGCGCAGACGGAGATCCAGGGCTATTACAGCCGCTTTGCCCGTCAGTTTTCATTGGTGTTCGACCGGCTCGAGATGAGCGACCTGTCGGTTCAGCACAACCGCACCGATGGCGTCCATTCGATCGTGATCGGCGCCGGCGCGCGCATGATCGACGACAAATTCGTCAACAATGCCAATCAGTTTCAGCTGGTGCCGCAGTCGAAGACGCTATGGATCTACAACGCCTTCGCGCAGGACAGGATCGATTTGGGCGGCGGCGTGGCGGTGACCGCGGGCCTGAAGGTCGAGAAGACGACTTTTACCGGTGCAGAGTTGCTGCCGAGCGTGCGCCTCGCATGGCAGCCGACGCCCGACCACTTGCTCTACGCATCGGCAGCGCGTGCTTTGCGCGAGCCGTCGCGGATCGATCGCGACCTTACCGCCATCGATCCGGCCAGTGGCCTGTCTTTTCTCGAAGGCGGCATGTTCCAGGCGGAGAAGTTGACGGCGCTTGAGGCCGGTTATCGTGGTCAGCCGACGCGGAACCTGTCGCTGTCGGTCGCCGCTTTCTACAATCTCTATAATGACCTTCGGTCGACCAAGACGACGCCCGTCACGGTAATTCCGTTCCGGCTGGCGAATGGCATCAAGGGCCACACCTGGGGGGTCGAAGCGTGGGGTACCGCCCAGCTGACTGACTGGTGGCGGCTCAGCGCGGGCATTTCCACGCTCCACAAGAGCTTCCACCTGAAGCCAGGCGAGATCGATGCCGGTAATTTCGTGTCGCTCGGCAACGATCCGGACTACCATGTGCAGCTAGGCTCCCGGTTCGACTTTACGCCGTCACTGGCTCTCGACGTGCAGATACGGCGCTACGGCAGCCGACCCAATCCCAAGGTTCCCGCCTATACCGACGCCGATGCGCGGCTCGGCTGGCGCGTTTCGCCGGCGGTCGAACTGTATGTCGCGGGCAGCAATCTGTTCCATGACGAGCGGCCGGAGAGCGAAGACGTCAATCGCGGCCAGCTGATTCCCCGTATCGTCTATCTGGGCGCGCGGTTCGGATTTTGAGGCTGCGGCTCGCCTCCTGGCTGCTGCCGGTCGCGCTGCTTGCGCCTGCGATCTCGCACGCCCAGAGCGCAAGCGAGACGGCGATCAAGGCTGCCTTCCTGGCCAAATTCGGCGCCTATGTGACTTGGCCGGACGCCGGCGGACCGATCGTGATCTGCGCTGTCGGTAACGACGCGCTCGGCAATGCGCTCGACCGCGCCGTCGCCGGCCAGCAGATCGACGGGCGCCCCTTGGTCGTGCGCAAGCTCGACAGCGTCGATCGCGGATCCGGCTGCTCGATCGCGTATCTGGCCGGCTCGTCCCGTCAATCCGTGGCGGGCGCTCTCGCCGCGCTTCGTTCCGCGCCCGTCTTGACTGTGACCGACAGCCGGGAGAGCAATGCACGCGGCATGATCCATTTCCAGATCGCGCAGAACCGGGTGCGCTTTTACATCGACGACCGGGAGGCGGCACAAAGCCGGCTGGACATTTCGTCAAAGCTGCTGGCGCTGGCCCTGGGCGTGCGGGCGCGCGGCCGGTGAAGGAGCGCTGGCAGCGCCTGCCCCGCGCCGCGGGCTCGGTTCTGGCAGGCATCCTGCTGCTGTTCGGCCTGTTGGTCGTGACGCAGGCGGACAGCGACTATCGTTTCCAGCAGCAGCAGCGCGTTCAGGTGCGGGCTGGCATCCTCGCCGCCAGCGTCACCGCGGCCGTCGATTTCGGCGACACAGAGGCCGTGCGCGAGGCGCTGGCGCCGTTCCGCGTCGACCCCGCCACGCGAGGCGTCGGGGTTTATACGTCTGACCGGCAGCTGATGGCCGGCATCGCAATGGAGAACTACGCGATGCCGAGGGTGCTCCCGCGTAGTCCGCCGAGCGGCAATTACTCGGTCGGGGCCGCCGATATCGTCAGCGGCGGCCGCAAGATCGGCACTGCCTATCTGGTCAGCCAGCTGGAGCCCCTGTCCCGACGTCTAAGCCGCTATGCGCTGATCGCGATCCTCGCCGTGATGGCGGCGCTCGTCGTCCTGATCCTTGGGCTGTCGCAGGCCGCGCTGCGCCGCGCCAACCGCGAGCTGCAGGATACTAACGAGGAACTGATCCAGCAGATGGCGCAGCGCGAAAAGGCGGAAAACGAGCTCCGCCAGGTCCAGAAAATGGAATCGATCGGCCAGCTGACCGGCGGCATCGCGCACGACTTTAATAACATGCTGGCGATCGTGATCGGCAGCCTCGACATCGCCGAGCGCCGCTTCTCGACCAGCCCCGAACGGGCGCGCACCGCGATCGCGCATGCGCTGGAAGGGGCGAACCGCGCCGCGGCGCTGACCAAGCGGCTGCTCGCCTTCGCGCGGCGCTCGCCGCTCCAGCCGCAGCCGATCGATCCGAACCAGATGGTCGCCAACATGTCCGAGCTGCTGCGCCGCACGCTTGGCGAAGGCATCGTGATCGAGACCGTGCTTGCCGGCGGGCTGTGGCGCACCCACGCCGATCCCGGCCAGCTCGAGAACGCCATCCTCAATCTCTGCGTCAATGCCCGCGACGCGATGGACGGCAAGGGCCGGCTGACGATCGAGACGCTCAATTGCCATCTCGACGACGATTATGCCGCGCGCCATTCGGGCGTCGCATCCGGCCAGTATTCGACGATCGTGATCAGCGACAATGGCCCGGGCATGCCGCAGGACGTGATCGAGCGCGCGTTCGAGCCGTTCTTCACGACCAAGTCGGTCGGCAAGGGCACCGGCCTGGGGCTCGCGCAGGTCTATGGCTTCGTCCGCCAGTCGGGCGGCCATGTGAAGATCTACTCCGAAGTCGGGCAGGGCACCGCGGTGAAGATCTACCTGCCGCGCTATTTCGGCGCCGCCGAAGTCGCTGCCGCCTCGCAAGCCGCGGTCGATCTTCCGCGCGGCCGGCCCGGCGAGCTGATCCTGGTGGTCGAGGACGAGGATCAGGTCCGCCGCATGTCGGTCGATGCGCTGCAGGAGCTCGGCTACGAGGTGATCGAAGCCGGAGGCGGCGAGGAGGCGCTCGGCCATGTCCGCGCGCGCGACGATATCCGGCTGCTGTTCACCGACGTGGTGATGCCGGACATCAACGGGCGTCAGCTTGCCGACAAGGCGCGTGCATTGCGGCCCGAGCTGCCGGTGCTCTACACCACCGGCTATACCCGCAACGCAGTCGTCCATAACGGCGTCGTCGACAGCGACGTGTTCTTCATTCCCAAGCCGTTCACGATCGAGCAGCTTGCCCGCAAGCTCCGCGCGGTGCTCGACGCCTGATCGACTGTCACACCAGAGTCACATGATCGTCATACGGGCCGATCTGCTCTTTCAGCAGGGACGTATCGATGAACAGGATTTTGGGTGTGGCAGCCGCGATGACATTGCTGGCGGGCTGTGGCGGTTCGGGCGGCGACACGCGGGCGATTTCGGGGGCGGGCGCGACGTTCCCTGCCTCGATCTATCAGAAATGGTCGGAAGGCTATCGCCAGGCGACCAAGGTCGGCCTCAATTACCAGGCGATCGGCTCCGGCGGCGGCATCAAGCAGATCAAGGCAGGCACCGTCGATTTCGGCGCGACCGACAAGCCGCTGAAGCCGGACGAGCTGCAAAAGGCGGGGCTGTATCAGTTCCCGACCGTGATCGGCGGCGTGGTGCCGATCCTGAATGTCGAGGGGCTGAAGCCGGGGCAGCTGAAGCTGACCGGCCCGCTGCTTGCCGACATCTATCTGGGCAAGGTCAAGAGCTGGAACGACCCGGCGATCGCTTCGATCAATCCGGGCATTCCGCTTCCGGCCAGGCCGATCACCGTCGTCCACCGTTCGGACGGTTCGGGCACGACTTTCCTGTTCACGACCTATCTGTCGGGCCAGAGCCCGGAATGGGCGCAGAAGGCGGGCGCGAGCGATTCGATCGCCTGGCCGACCGGCCTTGCCGGCAAGGGCAATGACGGCGTCGCCGCCTTCGTGAAGCAGACGGCGGGCTCGATCGGCTATGTCGAATATGCCTATGCCAGCCAGAACGGGACCAGCTTTGCGCTGATGAAGAACAAGGCCGGCAGCTTCGTCGCGCCGGATGCCGCGAGTTTCGGCGCGGCGGCGGCAGGCGCGGACTGGGCGAACGCGCCCGGCAACTATCTGCTGCTGCTCGACCAGCCCGGCGCCGGCGCCTGGCCAATCACAGGCGCGACTTTCATCCTGCTCCACAAGCAGCAACAGGGCGCGACGACCGCACAGGCGGTGCTGAAGTTCTTCGACTGGGCCTACGCCAATGGCGACGCGGCCGCCGCGAAGCTCGACTACGTGCCGCTCCCCGCCGCCGTGAAAGACCTGGTCCGCAAGCAATGGGCCAGCGAGATCACCGCCGGCGGCAAGCCGGTCTGGCCGGCGAAATAGGTTCGCGAAATGGCCACGCATGCGATGCGCGTAAGCGCGGCGAACCTGCGCACGGAACGGGCGATCGCGAGGCAGGCGATGCGCTGGGACGAGTATCTGTTCCGCGCCGCCTGCTTCGGGGCTGCGACCTTGCTGCTGGCGGCGCTGGCCGGCTTGGTGATCTCGCTCGCGATCGGCGGCTGGCCGGCGTTCAAGGCGTTCGGCTGGCGCTTTTTCGTCACGGCCGAATGGAACCCGGTCACCGACTTCTATGGGGCCGCGGGTCCGATCGTCGGGACGCTTGTCACCGGATTCCTGGCGCTGCTGTTCGCGCTGCCGCTGGCGATGGGCGTCGCGGTGTTCCTGACCGAATTCTGTCCGAAGCGGCTGGCGCAGCCGATCGCCGTCGCGGTGGAGTTGCTCGCCGGGATTCCATCGATCGTCTACGGCATGTGGGGACTGTTCGTGTTCGCGCCCTGGTTCGCCGCGCATGTCGGCGGGGCGAGCGGCGCCAACATCTTCACTGCCTCGGTGATTCTGGCGGTAATGATCCTGCCCTACATGGCCGCCGTGTTCCGCGAGCTGTTCCTGTCCGTCCCGGCGCAGGTGCGCGAAGCCGCGTTCGGCCTTGGCAGCACTTCGTTCGAAGCGGTCGCGAGGGTGATCGTTCCCTATGTGCGACGCGGCGTCGTCGGCGTGGTGATGCTGGGCCTCGGCCGCGCGCTGGGCGAAACGATGGCCGTCACCTTCATCATCGGCAACGCCCATGGCCTGCCGCATTCGCTGTTCGGCGCCGGCTCGACGATCGCATCGACCATCGCCAACGAGTTCACCGAAGCGACCGGCGAGCTGCATACCGCCTCGCTGATCGCGCTGGGGCTGGTGCTGTTCGTCATCACCTTTGCGGTGCTGGCGGTCGCGCGCGTGCTGCTGGCGGGCGACAAGAGATGAGCGCGCGCTCCGCCCGCCGCCGTGCCGCCAATGCAGCGTTCGTTGGCGCGACAGCGCTCGCGACGCTTGTCGCGCTCGCGGCGCTGGCCCTGATCCTGTGGTCGCTGGTCAGCCAGGGGTTCGGTGGATTGTCCGGCGCGATCTTCACCCAGGACCAGCCGGCGCCGGGCTCGCCGGGCGGTCTTCGCAACGCGATCGTCGGATCGCTGATCATGTGCGCGCTGGGCATGGTCATCGCGCTGGTCGTCGGCATCCTCGCCGGTACCTGGCTCAGCGAATATGGCGGGCAGAGCCGCTATGCGCATGCGGTCCGGTTCCTGAACGACGTGCTGCTGTCGGCGCCGTCGATCCTTGTCGGCCTGTTCGTCTACGAGCTGATGGTCGCGCCGTTCCAGGGCTTTTCGGCCTATGCGGGTGCGGTGGCACTGGCGTTCCTCGCGACTCCCGTCGTGGTGCGGACGACCGAAGACATTTTGACGCTGCAGCCGGGCGCGCTGCGCGAGGCGGGGATGGCGCTGGGTGCCGGCCGCGCCAGGGTCATTCGCACGATCGTCTGGCGTGGTGCCAGGGCGGGTCTCGTCACCGGCGGCCTGCTCGCCTTCGCCCGGATCAGCGGCGAGACCGCACCGCTGCTCTTCACCTCGCTCGGCAACCAGTATCTGAACCTCGATCCGACCCAGCCGATGGCGGCGCTGCCGACCACCATCTTCCAGTTCGCACTGAGTGCCTTCGACGACTGGCGGCAGCTGGCCTGGACCGGCGCGCTGCTGATCGCGGGCACGGTGCTGACCATCAACATTGTCGGGCGCCTGCTCGCCCGGGAGGTTTCGCACAAATGAGTCTGGCCGATCCCGAACTGGACGAGCCGCCGCATCTCGAGCATCAGCCGCAGGACACGCTTGCCCTGGAAACGCGCGGGCTCGACTTTTACTACGGCAAGACGCAGGCGCTGCACGGCGTCGATCTCGGCATCCCGCGCAACCGGATCACTGCGCTGATCGGACCGTCGGGTTGCGGCAAGTCGACGTTGCTGCGCGCGATGAACCGCATCTACGAACTGTATCCCGGACAGCGCGCCGAAGGGCAGATCCTGTTGGAAGGCGAGGACGTTCTCGACCGCCGCACCAACGCCGCCGACCTGCGCGCGCGCGTCGGCATGGTGTTCCAGAAGCCGACGCCCTTCCCGATGTCGATCTACGACAATGTCGCGTTCGGCGTGCGGCTGCACGCGAGCAAGCCGAAGGCGGAGCTGGACGCGATCGTCGAGCGCGCGCTGCGTCGCGCCGCGCTGTGGGACGAAGTGGAGCACAAGCTGGGAAGCTCCGGCCTGGGCTTGTCCGGCGGTCAGCAGCAGCGGCTGTGCGTCGCGCGCGGCATCGCCGTCGAACCCGAAATCCTGCTGCTCGACGAACCGGCCTCCGCCCTCGACCCGGTCTCGACCGCCAAGCTGGAAGACACGCTGCTCCAGCTGAAGAAGGATTTCACGATCGTGATCGTGACCCACAACCTTCAGCAGGCCGCGCGGATCGCCGACTATACCGGCTTCATGTTCATGGGAAAACTGGTCGAATTCGCGCCCACCGCGTCGCTGTTCTCGACGCCCCGCCTGATGCGTACGCGCAACTATGTGACAGGACGGTTCGGCTGAATCTCCATCAATAATCCGGCAGCGGCAGCTCGTCGGTCGCCTTGGCGAGTTTCTGCTGCCAGAGGTGGGAGAGTTCGAGGTAAT
>NZ_DASTXI010000224.1:0-19846 GCF_035758555.1 Sphingomonas sp. | reverse complement strand
TGAGCGTGATCGTGCCGGAAGGCGGCACGCTGCGCACAGCCGCGCGGGAGCTGGAGAAGGCCGGCGCGGTCGCCTCCGCCCAGCGCTTCCTGATCCTTGCGCGGGTGTTCGGCGGCCTGGGCGTGATCCGTGCCGGCGAATATGAAGTGCCGAAGGGCGCCAGCGCGCACGCGATCCTCGACCTGCTGCAATCGGGCAAGACGATGCAGCGTTTCGTGACCATCCCCGAGGGCACGCCCTCAATCATCGTCTACGAAAAGCTGATGGCCAACAAGCTACTGACCGGGCCGATCCCGGTGCCGGCGGAAGGATCGGTGCTGCCTGACAGCTACAGTTACACGCGCGACGAGCCGCGCGCCGCGGTGCTGAAGCGGATGACGGCGGCGATGGACAAGACGCTCGCGAAACTCTGGGCGGCACGCAAGCCGACGACCGTCGCGCGGACGCCCGAGCAGGCCGTGACGCTCGCCTCGATCGTCGAGAAGGAAACCGGCGTGCCGGCCGAGCGGCGGATGATCGCAGGCGTCTACTCCAACCGGCTGCGCATCGGCATGCCGCTCCAGGCCGATCCGACCGTCATCTACCCGGTCACCAAGGGAAAGCCGCTCGGCCGACGCATCCTCCAATCGGAGCTGCGGGCGGACAATCCGTATAACACCTACACGCGGCCCGGCCTGCCCGAAGGCCCGATCGCCAATCCCGGCCGCGCTGCGATCGAGGCCGTGCTCGACCCGGCGCCGACCAGAGCGCTCTATTTCGTCGCGAACGGCAAGGGCGGCCACGTGTTCGCCGACACGCTGGCCGAGCATAATGCGAACGTCGCCAAATGGTACGCGCTCAGGCGCGCGCGCGGCGAGATGTAACAAAGCTTCATAGGTAGTCACTCGTCCCGAGCGTAGCGCGCAGCGCGTAGTCGAGGGGCACTGCCACAGAGTTCGCAGCAACGCCCCTCGACTAGGCTCGGGACCAGCAAGTTTAGTTCACGTGCGAAGGCTTACCGCAACCAACCCCGCTTCATCCCCAGCTCGCCCATCAGGGCCAGCAGCAGCGCGATCAGCAGCACGCAGATACCGAGCGGCTGGATGCCCGCGCCGCTCATGAACAACACCCACGCCCAATCGACGATCAGCGCCGCCAGCGCGACCCACAGCAGCAGCCGTGCCCAGCGCGCGCGCATCAGCAGGCCGATCATCGCCACTACGCTACCCCACACACCGATCGCATAGGCGGCGGTCGCCCAGACCGGCATCGGCGGCATTCCCGGCGGCGGCGCGAACGGCCCGCCAAGCACGCCGACATACCCCAGATAGAAAGCCGCCCCGATCGCATTCCAGACGAGGCCCAGCCCCGCCACGATCCAGAACCACGCAGGCACGCGATTTTCGTAAGTGGTCGCCATCATACCCTCCCCGTTTATGGCGGATGGGAAGATGCGCCGTTACGGAAGACTTGGCAAATTCAGCCGTCGAGCCAATGTCCAGGACGGGTGGTTTGCTACACTTCATCGTCCCCGCGAAAGCGGGGAACCCGCTTCCTTCCTTTCTATCTTCGTGAGCTTCGTGAGCTTCGTGTGCTTCGTGCGAGATATTTTTCGCACAAAGAACACCAAGGACACGAAGAAGAAGCGGGACCCCGGCTCAAGGCCGGGGTGACGACGACAGAGACGTTCCCGCCTCGATGTCAGCCCGATCAAACCAATCCCGCTCCCGCGGCCGGCCGGCACGCATGGATCATCACCGGCTTGCCGTTGGGCGGGCGGTAGTCGCGGCGGACTGCTTTCACGACCGCGGCCACCCGCTCCTGCGGCAGCAGCGCGATTACGCAGCCGCCGAAGCCGCCGCCGGTCATGCGGGCGCCGCCTTCGGTGCCGATCTCGCGCTGGAGGATGGTGACCAGCGCGTCGATCGCGGGGACGGTGATCTCGAAATCGTCGCGCATCGACGCGTGGGACTCGGCCATCAGACGCCCCAACCGCGCCATGTCGCCGGCCGCGAGGGCTTCGGCGGCGCCGAGGGTGCGGGCATTCTCCGTCACCACGTGGCGCGCGCGCATCCGGGCGAGCTCGTCCAGGTCCTCGGCGCTGGCCAGCTGCGCTTCCTCCGCGTCGCGTAACGCGAGCACGCCGAAATGGCCCGCGGCTTGCTCGCACTGTCGGCGGCGTTCGTTGTACGCGCTGTCGACCAGCCCGCGCTCCACGCCCGAATGAACGATCAGCACGGCCGCATGCTCGGGCAGCGGCACCGGCTGGCATTCGAGCGAGCGGCAGTCGATCAGCAGCGCCTGCTCAGGCTCGGCGCGGGCGGAGACGAGCTGGTCCATGATCCCGCACGCGCAGCCGGCAAACTCGTTCTCCGCGCGCTGGGCGAGCTGGGCGAGCAGGGTCGGGTCGATCTCGGCGCCGGCGAGACTGGCGACGGCGAGCCCGACAGCGACTTCCAGCGAGGCTGAGGAGGACAGGCCCGCGCCCTGCGGCACGTCGCCGGCGATCGCCAGCTCCATGCCCTGCGGCGCCATCTCCAGCTCGACCAGCATCGCGATCATCCCGCGGACATAATTGCGCCAGTCGCCGGGGCCGGCATCGTCGATCCGCTCGGCAAAAGTGAAGCGGTCCTCCGCGTCGAAATCGGCGGCGTAGACAGTGATCTCCGAACCCGCCCGGCGCGCTGCGACCACCGTGCCGCGATCGATCGCCAGCGGCAGCACGAAGCCGTCATTATAGTCGGTGTGCTCGCCGATCAGGTTCACGCGGCCGGGCGCCTGTGCGATCAGGTCGGGTTCGCCGCCGAAGCGTTCGGCAAAGGCCGCTTTCACCCGATCGATCGTCGCCTGCTCAGCCATTCGCTTCGTCCAGATAATGGGTCGCGCTCACGTCCCGCAAACGCGCGGCGGCCTGTTCGGGCGTCAGGTCGCGCTGCGCCTCGGCGAGCAATTCGAAGCCGACCATGAATTTGCGCACTGTCGCCGATCGCAGCAGCGGCGGATAGAAATGGGCGTGAAGCTGCCAGCCGCCGGTGTCCCGTCCGTCATAAGGCGCGCCGTGCCAGCCCATCGAATAAGGAAAGGAGCAGCGGAACAGATTGTCGTAGCGGGTGGTCAGTTCCTTCAGCACGCTCGCGACATCGTCGCGGTCGGTGGGCGAAAGATCCTCGATCCGCGTGACGGGAAAGCGCGGCAGCAGCAGCGTTTCGAACGGCCAGCTCGCCCAGAAGTGCACGATCGCGAGCCAGTGATCGGTCTGAGCCACGACGCGCGGGCCGTCCGCTTCCCGCTCCGCCACTTCGGCCAGCATTGGGCGCCCACGCTCCGCCGCCCAGGCGCGCTGGCGTTCGTCCTCCTTGGCCGGTTCGTCGGGCAACCAGCTCGTCGCCCAAACCTGGCCGTGTGGATGCGGGTTGGAGCAGCCCATCATCGCGCCCTTGTTCTCGAACAGCTGGACCCAGGCGTGTGTGCGCCCAAGCTCCTCCGCCTGCGCCGCCCAGGCATCGACCACGGCCCGGATTTGCTCCACCGACAGCAAGGGCAGACTGGCGCCATGATCGGGCGAGAAGCAGATCACGCGCGCCGTGCCTCGCGCCGGCTCGGCCGCGAACAGCGGGTCCTGGGCGGATGGCTCCGGCGTGTCGGGCAGTAGCGCGGCGAAGTCGTTCGGGAAGACGTGGACGCTCCGGTAATCCGGGTTCCGCTCGCCGGTGACACGGGCATTGCCGGGGCAGAGATAGCAGGACGGATCGTGCGCCGGCCCGCGCGCCTCGCACGCTTCGTCGGTCTGGCCGAGCCAAGGCCGTTTCATCCGGTGCGGCGACACCAGCACTTCGCTGCCGTTCAGCGGATTGCGCCTGCGATGGGGATGGTCGGCCGGGTCGAACGCCACTGATTGCTCTCCGGAATATGGCCGTAGAGAAACGTGCCGGACAAGCAAAGAGCCCCGTCGCTTGTCGGCGGCGGGGCTCCGTTTGAGATCTCCGCCCTCGGATCGAGAACGGAGAACTCATCCTCCCGGTTTTTCAGGCCGGTTGGAAATAGTGAAACGCCTCAGGACGCGCTCGGGTTCCGCTCAGTGGAGGTTCGGGCGCAGCCAGCGTTCGGCCTGGGCGATATCAACGCCGCGGCGGCCGGCATATTCCTCCAGCTGGTCGCGGCCGATCCGGGCCACGCCGAAATATTCGCTGTCCGGATGGCCGAAGTAGAAGCCGGACACCGCCGCGGTGGGCAGCATCGCAAAGCTTTCGGTCAGCGTGATGCCAGACGGACTGCCGAGCATGTCGAACAGGATCGGCTTCAGGCTGTGGTCGGGCGAGGCGGGATAGCCGGGGGCCGGGCGGATGCCACGATATTGTTCCCGGATCAGCGCCTCGTTGGTCAGCTGCTCGCCCGCGGCATAGCCCCACAATGTGGTGCGGACATGCTTGTGAAGCCGTTCGGCAAAGGCCTCCGCAAAGCGGTCCGACAGCGCCTTCAGCAGGATGTCGGAATAATCGTCGTGCGCTTGCTTGAAGCGGGCCAGATGCGGCTCCGCCCCGTGGATCGCGACGGCAAAGCCGCCGATCCAGTCGCCGGCGGGGTCGATGAAGTCCGCCAGGCACATGTTCGGCCGGCCGCGCGACTTGATCGTCTGCTGCCGTAGCATCGGCAGGCGGACCTCCGCGCCTTCCGACGGGCGCACGACGATATCGTCACCCTCGCGCCGGCAAGGCCACAGGCCGGCGGTGCCGCGGGCGGTCAGCCATTTTTCGGCAATGATGCGGTCCAGCATCGCGTTGGCGTCGGCGAACAGGCCGCGCGCGCTTTCGCCGACGACAGCATCGTCGAGGATCGACGGGTAGGTGCCCGCCAATTCCCAGGCGCGGAAAAACGGCGTCCAGTCGAAATGGTCGCGCAAATCCTCGAGCGGCCAGTCGTCGAAGCTGTGCAGGCCCGGCTGCAGCGGGGCAGGGGGCTTGTGCGCGAAATCGGCATGGAAGCCGTTCGCGCGGGCTTCGGCGATCGGCAGCAGCTCGTTCTGGCCTTTATTCTCGCGTGTGGCGCGGATGGCGGCATAGTCGGCGGCGGTCTTGTCGACGAACTCCTGCGTCAGCGTGTCGCTGACCAGCGTCGAGGCGACACCGACCGCGCGGCTGGCGTCGAGCACATGGATCACCGGCCCGTCATAGGCAGGGTCGATGCGTAGCGCGGTGTGCACCTTGGACGTGGTGGCGCCGCCGATCAGCAGCGGCATCGTCATGCCCGCACGTTTCATCTCCTCGGCGACGGTGACCATCTCGTCGAGGGACGGCGTGATCAGGCCGGACAGCCCGATCATGTCCGCGTCGTTCTCGTTCGCGGTCTCCAGAATCTTCGTCCATGGCACCATCACGCCCAGGTCGATCACCTCGAAGCCGTTGCACTGAAGCACGACGCCAACGATGTTCTTGCCGATATCGTGCACGTCGCCCTTGACCGTCGCCATCACGATCCGGCCCTTGCCGCGGGCGTTCGGGTCCTTCTCGGCCTCGATGAAAGGGAGGAGGTGGGCGACAGCCTTCTTCATCACGCGCGCGGACTTCACGACCTGCGGCAGGAACATCTTGCCGGAGCCGAACAGGTCGCCGACGACGTTCATGCCGTCCATCAGCGGGCCTTCGATAACCTCGATCGGCCGGGGGAACTGGAGCCGCGCTTCCTCGGTGTCGTCGATCACATGGGCGTCGATGCCTTTGACCAGCGCGTGCTCAAGCCGCTTCGCGACCGGCCAGCCGCGCCATTCCTGGGCCTGCTTCTCGGCGGCCGCGTCGGGCCCGCGATAGCGCTCGCCAAGCGCGATCAGCCGGTCGGTGGCGTCGTCGCGCCGGTCGAGGATCACGTCCTCGCAGGCCTCGCGCAGTTCCGGGTCGATCGCGTCGTAGATGTCGAGCTGGCCGGCATTGACGATGCCCATGTCCATGCCCGCCGGAATGGCGTGATAGAGGAACACCGAATGCATCGCGCGCCGCACCGGCTCGTTCCCGCGGAACGAGAAGCTGAGATTCGACAGCCCGCCCGAGATATGGACGTGCGGGCAGCGCATCCTGATCTCCTTCGCCGCCTCGATGAAGTCGATCGCGTAGCGGCGATGCTCGTCGATCCCGGTCGCGATCGCGAAGATGTTCGGATCGAAGATGATATCCTCGGCCGGAAAGCCGATGCCGGTCAGCAGCTTGTAGGCGCGCTCGCAGATCTCGACCTTGCGCTCTTTGGTGTCGGCCTGGCCGGTCTCGTCGAAGGCCATGACGACGACCGCCGCGCCATAGGCCATCACCTTGCGCGCCTGGTCGAGGAATGCGGCCTCGCCTTCCTTCATGCTTATCGAATTGACGATCGGCTTGCCTGAGACGCACTTCAGTCCGGCTTCGATGACGCTCCATTTGGAGCTGTCGACCATCACCGGCACGCGCGCGATATCCGGCTCGGCCGCTATCAGCTTCAGGAAAGTCGTCATCGCCAGCTCGGCGTCGAGCAGACCTTCGTCCATGTTGACGTCGATGATCTGCGCGCCGTTCTCGACCTGCTGGCGCGCGACCTCGACCGCGCGCGCATAGTCGCCGGCCATGATCAGCTTCTTGAACGCCGCCGATCCGGTGACGTTGGTGCGCTCGCCGATATTGACGAACGTGGCGGATTGGGGAGCCGCTTCGGGCTCTTCCTTGTAAGCAGTAGCCATATCGGGTCAGGCGGCGATGCGCATCGGGTCGAGGCCGGCCAGGAAGGTCTGGCGCCGGGCCGGCGGGATCGCGCGCGGCGTCTTGCCGGCGACCGCTTGCGCCATTGCGCGGATGTGATCGGGGGTGGTGCCGCAGCAGCCGCCGACGATGTTCACCAGCCCTTCGTCTGCCCAGCCGCGCATGAAGCCGGCCGTCGTGTCCGGCGATTCGTCATAGGCGCCGAGATCGTTCGGCAGGCCGGCGTTCGGATAAACCATCAGCAGCGTATCGGCGATCGGCGACAGCGAAGCGACGCTCGGCCGCAGCTGCGGCGCGCCGAACGAGCAATTGAGCCCGATCGTCAGCGGCCGCGCGTGACGCACAGAGGCCCAGAAGCTCTCGATCGAATGGCCGGACAGGTTGCGGCCCGACATGTCGGTGATCGTGAAGCTGATCATCAGCGGCACTTCGGCGCCGCGCGCCTCGCCGGCCTCGATCGCAGCCATGATGCCCGCCTTGGCATTCAACGTGTCGAAGATCGTCTCGATCAGGATGAAATCGACACCGCCGTCCAGCAGCGCATCGGTCTGCTCGCGATAGACAGCCTTCAGCTCGTCGAACGAGATCGCGCGATAGCCGGGATCGTTGACGTCCGGCGACAGCGACAGCGTCTTGTTGGTCGGGCCGATCGCACCGGCGACGAAGCGCGGCCGCCCGTCCGCGGCTTCGGCGGCGCGGGCCGCGTCGCGCGCGATCCGGGCCGA
This sequence comes from Sphingomonas sp., assembly GCF_035758555.1. Classification (GTDB taxonomy): domain Bacteria; phylum Pseudomonadota; class Alphaproteobacteria; order Sphingomonadales; family Sphingomonadaceae; genus Sphingomonas_B. The sequence continues at coordinate 12,426 of NZ_DASTXI010000224.1, read as the reverse complement.
GGCGAGGTTGATGTCGCGCACCAGATGCTCTGCGCCATAATCCGCCTGGCTGACCGCATTGGCGTTGAATGTGTTGGTCGAGACGATGTCGGACCCGGCGTCCAGATACGCCTCGGTGATCTTCGCGACGACGTGCGGCTGCGTCAGCGCCAGCAAGTCGTTATTGCCCTTCTGGTCGTGGCCGAGATCGAGCGCTCCCCGATAATCGGCCTCGGTTAGCCGGTAGGACTGGATCATCGTCCCGAACGCGCCGTCGGTCAGCAGGATGCGCTTCGCTGTTTCCGCACGGAGGCGGGCGGCGGCTTCGGACTTGATCATGCGGCCTTCTCCTGTGCCGTCGCGACGGGCCTCAGGCCCAGCAAATGGCAGATCGCATAGGCGAGCTCGGCGCGATTGAGCGTGTAGAAATGGAAGTGGCGGACGCCGCCGGCGTAGAGCTTGCGGCAAAGCTCGGCAGCAAGGGTCGCGGCGACCAGCTGGCGCGCGGCCGGACGGTCGTCCAGGCCCTCGAACAGCCGGTCCATCCAGCCCGGAATCTCCGCGCCGCAGAGCCCGGCGAATTTCCGCGTCTGCGCGACGTTCGAGACCGGCAGGATGCCCGGCACGATCTCCGACTCGATCCCCGCCGCCGCCGCCGCGTCGCGGAAGCGGAAGAAGCAGTCGGGCGAGAAGAAGAACTGCGTGATCGCCCGCGTCGCGCCGGCGTCCAGCTTGCGCTTCAGGTTGTCGAGGTCGGCGGCCTGCGTGCCCGAATCCGGATGGCATTCGGGATAGGCGGCGACGGAAATCTCGAACGGATGCAGCTTGCGAAGCCCCGCGACCAGATCGGCGGCATTGGCATAGCCGTCGGGATGCGCGCGAAACGGCTCCCCCGGTACCGGCGGATCGCCGCGGAGCGCGACGATGTGCCGCACGCCCGCGGCCCAATACTCCTCGGCGATCGCATTCACTTCGGCCCGGCTCGCCTCGACGCAGGTCAGGTGCGCGGCGGCGGCAAGATCGGTTTCCCGCTGGATGCGGGCGACCGTCGCATGGGTGCGCTCGCGCGTCGAACCGCCGGCTCCATAAGTGACGGACACGAAGCGGGGGCCCAGCGGCGCCAGCGTCTGGATCGAATCCCAGAGCTGCGCCTCCATCTTCTCGGTCTTGGGCGGAAAGAATTCGAACGACACGCCGATATCGCCGGGGAGCCCCGCGAACAGCGGTGCGTCGAGTGCGCGGCGCGCTTCCTCCATCTGCGAAAGCGAGAGCGTCATGCGGCCTTCTCCCGGACTGCGCTCGGCCGTTCGGCCAGCCAGAGCTTCACGGTCAGTTCGCCCCCTTCGAGTTCGCGGATCGTAGTGAGATCCAGGCCGGCGCTGTTCAGCCAGCCCTCGATCTGTCCGTCCGAAAAGCCGAGCCGCTGGTGTGCATCGCGCGTACGCAGCTCCTCGCGCTCGTGCGGCGCGAAATCGACGATCAGCATCCGCCCTCCGTCGGCGACCAGTCGCGCCGCCTCGCCGAGCGCGGCGCCCGGCTGCGGGACGAAATGCAGCACCTGGTGCAGGATGACCGTATCGGCGAGGCCGTCGGCCAGCGGCAGCGCGGTCAGGTCGCCCTGGCGCAGCTCGGCAATCGGCACCGCCTCGGCCAGCTTGGCCCGGGCGAGGCGCAGCATTTCGGGCGAGCGGTCGACGCCAAGCGCACGCGTCGCGGAAGCGCCGAACAGCTCGATCATCCGGCCGGTGCCGGTGCCGAGGTCGACCAGCCGGCCGACCGGACGCTCGCCCAGGATATCGGCCATCGCCGCCTCGACCTGCTGTTCGGGCACATGGAGCGAGCGGATCGCGTCCCATTCCTCCGCGCGCTCGGCAAAATAGCGTTCGGCGGCCTCGGCGCGCTCGGTGCGGACGGCGGCGAGCCGGGCGGCGTCCTCGTCCACCCAATCGCCGGCGGCATGCTCGATCGCGGCGAGCAGCGGTTCATTGCGCGGGTCTTCTGCAAGAGCGAGGAAGACCCAACTGCCTTCGCGGCGGCGGGTCGTCAGGCCGGCATCGGCAAGGATGCGGACATGGCGCGACACGCGCGGCTGGCTTTGCCCCAGAACTTGAGCAAGTTCGCCCACAGACAGCTCCATTCGCCGCAGGAGGGCGAAGATGCGCAGGCGCGTCGGGTCGCCAAGCGCGCGGAAGATGTCGAGCAGCCGATCCACAAATCAGGACATAAAGATATCTTTATGTGTGAGCAAGGGCGGAATGCGCGGGAGTCAGCTCAGCGGCCCATGCTCGATCCGGGGCAGCACATGGCGGGCGAACAGATCGGCCTCCGCCTGGTGCGGGTAGCCGGACAGGATGAACGCCTCGATCCCCATCTCCTGGTAACGGCGGAGCTTCGCCAGCACCTGGTCGGGATCGCCGACGATCGCGGCGCCGCAGCCGGAGCGGGCGCGGCCGATGCCGGTCCACAGGCCTTCCTCGACAAAGCCCTCGTCGTCGGCGGCCTCGCGGAGTGCCGCCTGGGCGGTCACGCCGACCGACGTCGAATCGAGCGACTTCTGCCGAATCGCGGCGCCGGTGGCTGCGTCGAGCTTCGACAGCAGGCGGCGGGCATAGGCGCGGGCTTCGTCCTCAGTCTCGCGGACGATGACGTGCGCGCGATAGCCGAAACGCAAGGTGCGGCCATAGCTTGCGGCGCGGGCTTTCATGTCGGCGATGATGTCGCGGACGGCTTCCTCGCGGTCCGGCCACATCAGATAGACGTCGCAGCCCTGCGCAGCGGCGTCGCGTGCGTCGGGCGAGAGGCCGCCGAAATAGAGCGGCGGGCATTTGCCGGACACGGTGCCGATCCGCGGTGGATCCAGCTTCAGCTTCCAGAACTCGCCGTCATGATCCAGCGGATCGCCGTTCAGCATCGCCTTCAGGATCTTCATCGCTTCGACCGTGCGGGCGTAACGCGGCGCCGAGGGCAGCGATTCGCCGGGCATTTCGGATGAGATGATGTTGACCGTCAGCCGGCCGCCCAGGATGCGGTCGATCGTGGCGATCTGCCGCGCGAGCTGGGGCGGCCAGCTCTCTCCGATCCGCACCGCCATCAGCAGCCGGATGCGGCGAACCAGGGTGGCAATCGCAGCAGCGAAAGCGGTCGTGTCGATCCCAAGCGCATAGCCGGAGGGCAGCAGGATGTTGTCGAACCCGCCCGTCTCCGCGGTCAGCACGATATCCCGGCAATGTTCCCAACTCGATCGCAGCATCGGATCGGGCACGCCCAGGAATTCATAGTCGTCGTCGCACAACGCCGAAAACCAGCTGATCTCGCATTGACCCGTCACGGCAGTCTTTCCCCCATCGAAGCTTGCAGCACCGCGTACCATTCCGCACGCGTCCAGCGTGGTTTCAGCGCCTGCGGAATCAGCGCGATGCGCTCAGGCCGCTGGCTGCCGACGATCGGGATCGGCCGCGCTGGGTGCGCCATGATCCAGCTGAGCGCCGCTGCGCTGCGGTCGACGCCGGTCTCCTCGGCCTTGCGGTCGAGCAAAGCCGCGACTTCCAGCGCGCGCGTGTTTCGGGGTTCCATCAGCGCGCCGCCCGCGAGCGGGGACCAGGCGAGCACGGTGAAGTCCATGGTCATCGCCTGGTCGAGCAGTCCGGACCGGATCGGATCGAGCGCCAGCGCCGAGAATTCGGGCTGGGTGCTGGCGATCGGCACGGTCAGGAAATGCTGGAGTGCCGCAGTCTGGGCGACTGTGAAATTGGACACGCCGATTGCCGCGATCTTACCTCCCGCATGCGCCTTTTCGAGCGCCCGCGCGACTTCCTGCGGGTGCGTCAGCATGTCCGGGCGGTGAATCTGCCACAACTCGACCCGCTCGACGCGGAGGCGCTTCAGCGACGCGTCGATCGCCTGCTCCAGATACGCCGCGCTCGAATCGTAGGGCGTCCCGATCACGATCCCGCCCTTGGTCGCGAGCACCATGCGCTCGCGTAAGGCGCGCGATTCGGCGAAGACCCGCCCGAGCAGCGACTCGGCCGCGCCGAACGGCTCGCCATTGTCCGGGCCGTAGATGTCGGCTGTATCGAACAGCGTCACGCCTGCTTCGATCGCCCCCTCGACCTTGCGCCGAGCCGCGTTCACGTCATCGCCGGCGAAACGCCACATGCCCCAGGCGATCGGCGAAACCATGATGCCGCTCTTGCCGAGCGGCCTTGGATCGGGCGAGAAGGGCAGGTATGTCATCGCTGTCATATGGCACGAAGGAAAGCCGGATGGGAAGCAGGGTTCGCTACGGATTGATCGGCACGGGAATGATGGGCGTCGAGCACATCCAGAATCTGCGCGTCACGCCAGGCGCCGAGCTGACAGCGATCACCGATCCGGTAGCCACCTCGCTCGATTGGGCGCAGACCGCGTCCGAAGGCTGGAGCAGCCCCAAGGCGTTCGAGAGCGGCGAGGCGATGGTCCGCTCCGGCGAGGTCGACGCGGTGATCATCGCCAGCCCGAATTACACGCATCGCGCGGTGCTGGAGCCGCTGATGAACGCGCCTGTCCACATCCTCTGCGAGAAGCCGCTGGCGACGACCGTTGCGGATGCGCGCTGGATCGCCGAGCGTGCGGCCGAGCGCCCTCAGGTCTTCTGGACGGCAATGGAATATCGCTTCATGCCGCCGGCCGCCAAGTTCATCGAGCAGGTGCATGGCGGACGCGTCGGCAAGCTGCAGATGCTGTCGATCCGCGAGCATCGCTTCCCGTTCCTGCCCAAGGTCGGCGACTGGAACCGCTTCTCGCGCAACACCGGCGGCACGATGGTCGAGAAATGCTGCCATTTCTTCGACCTGATGCGGCTGATCGTCCAATCGGAGGCGGTGCGTGTCTATTGCTCCGGCGCGATGGACGTGAACCATCAGGACGAGCGTTACGGCGGCGAAAAGCCGGACATCATCGACAACAGCTACACCACCGTCGATTTCGAGAATGGCGTGCGGGCGATGCTCGATCTGTCGATGTTCGCGGACGGGGCCGAGAACCAGGAGGAAATCACCGCGGTCGGCGACAAGGCGCGGCTGGACGTGCTGATCCCGGAAGGCTCGCTGGTCTTCAGCCCTCGCGTCGGCTTCATGAACCCCAAGCAGGTGACGCGCGAACACGTTCCGGTCGACGAGACGGCGCTCGCGGTCGGACAGCATCACGGCTCGACCTATTACCAGCACCAGGCGTTCAACGCGGCGGTGCGCGGGGAGGGGCCGGTGATCGTGACGGCGGAGGACGGCCTGCGGGCGGTCGAGATCGGCGCTGCAGCCGAGCTCAGCGCGCGCGAGAAGCGGGTAGTCACGCTGGAGGAAGTGCGGCGCTGACGCGCTCAGCCGAGGTTCAGGTCGGATGCGTTACAAGGAGTCGTTATGGCTAAACTCTCGCGACTCATCTTCGGCGCCGCACTGACTGCCGCGGCGATCACGCCCGCATTGGCTTCACCCCGGCTCTCGCCCGAGGCGCGGCTCGACAAGCTGATCGGCGACCGCGTGGCCGGCGAGCCGGTCCACTGCATCAACTTGCGCAACATCCAGTCGAGCGAGATCATCGACGGCACGGCGATCGTCTACCGGATCGGCAGCAAGCTGTACGTGAATCGCCCGCAAAGCGGCGCGAACTGGCTGGACGACGACGACATCCTGGCGACCCGCACGATCGGATCGCAGCTCTGCCGCGTCGACACCGTCAAGCTGATCGACCGCACCGCGCACTTCCCGCGCGGCTTCGTCGTGCTCGGCGATTTCGTTCCGTACAGCCGCCCCCGCTGACCATTGCCGCCGGGCGTAAGCCCGACGCGCGACTGATGCAGCCGCGCAACAATCCGGCAAACAAATTCTTCCTGCCCGCCGGGCGGGCTTTCGCGCATGGAGAATTTCTGCTTACTGATTTATGACAACGCTATCAAAAACAGTTCGGGGGAGTCTGAAATGCGCGGTTTCTGCTTAAGCTCCAGTGTGTTGGCGATCGTTTTCGCCGCGACTCCGGCCCTGGCGCAGGATGCGCCCGCGGCGCCCGTCGCAGCCGAAGATGCCGGCTATGGCGATATCGTCGTGACGGCTCAGAAGCGCGAAGAGAACCTCCAGAACGTCCCCGCCGCGATCAGCGTCGTGACCGGCGAGCAGATCGAGAACCGCGGCGTCATCAACATCACTTCGCTGCAGCAGCTGGTGCCGAGCCTCAACTTCAAGGACAGCGCGACGACGATCGACTCGTCCGTCTTCCTGCGCGGCGTCGGCACGATCAACTTTTCGATCGCTGCGGAGCCGAGCGTCGGCTTCGTCGTCGACGGGGTGACCTATGCGCGGTCGGGCGAGGCGTTCGGCGATCTTTATGACATCGAACGCGTCGAGGTGCTGCGCGGCCCGCAGGGCACGCTGTTCGGCAAGAATGCGTCGGCGGGCGTGATCAGCATCACGACGCGGCGGCCGGGGAACGAGCTCGGCGGCTTCGTCGAGGGCCAGGCGACCACCGACGACGAATACAAATTGCGCGGCGCGATCGACCTGCCGGTCAGCGACAGCATCAAGACCCGCTTCACCGGCAATTACGGCTGGTACGACGGCATGGTCCGCAACATCACGCTGAACCGCACCGTCAACGGCTATGAACGCTGGGGCGTGCGCGGCATGGCCGTGGCCGAGGCGACGCCCGACCTGACCTTCACGCTGATCGGCGATTACCGGAAGCAGAACAGCGACTGCTGCGCCGAAGTGATCGGCACGACGCCGTCGGGCGCGCTGGCGGCGGCGCTGAGCGGCGTGCGGCTGCGCGGCGACGAAACGCGGCAGATCCGTCAGAACACGCTGACCCGGACCAGCGAGACCAGCTGGGGCGTGTCGCTGGAAGGCGATCTCGACGTCGGCGCGCTCGGCACGCTGACCTCGATCACCGCCTATCGGAAGTACCGCAATTTCGGCATCCGCGACGGCGACTTCATCGACACCGTCTATAACATTGCCGGCGGCAACCAGCTCGACGATTTCGGCCCGCAGCCGTCCAAGACCTTCACCCAGGAAGTGCGGCTGGCCTCGCCCGGCAACCAGCCGTTCGAGTACGTTATCGGCGCCTTCTATTATAACGCGAAGCAGCAGCGGACCTTCCAGCGCGACGACATCGTCTGCTCGGCGACCACGCTGCCGCCGGTGGCGCCGGGCCTCGCGCCCTGCGCGGCGGGTTCGTCGACGCTGCGCTTTCCGAGCGCTGTCGGCACTTTCGGCTCGACGATCGAGAATTACGCGCTGTTCGGGAACCTGACCTATAACGTCAATGACTGGTTCCGGCTGATCGGCGGCGGGCGTTTCACGCATGACAGCGTCGACGCGTTCAACCGCCGCACGCCAGCGTCGAACGGCGGCGGGCCCGGACTGGCGAATGCCGGCGCCAATTACCAGCTGCACACCAGCAACGATGATTTCTCGTGGCGGGCGGGCGCGCAGTTCGACGTGGTGCCGGACTGGATGCTCTACGGCACCTACAGCCAGGGCTATAAGGGGCCGGCGTTCAACGTCTTCTTCAACCAGAACGACAACCAGCTCGCGCCGATCGCGGCCGAGACGGCGGACGCCTATGAAGTCGGCTCGAAATACCGCACCGCCGACGGGGTGTTCACGCTGAACACGGCGCTGTTCTATGCCAAATACAACAATTTCCAGGCGAACAGCTTCGTCAACCTGAACGGGTCGGTGATCACGCAGCTGACCAACGCGGGCGACGTCTCGACGCGCGGCGTCGAGATCGACACCGTCCTGCATCCGGCCCGCAATTTCACGCTGACCGGCGGGCTGGCCTTTACCGACGCCCATATCGACCGCTTCAACCTGCCGCCGGGCGCGCCCGCAGGGTCGAGCACGCGGCAGGGCGAGCGGCTGCCGCTGGCGCCCAAATGGAAGGGCAATCTGGGCGCGACCTGGACGATCGAGACCGGCGGCTTCGCAAATATCGAGCTGGGCAGTCAGATTTCGATGACCAGCGACCAGGTTTCCTCGCTGGAGCCGAACCCGGTGACGCGCCGCGCGATCACCATCGACGGCTATACGATCATCGACGCGAACATCGCGCTGGTCGATCCGAACGGGGTGTGGCGGGTGAACTTCATCGGCCGCAACCTGACCGACCAGAGCTATGCGACGCTGATCACGCCGGGTGGGCCGGGCGGCAGCTATCGCTATCTGCTGCCGCGCGACGTGGACCGCTATTTCGGCGTGAATCTGCGGTTCAATTACTAGAACCGTGCCCCTGCGAAAGCAGGGGCCCACGCCGCCGGCGCAGGCGGAGAGGCAGTCTGGATTCCCGCTTTCGCGGGAAAACGGAGGTGGGATGAGTTTCGAAGCCCAGTCGAGACAGTTCGCAGAGCAGGGCTATGCCGTGTTTCCCGGCGCGCTGGCGGGCGAGGCGCTGGCGCTGCTGCGTCGGGAATGCGATGCGTTCGTCGCGCGCGAGGATGCGCGTATGGATGCGGCGGGCGTCGACACGCTGGGCATCAGCCATCGCGGCAGACGCTATTTCGCGAACGAATGCCAGCGCGTGGCGCCCGAACTGCGCCAGGTGCTGTTCAGCCCGGCGATGGCGGAGATCTGTCGCGCGACCCTGGGCGACGACGCCTATTTCTTCTTCGACCAATATGTCGTGAAGGGGCCGGAAGGCGGCCTGCCGTTTTCGTGGCACCAGGATTCGGGCTATGTCGTCGGCAATGGCGGCCCCCCCGATCACGCGCCCTATCTCACCTGCTGGTGCCCGCTCGACGATGCGACCGAGGAGAACGGCACGGTGCGGCTGATCCCCGGCAGCCACAGGAGCGGCATCCTGCCGCATGACCGGCAGGCAGGCAGCAACGACCTGGTCGGCGCGCCCGCGGAAGCGGAAGGGCAGCTGGTCGAGGCCAAGGCGGGCGACGTGGTCGCCTTTTCCAGCCTGACCCTGCACGCAACCGGCGCCAATCGGTCGGACCGGCCGCGCCGCGTCTATCTGGCGCAGTACACGCCCGAGGCGATGCTGGACCCCGGCACGAAGCATCTGCGGCGCAACGCAATCCCGATCCTGCGGCATGGCGAGCGGGTGACGACCGGCTGATGCCCGCGTGACGCTCTCGCCCCGCCGCCGCATCTTCCTGTTCGTGCTGGCGCTCAGCGCCACGATCCTGAACCTCGTCGATCGCCAGATCATCTCCGTGCTGAAGCCGGAGATGGCGCACGATCTCGGCTGGAGCGACAATGATTACGGCACGCTTGCCGCCTGGTTCCAGGGCGCCGCGGCGGTCGCTTTCCTGTTCACCGGCTGGATCGTGGACCGGCTGGGCGTCAAATGGGCGAACCCGGTCGGCGTAGCGCTGTGGAGCCTGGCGGCGATGGCGCATTCCGTCGCCCGCACTTTCGGCCAGTTCGTGCTGTGCCGCGTTGCGCTGGGCGCGACCGAGGCGATGGGAACGCCGGCGGCGATCAAGACGATTGCCGCGATCTTTTCGCCGGCCCAGCGCTCCAACGGCTATGGCCTGCTGAACGCGATCGGCAGCCTGGGCGCGATCGTCACGCCGCTGCTGATCCCGTTCGTCGCGCTCGCCTGGGGGTGGCACGGCGCCTTCCTGCTGGGCGGCCTGCTCGGCCTTGTATGGTCCGTGCTGTGGCTGGTCGCGGTGCGGGGCGTCCATTTCGGCGGCGATCATGATGCGCCTGGCGATGCGCCGGCGACAAAGCGCGGGCCCAGCATCCTGACCGAGCGGCGCAGCTGGGCGATCGCCATCGCCAAATTCCTGTCGGACGCGACCTGGTGGCTGATGCTGTTCTGGATGCCGGATTTTTTCCACCGCAGCTTCGGCCTGTCGGGCGTCGCGCTGGGGCCGCCGCTGGCCATCGCCTATAGCTGTGCGGCATTGGGCGCGGTGGTCGCGGGCGCGATCACGACGCGGATGATCGCTGCGGGCCATGATCTCGCGCGGGTGCGCAAAGGCGCGCTGCTGGTCGCCGCGCTGTTCGCGACGCCGCTGCCGTTCGCGGACCTTGCGCACGACTACTGGCTGGCGGTCGCGCTGCTCGGCCTCGTGATGGCCGCGCACCAGGCGTTTTCGTCGAGCCTGTTCACGCTGATTGCCGACGTCTCGCCGCCCGAAAAGGTGGGCCGCGTGACCAGCTTCGGCGCCTTTGCCGGCAATATCGGCGGCATGGTGATCGCCAAGGTCGCCGGCCTCGTGCTGGCGGCGAAGCTCGGCTATCTGCCGCTGTTCCTGTTCGCGGGCTTTTCCTACCTGCTGGCTTACGGCGCGATCCAGCTGCTGATGCCGCGCCTGCCGCTGGAAGGCGTCGGGTCAAACGGCGTGCCGCAGCCCGCGCACTAGCTCCAGCGCGGAGCGGTCGAGGCGCGTTCGATCAGCTCCGAGGGCAGGATCACCTGCTCCACCTCCCCTGAGAACAGCAGCTCGGCCGCGCGCTCGGCCATGGCGCGGATCGGCTGGCGCATCGTGGTGAGGGCGGGCCAGACCAGGCTGGCAAGATCGGTATCGTCGAAGCCGGCGATCGACAGCTGGTCGGGCACGCGGATGCGGCGCTGATGGGCGACGCTCAGCACGCCTGCCGCCATATCGTCGCTGCTGGCGAAGATCGCGGTCGGCGGCTCCGGCAGCCCGAGCAGTTGCTCGGCCGCGGCCCGGCCGGAGCGGAAATCGAACCAGCCCTGCTGGACCAGGCCCAGATCGAGCGGAATGCCCGCCTCCCGCAGCGCATCGAGATAGCCGGCCAGCCGCTGATTGCTGACGGCGAAGCTGCGGTGACCGACGACGAAGCCGATGCGCCGGTGCCCGAGCGCGATCAGCCGCCGCGTCATGGCCCGCGCGGCGCCTTCATTGTCGATCGCGACCGATGCGCTCCGCTCCGGCTGCACCCCCGGCGATATGCGGACATAGGGCGTGCCGGCGCGCTCCAGCTCTTCCAGCACCGGCTCGCTGTCGACGATGGGCGGCGTCAGGATCGCGCCGTCGAACCCCATCTGGCGGAAAAAGGTGAGCACGTCGGCGCCAAGCTCGTCCGCCTCGACCTCATAGGCGTGGACGATCAGCCGCACGCCTTCCGCAGCGCAGCGCCCGCGCAGGCCGGCGATCAGGCCGTGCAGGTAATAGGGACCGGGGTTGGAGCAGACGAGCGCAATCTGGAACGACCGCCCGCCGGCCAGCGCGCGCGCCGCCTGGCTCGGGTGGAAGCCCAGCGCCTTCATCGCCTCCTCGACTCGCTCGCGCGTCGCGGGGCGGACATAGCGCTCGTTGTTGATCACCCGCGACACGGTCTTGATCGAGACCCCCGCGGCCTGGGAAACGTCCTTGATATTGGCCCGCATGAACGCGTTCTGGGCGATCCGGGGCAAGTCTGTCCAGTATACGATGTCCTCATCCGGGACATGGTGACGCGCGTGTTAACCACCTTGAGCGCGAGACAGACTCGTTACCGAAACGTTAACCTGCATCTATGAAACGCAGACTCGTCCTCAGCAATGAAGCCGCGCGACATCCGTTTCGCCAAAGGCTTCCCCGTCCCACCCTGCAGGCGATCGAAGCCGTCGCCGACGACCGGAACGACCTCCGGCTGTTCGCAGTCAGCTTCACCGCCTTCTTCATCGCGATCTACGGCCTGTTCGGCTGACGATAGCTCTCCAAGTGATTTGCGCTCCAAAGCGGCTCGCTCGTCCCGAGCGAAGTCGAGGGGCGTTGCTCCACAACTTTATCCCAGCGCCCCTCGACTTCGCGCTGCGCGCTCCGCTCGGGACGAGCGATGTAGCTCGATCAGATGGCAAAGCGCGCTAGTCGCAGGCGAGGTGGAGTTTCCAGGCCAGCCAGGCGGAGACGAGGCACATGGCGGTGACCATCAGCAATTGGTCGACCGCCGAGACGCCGAGGGCGCTGAGCGTGAACGCCAGCAGCGATCCGGCGACCATCGCGCCTGAATTCACGATATTGTTGGCCGCGACCGTGCGCGCGGTCTGGTCCTTGTCCACCGTCGTCGTCAGGAACGCGTAGAGCGGCACCACGAACATGCCGCCGGTGACCGCGACGCCCAGCAACGCCACCAGCAGCACCAGCGCCGACGGGTGCCGGACGAACTCGGCGATGTCGTACAGCTGGCCCGGATGGTCGCCGATCCAGCTCCGCGCGACCGCGTAGAGCAGCAGGATGAACCCGCCCATCGCGATCACGCTGCCCGGTGCGTAGCGGGCCGAGACCTGGCCCTTCAGCAGCCGGTTGATCGCGACCGAACCGATCGCGACGCCGACCGAGAAGACGGCCAGAAACAGGCTGGCCACCTCCTGGTTGGAGGTCAGCACGTTCTTCACCAGCGGCGGGAATTCGATGATCAGCACCGCGCCGATCGTCCAGAAGAAGCTGATCGCGCAGATCGCGAGGAACAGCCGCGGGATGTGCATCGTCGCATTCACCAGCCGCACCGA
>NZ_DASTXI010000174.1:0-4971 GCF_035758555.1 Sphingomonas sp. | reverse complement strand
TGGTGATGACGATGTCCTGCTTGGCGATATGGCCGGAAACCAGGTCGGCCTGCGCCTTCTGATATTCCTCCGACATTTCGGTCGCGTAGCCGCCCGAGCCTTCGCCTTCGATGCCGGCGACGTTCTCGACGAAGATCGGCTTCGCGCCCAGCGAGAGGATCTGCTCCTTGGTCGCCGAGCGCACGTCGGTCGCGGAGACCTGCGCGCCCAGGCGCCTGGCGGTCGCGATCGCCTGGAGGCCGGCCACGCCCACGCCCATCACGAAGCATTTGGCGGCCGAGATCGTGCCCGCCGCCGTCATCATCATCGGGAAGGCGCGACCATATTCGGCGGCGGCGTCCAGCACCGCCTTGTATCCGGCCAGGTTCGATTGCGAGGACAATATGTCCATCGATTGTGCGCGGGTGATGCGCGGCATGAACTCCATCGCCAGCGCTTCGAGGCCGAGCTTCGCATAGTCGTCGACGCGCGCGCGTTCGCCGAACGGGTTCAGCCCGGCGACCAGCCACGCGCCCTGCTTCGCGCCGGACAGGCTCTCCGGCGGCGGTCCCTGCACGCCCAGGATGATATCGGCGTCGCGCAGCATCTCGGCACGCGGGCCGACGGTCGCACCCGCCGCCTGATAATCGGCATTTGACACGGACCCGCCGATGCCCGCGCCGGCCTCGACCGCGACCGTGGCACCCAGCCCGATATATTTCCTGACCGTTTCCGGCGTTGCGGAAACGCGCCGCTCGCCGTCCGTGAGTTCCTTGAGGACGGCGATCTTCACTTCGGCGTCAGTTCGAAATGGCGAAGATGACGATAAGGCCGGTTAGGAACGCCGCGATGGCGCCCCATTTCAGCAAGGCCGTGAAGCCCGAATAGGTGCGCTCATGTGCTTTCAAATCGCCGTCGCTGGCCATGGAATCCTGCAATCCGTTGAAGCCCCGCGCCGTATCTATCGGCGAGTTCCCGCGGCCTCAAGAGCCAAGTGTGATGCGCTTAACACCGCCTTTACGGCCTTTGGCTTAAACCCCCTCGCCTAGGGAACGGGAGAGAGACGAATGGCCAAGGCGAATGCCAAGGTCCTGATGCTGGTTGACGACGAACCGGCCCAGCGGCGCCTCGTCGCGGCGATCGCGGCCCGCGCGGGCTGGCGCACCATCTTTGCCGACAGCGGCGAAGAAGGGCTCGATATGCTGAATACCGAGCAGGGGCTGCTGCTCGATGCGGTGCTGATCGACCAATATGGCCCCGGCGACGAGACGATCGCGCTGATCGAGGCGATGCATGCGCGCCGCCCTGCCCTTCCCGTGCTGCTGCTGACTGCCCATGGCTCGATCGAGATTGCGGTCGGGGCGATGCGCGCCGGCGCGTCGGACTATCTGATCAAGCCGATCGCGCCCGACCGGCTGCTCGGCGCGCTCGACGCCGCCGCCTCCAGCCGCGCCAATGTCGGCGAGCTCCGCCCGCTCTCCGAAAAGATCAAGGCGCCCTTGGGATTCGGCGAAATCGTCGGTGACGCGCCCCAATTCCGTGCGGCGCTCGCGATCGCCGCCAAGGCTGCGCGGGCACGCGTGCCGGTGCTGATCGACGGCGAAAGCGGCGTCGGCAAGGAAGTCGTCGCCGAAGCGATCCACGCCGCCAGCCCGCGCGCCAAGAAGCCGTGGGTCGCGGTCAATTGCGGCGCGATTCCTGAAAACCTCGTCGAATCCGAGCTGTTCGGACATGAGCGCGGCGCCTTTACCGGCGCGTTCGAACGCAAGGCCGGCCGCTTCCAGGAAGCGGACGGCGGCACGATCTTCCTCGACGAGGTCGGCGAGCTGCCGCTCGACGCGCAGGTCAAATTGCTGCGCGTGCTCCAGTCCGGCGAGATCCAGCCGATCGGCGCGCGCGTGACGCGCGATGTGGACGTCCGCGTGATCGCCGCCACCAATAAGCGGCTGATCGACGAAGTCAGCGCCGGCAATTTCCGCGAGGATCTCTATTATCGGCTGAACGTAGTGCAGGTGACGATTCCGCCGCTCCGCGAGCGACCGCGCGACATTCCGGCGCTTGCCCGGCATCTGCTCGCGCGGATCGCCGCCCAGCCCGGCATGCGCGGCCTCGGCATCACCGACGAAGCGCTGTCGCTGCTGATGTCGTTCCCCTGGCCGGGCAATGTCCGCCAGTTGCAGAACGCCCTCTTCCGCGCCGCCGTGCTGTGCGAGGGCGAGGCGCTGACCTCGTCGGACTTCCCGCAGATCGCGCTGCAGAGCTGCGACGACGTTACGCCGCTGATGTCCCCCGCCGCGGGCGCCGGCGTGACGCTGTTCGAATCCGACGGCCATATCCGCAATCTGGAAGAGATCGAGGCGGACGTGATCCGTCTCGCGATCGGCCATTATCGCGGCCGGATGACCGAAGTCGCCCGCCGCCTCGGCATCGGCCGCTCGACGCTCTATCGCAAGCTTGGCGAGCTCGGCATCGGCGACGTCGCGGCCTAACGTGCGCGCCGATAGCTGAAGTCGAAGCTGGGCTGCCAGGTCTTGCCCTGATCGACGGATTGCAGGCCGAGCTGCCGCACCGAGCCGTCCGGCAATGGCGAATAGGTCATGCGGACGATCGCATCCTGCCCGGGCGCGACAAGATCGGGCCACAGCCCCTCCATGACCATCTCGGCGCCGTTCCTTCCGCCGGTGAACCGCACGATCGAACCGGAGGAGTCGATCCAGGTCTGGTGCCACTTGCCCGACTTGCGGTCATAACCGCTGAGGCTGCCGCCTCCTTCCTTCTTCAGCGGCATCCAGTTCTCGCGGATCGCACAACCGTCGTAGAGCCGCTCGATCAGACTATGCGCGACCAGGCGGTCCGTGCCGGTCGGGAACACGTCCCATTTCCCCACCCAGAAATCGAGCTGCCGGTATTCCGGACCGGCGCACGGCGGCTGCGATCCGGCCGGCGCGGCCTGGAGCAGCAGCAGAGCGATGAAAGCCGACATGCGCCCTGTCCTCCCCCAGCCCGATTAGCCGAGCAACGGCGCCTGCCCTAGGTCCAGTCCCATCGTGCCGACAGGGCCAGCGCCCCGGAACGGCAATGTGACGGCTGCGTTCCAGAGGCATGTTCAAGACATGCGGCTATCTGGTTTCCACCATCAGCGTCATCCTGCTTGCAATCGTTGCGTGGCAAGGGGCGAAGGACGATCCGACTCTGATGACGCTGCTTATCCTCGGCGCATTGACGTCGGTCACCGGGATGGGGCTTCGCTGGATATCCTTCCTGCGCGACGAGAAGTCTAAGGACCTGTCAATGCCTGGTCGCGCAAGCCCCGCCACACGCGAAGCGCCTGCACCGTTTCCGCCACATCGTGCACCCGAAGCAGCTGCGCGCCAAGCATCGCGCCGGTGACGGCGAGCGCGACCGAGCCGCCCAGGCGCCGATCCGCCGGCGCTTCGCCTGAAAGCGCCCCGATCATCCGCTTGCGGCTGGCACCGAGCATCAGCGCACAGCCGAGTCCCTGGAACAGCGCAAGACCGTTCAGCAGCGCCAGATTGTCGGCAAGCGACTTGCCGAAGCCGATCCCCGGATCGACGACGATCTTCGCGCGCGGCACCCCCGCCGCCTCGACTGCCGCGACTCGCTCCTCGAGCCAGTCATACACCTGCAGCAACGGGTCGGGGCCGAGCGTGCGCTCGTGCAGGTCGCGCGGATCGCCGGCGTGCATCAGGATCACCGGGCAGCCGGCGCGGACCACCAGGTCGAGCGCACGATCATCGTAAAGCAGTGCCGACACATCGTTGACGATCGCTGCGCCGGCGGCGAGCACCGCCTCCATCACCTCGGCCTTGCGCGTGTCGATCGAGACCGCGACCCCGGCGCGCGCCAGCCGCTCGATCACGGGAAGCACGCGCGCGATTTCGTCGCCCTCCCACGCCGGCTCGGCGCCCGGACGGGTCGATTCTCCGCCCACATCGACCAGCGCGGCGCCCTCACCGGCGGCACGGACGCCAGCGTCGGCAGCCGCCTCTGGATTGTCGAAATTGGCGCCCCCGTCGGAAAAGCTGTCGGGCGTCACGTTGAGGATTGCGGCCACCTGCGGCTGGTCCAGCCGGATCGTACGGCTCCCAAGTTCCAGCGGCGGGCGCGGTGCCGCGAGGCGCTGAAGGACCGGCTGGACCTCATCGGGAAGCGAGCCGCCCTCGGAAACCGGCACCAGACGCTTTGAAATGCGCCGATCGCCGTCGGATTCGATCAGTTCAAAGGCCGCGTGCCACAGCAGCCCGCCGGCAAGACGCGCGACCTGCCCGTCGAAGCCGACGGGAGTATCCACAAAGGCGGTGGGGCGGAGATAAAAGCGGTTCACACGATCATCCTTTCGTCACCCCGAACTTGATCCGGGGTCCACCTTCTTCTTCCCGGCCGCAAACAGAAAGGTGGATGCCGGATCAAGTCCGGCATGACGACTGCGTTAGGCCTCATTCGCCAGCAGATATGTCTGCCTGAGCGTATCGATCGGCTTCAGCGCGCCGGCATCCTCATAATGCCAGAAGGTCCAGCCGTTGCAACTCGGCGCCCCCTGGAGCGTCGCGCCCAATTTGTGGATCGAGCCGCTCGCGCCATCCGCATCCAGCGAGCCGTCCGCGCGAACCGTCGCGCACCAGCGGCGCTTGGCATCCATCAGCACGGCACCGGGCTTCAGCATTCCCGTCTCGACCAGCACGCCGAACGCCACCTTGGGCGCGGCGGTCGGCGACTGCATCGTCTTCAGCGCGGACTCGTCGAGCGGCAGCGCCGCCGCGATCCGCTCGCGCGCGACTTCGCAATAGCCCGGCTCGCGCTCGATCCCGATCCAGCGCCGGCCGAGCCGCTTCGCGACGGCGCCGGTCGTGCCGGTCCCGAAGAACGGGTCCAGCACAACGTCGCCGGGGTTCGTGCAGGCCAGCAGCACGCGGTAGAGCAAGGCTTCGGGCTTCTGCGTCGGGTGCGCCTTGTGCCCGCCGCGCTTCAGTC
>NZ_DASTXI010000103.1:0-5808 GCF_035758555.1 Sphingomonas sp. | reverse complement strand
CGCGGCAGGTCGAGCACGGTCGACTCGAACGCGTTGCGCATCTCCTCCTGCAGCTGGAAGAACGCGGTTCCGTCCGTGACCAGCGGCTGGTGGATCGGCGCTTCGGCCGAGAGGACCGACAGCCGCTCGTTGGCGCGAACCATGGCGCGCTCGATGAACAGACCGTCGATTCGGCTCGGGTTCTCGATCGCGTCGGTAAGACCGCGGCCGGGCTCGAGGTCGAGCGCGAGCGCTCCGGTGCCGAAGTGGACGTCGAGGTCGAGGAGGGCGGTCGTGCGGTGCGCCTTCTCACCCAGCAGCCACGCAAGCGAGGTCGCGAGGGTCGAAGCGCCGACTCCGCCGCGCACTCCGATCACCGCCGCCATCACGTGCGGCTTGTCGGCCTGGGCTTCGCCGCGCGGTCCCGACAGGATCATCTGCGCATGCGCGAAGGTGTCGCGCAGCTGGTCGACCGTGAACGGCTTCAGCAGATAATCGTGGATCCCGCTGGCGACGAGGTCGCGGTACAGGCGCACGTCGTTGACGGTGCCCGACGCGATCACGATCGTCCCCGGCTCGCACACTTCCGCGAGAGCGTTGATGTCGTTCAGCGGGTCCGCGGACTCGCTGAGATCGACGAACAGGATGTTCGGGCTGGCGGACACCGACAGCGACTGCACGGCGTTCCTGAGGCCACCCTTGTTGACCTTCTCCGGAGACCAGCCGTGCTCGACCGCGACGGGCCGGAGCATGTCGGCGGTTGCGTCGTCGCAGACGAACGCAGTGAACGGATCGCGCAGCCCCGCGCGTGCCTGGAACGGAGCGTTCATCACTGGCTATCCTTCTTGGTGCTGATGTCCTTCAGGCCCTTGGCGCCTGTCGGCGGCTCGGAGCGATAGAACATGACGGCTCTGGCGGCCGTGTTGACGTCGTTGGTCGCGGCGCCTTCCCGACCGTGAAGCAGGTCTTCGGGGTTGGCGACCATCGCCGCGAGATTGGTGTTCACGCCGCAGCCGAAATTCGACATGTTGCGATTGTCGAAGTTCGGGTTCGAGGGCAGGCTCCAGTTCGGGCAGCCAGGCACGACCGCACGGCGGCGGCTCACGACCACCCGGACGGTGCCCGGCTGGACTGCTCCGGCCGTCACCGGCGCGCCCGCGGAGACCATCATGCCGTACTGGCCGGCAATGGCGGCGACCTGGCCGCGAGCGGCATCGGCATAGGCCCCGTCGACATAGACGCTGTCGCCGTAGCCGAGGCCCAGCCCCTGGAACCAGCCGTTGAGGCGGTCCGCCTCGCCGGGTGCGAGCCCGCCGTCGGGCGCCGAGGCATCGAACACATAGTCGGCGCTGGTCACGACCGGCACGTTCACCGCCGGCAAGCCCTTGTCGGCCAGATCCGGCGTGTTGCAAGCGGCCAGCGTGGACGCGAGCGCAATGAGGATGACTTTCGAACGCATCGTCCAATCCTTCCTGTTGAGGCCGCCGGTCACAGCTTGAACCCCGGAGCAGCGACCGCGCCCGCTACCGGCGCCGCCGGAGCGGCCTGGATCGCGGTCGGCTGGACGCCGCCGCTCTTGCCGGTGAAGGTCTGGCCGAGGAAATCGCGCTGGACGTCGTCGGGCACGCGATAGCCGTCGATCGGCGTCGCGAGCTGACCCGAGACTGGGCGCACGAGGTACGGCGTCACGATGACGACGAGCTCGGTTTCCTGCTTCTGGAAGTGGGTCGACCGGAACAGCGCGCCGAGCACGGGGATGTCGCCCAGGAACGGCGCCTTGTCGATGCTGTTGTTGGCCGTGTTCTGCAACAGGCCGGCGATCATCATCGACTGGCCCGAGCCGAGCTCGACGGTCGTCTCCGCCCGGCGCGTGGTCAGCGAGGGAACGGTGTAGCCGTTGAGCTTGATCGAACCGGCGTCGCTCAGCTGGCTCACTTCCGGACGGACACGCATCGAGATCCGACCGTCGGCGAGCACCACCGGCGTGAACGCCAGCCCCACGCCATATTGCTTGTACTCGATCGTGACCGTGCCGAGCGATTGCGAGACCGGGATCGGGAACTCGCCGCCGGCAAGGAAGCTTGCCGTTTCGCCCGAAAGCGCCGTCAGGTTCGGCTCCGCCAGGATCGTCGCGAGACCGTCATCGGCCGCGATGTCCAGCGAACCGAGGAGGTCGAGACCTAGGAGCTTGCCGTGCGCGAACAGCGTCGAGCCGATCGCGCTGCGAAGCACCGTCGGCGCCGGACAGTCGCTGGTGCAATTGGCGTCCGGAAGATTGATTCCGCCGCCCTGGGCGATGCCGAAGCGGAAGCCGTTGGTCGAGTCGTTCGACAGCAGGTTGATGCCCATCTGCTTCAGCACCGAGCGATTGACCTCGGCGATCCGCACCTTGAGCGTCACCTGGAGCGGGGTAGCGACCTTCAGCCGGCTGACCGGAACGATGGTCAGCGCGGCATTGTCCTTGGTCACGTCGACCCCGGGATTGAGCGCCGCGCGGACCAGCATCAGGGCCTGCGCCGCGTCGTCCGGCGACGCGACCGTGCCGTTGAGCACGGCGACCTGGCCGACCGTGGTCACGCTGATGTCCGAACCGGGCATCGCCTGCCGCAAGATATCGTTGATCGAGCTGATGTTCTGGTTGACGCGAACATTTGCGCCATAGACCACCGACCCGTCAGCCGCCGTCGCGATGATGGTCGCTTCGCCGGCGTCCTTGCCGAACAGGTTAATCTGCCGCGGGGTGTTGACGTAGACGTCCGCAACCTTGGGGTTCGACGTCCACACACTCGCGACCGACCGGGGCAGGTTGATCATCTGGCCCTCGCCGACCGACAGCAGGACATGCTGCGAGGGGCGATAGGTTCCCGACTTGTAGGCCGCGGGCTGGGCTCCGGCCGGAGCCGGGGCGGCAACCGCCGCCAGGCCCACGGCCATGGCCGCCAGTGCAGTGCCGAGACGCGCCCGGCGAGTGATGGCTTGAATATTCATCTTAGCGAGCTCCCACCGGAACAACGGTGACATCATTGCCGCGTGCGACGCGGACGACCGGCCCGGCCGGCACGGCAGGCTGGCCGCCGACCGCCTGGGCGATCCCCTTGCCGAGGCCAGCCATGGCCGAAGCCATCTGCTCGCCCGCCTCGGGCGCCCGGCCTGGCACGGTGCGGCGCTGGAAGCGCGACACGTCGCCGCCGGTCGTATAAGTGGTGTTGGTGTCGATCGGCCGGTTCGAATAAGCGAGCAGCATCTCGCGCTCCTGCGCCGGGCTCGCGTTCGCCGGGATCTTGACGTCCCCGGCGGCAACCGCCCGCTCGAGCTCGGCGCTGTTGTCAGCGATCGAACGGAGCGACAGCGACAGCTGCCCGAGGCTTTGCGCGACCGCGATCTTCTCGGCGATCTTCGGAGTGACCTCGAACGTAACGTTGGAGAAGGTCTTGACGGCGGTCTTCCCGTCCTCGTCCTTGTCGGTGTAGCGCTGGTCGGTCGCGAGGACACGAACGTTGCGAACGATCGTCTCCGAAACCTTCAGCGGAGCGCCGTCGCCGCCACCCTGCACCTGCTGTGTGAGCACCAGGTCGACATGGTCGCCCGGGAAGACGAAGCCGGCGACGCCGGTGGTCGTGTTCACCGGGACGGTGACTGCGCGCATGCCCGGGCCGAGCGCCGCGGCGAGGAAGCCGCGATCCTGCGGACCGACGAGCGACCCGCGGGTCACAGGCTGGCCGGCGGCGATCGCATAGCGAACCACGGTGCCCGCCAGGGTCTTCGCGTCGGGCTGACCCTCGACGTAATAGGCCCCCTGCATCAGCTCCTTCGGCCAGGGCTGGAAGGCGAAGCTGTCGGCATCGATGATCGTGCCGACCGGAAGCGCCTTCTTGGCCACCAGCACCTTCGGCCCGACCGGGACGGGTGCCGCGGCAGCCTGCTGAGCGCCGGCTCCGGCGAACATGTTCTTGGCCATGACAGCGGTGACCACCGCAATGACCAGCGCTCCAACGAGCAGAGCAAGCTTCTTCACATCCATGGCGCGATCGCCTCCCCCAGACGGGTCCTCAAAACAGCATCACTGATCAGGCAAATTGGTTAAGAAAGCGTTGGGTGAGAATCGCGAGCCCGCCAAAGGCGATCGCGACCCCATACGGAATCTCCGGCCGGCCCTCGCGATTCCGCATCTTGTGCAGCACGAGAATCAGCAGCGTCAGCACGCCGCCGGCGAGCGACATCAGGATGAGGAACTTCACCGTGCCCGCGGGCGGGAACCACAGCGCCAGAGCCGCGGCGAGCTTGACGTCACCGCCGCCCATCATGCCTGCGTAGAAGGCCCCGGCGAGCAGCACGAAAACGATTGCGGCGGCGGCCAGCTGGATCGCGACTCCGGGCCAGGGCGACAGCGCCACCGATGCCCAATAGACCGGCGCCAGCAGCGCGACGGTGAGGTTCAGCCGATTCGAAATCGTGAAAGTGCGCACGTCGATGACCGCCGCGACGACCAGAATCACCGCGAGCGTGACGAGCAGCAGGTTGGTAAAGGCCGCATTGAACATGCGATCCTCACTAGACGGCGCGGCTTTCGAATTCGTAACCGCCAAGGGAAATGGCCGAATTTGACGTCATCATTGCCGGAGGCGGGATCGCCGGAGCGAGCCTTGGCGCGGAGATCGCCGCCAGGCGCCGGACTCTGATCATCGAGGCGGAGGCGCAGTGCGGATATCACGCGACCGGGAGGTCCGCCGCCTTCTATCTCGAGAGCTACGGCGGGCCCGAGGTCGCGAAGCTGACGCTGGCCTCGCACGACTTTCTCGCCGCTCCGCCAAGCGACTTCTCGGACCAGGGATTCTTGCGAGTCCGTGGAGATCTCCACGTCACGCGCGATGTCTTGCCCGAAGTTCCGCCGACGGTGGAAACGCGAATCGTCGAGCGCGAGGAGCTGGAGCGGCTCATTCCCGGCATCCGTCGGCAGTGGCGCCGCGCCTTGTTCGAGCTGGGCTGTGCGGACATCGACGCCGCGGGCCTCCACGCGGCCTATTTGCGGCGGTTTCGGCGCTTCGGCGGCGCCGTCGAGACGGGCGCGCGGCTGATTCGCGCGGAGCGCCGCGACGGGCGCTGGACAGTCACGCTGGAGGACGGCTCAACGCGAACCGCGGCGATTCTCGTCAATGCCGCGGGCGCCTGGGCGGATGACGTGGCCAAGGCTTGTGGAGCGTCGCCGCTGGGCGTCGCTCCGAAGCGGCGAACGATGGTTCAGCTGCGGCTCGGCCGATCCGGTCTCAAGCAGCTGCCGCTGGTCGATTCGGCCGAGGGGACCTTCTATTTCAAGGGAGAAACCGACAATTCGATCTGGCTCAGCCCGCACGACGAAATCCCGAGCGAACCCTGCGATGCCGCACCCGAGGAAATCGACATCGCCATCGCGATCGACCGGTTTCAGGAGGTGGTCGACTGGCCGATCGAGCGCGTCGAGCGAAGCTGGGCCGGGCTGAGGAGCTTCGCGCCCGATCGCCTTCCGGTCTTCGGGTTCGACGCTGAGATATCGGGATTTTTCTGGTGCGCGGGGCAGGGCGGGTTCGGCATCCAGACCTCTCCCGCCGCGGCGAAACTGGCGGCCGCGCTTCTCCTCGATGAGGAACCGGACGCATGGGTCGCGCACATCGAAGCTGCCGTCTTCTCGCCGCTGAGATTCGGGCTCAGGGGTCCTCCCGTTGGGGAGGCGAGCGAAACGCCGCCTCCCCCACCAACTTTCCAACAGGGGAACGGGAGAGTTGGTGATTGATGATAAGTGGGAAGTCGGCGTCGTTTCGCAAGTGAATTAAGGTTCAGATCACAGGCGGTGGT
>NZ_DASTXI010000059.1:0-12352 GCF_035758555.1 Sphingomonas sp. | reverse complement strand
CCCCGAGCATGAGATAACCGTCGGGCGCGAGGCTTGTGGCGAGGCGGTCGAATGCTTCGCGGCGGCGCTCCGCACTGAAATAGAGCAGCACGTTGCGGCACAGGATCAGGTCGAAGCTGCCGGTCTGCGCCATCAGGACATTGTGGCGGCGGAAGCGGAGATAGCGCGCGAGATCGCGCTTCACCCGCCATTCCTCGCCGACCTGATCGAACCATTTGAGCATCGAGGAGACTGGCAGGCCACGCTGGATCTCGAACTGGCTGTAATAGCCGCCGCGCGCCTTTTCGATCGCCGCTTCGGAGACGTCGGTGGCGGTAATGTCGATCGACCAGCCGTCCCATTTCGCGCGGGCATCGGCGAAGATCATCGCCAGCGAATAGGCTTCCTGGCCCGTCGAGCAGCCGGCGCACCAGATGCTGATCCGGCGCGTCGACGCGCGCGCCTGGCGCAGCGCCTCCAATGCGCCGTTGCGCACCAGATCGAACGCCTGGGCATCGCGGAAGAAGAAGGTCTCGTTGTTGAGCAGCGCTTCGACCACTTCGCTCGCGAGCATGACGTCGCGGCCCAGGCTCAGCTCGCCCACCAGTGCATCGAGGTTGGGAATCCCGCGCTCGCGCATCAGCGACTTGAGCACGGTCTCGATCCGCCACAGCCGGTTGGGGCCGATCTGCTGGCCGGTGCGCTGCTCGAGCAGGCCGGCCAGATGGCGGAGCGCGGTCTTGTCCATCGTCATGCGGCGATCCGCTCCCGGCGGGCGAGCAGGTCCGCGAGCTGGAACGGCGGCAGCATGGCGCTGGCAAGGCCCGCCTGCGCGACCGCGCCCGGCATACCCCAGACGACCGAGCTGGCACGGTCCTGGACGAAGATGTCGCTGCCCGCATGGGCCATCCGCTCGGCGCCGCGCAGGCCGTCGCGGCCCATGCCGCTCAGCACGATGCCGACGGCGGTAGCGCCGAACGCCTCGGCCACGCTGGCCAGCATCGGATCGACCGAGGGGAGACAGCCGCTCTCGACCCGCTCGGCGGTGATCCGGACGCGCGGCATGCCGCCGGTCACCTCGACCGACAGGTGCCCGTCACCCGGCGCGATCAGGATACGCCCGCGCGCCAGCGGCATGCCGGCGCGCGCGACCGAGGTCGGCCGGCCGGACATTTCCTGCACCTGGGTCGCGAAGATGTTCATGAAGGAAGGCGGCAGATGCTGCGTGATCAGGATCGGCGCGCCGAATGCGGACGGCAGCGCGCGCAGCAGGTCGGACAAGGCATGAAGGCCGCCGGTCGAGGCGCCGATCGCGACGCAGGCCACACGGCCTTCGTTCATGCCGCGCAGCCGGATCTGCGGCATCGGCTCCTGCGGCCGAGCGCCGCTCGCCTCGCCATCAGGGGCATGGCCGATCCGCACCAGCTTTTCGGCAAGCACCTCGGCAAAGCGGCCGCCAAAGGCGCCGGCGCCCGGCTTGGCAAGCGTGTCGGCGGCACCCAGCGTCATCGCCTGGATCGACGCGGCAGCGCCCTGCTCGGCCGACGAGGAGACGATCAGCACGCGCGCGCCGCGGCTCGCGGCGATCAGCGCCGGCATCGCGCTCAGCCCGTCCTGGCCGGGCATTTCGATATCGAGGATGATGATGTCGACGCGGTCGCGCGCCAGAAAGGCCAATGCCGCCCGCGCGCTCGGCACGGTCGCGGCAAGCTCGAATTCGGGCCGTTCGCCGACCATGCGCGTGAACACCGCACGCGCGACCGCCGAATCGTCGACGATCAGCAGGCGAATGGGTTTGCTATCGGCGGCCACCTGACGGGCGCTCGGCAGGGCGCGGGGCGGCATCGCCGGACGCGTCTCTCAGGCGAGGCCGACGATCTGCAGCTTGCTCGCGATCGTGTCGCGATCGAACGGCTTCATCACATATTCGTCGGCGCCGGCCTCGATCGCCGCCTTGATGTGACCGATACCATTCTCGGTCGTGCAGAACACGACCTTGGGCCGCTTCGGCAGATCGGTCGCCGACAGCGCCTTCAGAAATTCCATCCCGCTCATCACCGGCATGTTCCAGTCGAGCAACACCACGTCGGGCGGAGTCGCCTCGCAATGGGTGAGCGCATCGCGGCCGTCGCCGGCCTCCGCGACCTCGAAGTCGAGCGTTTCGAGGATATGGCGCGCGACTTTCCGGATGACCTTGGAATCGTCGACGACAAGGCAGGTTTTCATAAAGCGTACTCGACCTTTGTTCTATCGTGCCCTGCCCTAACCCCGAGAGAGTAAGGACGGAGTTAAAGATGGCGCCTCACGCCGCCAGCGCTTCGTCCAGGCCGGCGATCAGCCGTTCGGGATCGATCAGCAGCAGCGACTCGCCGTCATATTCGAGCATGCCCGTTGCGATCCGGGCCCAGCCGGGCTCCAGCCGCGCACGGATCGGCTGCGGCGGCTCGTCGATCACGCGCGCGTCCTCGATCGATCCGACGACCAGGCCATAGTGATGGCCGTCGATCTGGATCACCACTGCCCGCCGCGGCCCGCGCGTGGTGGGCGAGAAACCCAGCGAGCATTCGCAGCAGATCACGGTCAGCACCTTGCTGCGCAGCGCCGCGAGCCCGGCGACGTGCAGCGGCGCCAGCGGCACCGGCGCGATCGCACCCAGGTCCACGACCGATTCGACCAGCGACGCGTGGATCGCCACCGGCTGGCCGGCAATCGTCGCGATCAGATACAGATTCTCCATCACGCCCTCCGCTTCGCGACCTGGCTTTCGATCGCGGCGAGCAGGCCCATCCGGTCGTAGCGATAGACGCTGCCGTCGTTCGCGCCGGCCATGTCGGGGCGCAGCCGGATAACCGGGGCCGCGCCGGCGGTCACCGGCTCGCTGCCTGCAATCACCACGTCCGGGGACGCTTCGCCCGCTTCGCCGGCAAAGCCGACCCGATATCCGGCAGCTTCGAGCAGCGGACGCAGGATTTCGCGCGACCAGCGATCCTCCGCATCGGCCAGCAGGCACAAGGGCCGCTCCTCGCGCGCCGGCGCGGCCTCCGCCTGCGCAAAGAGCCAGAACACGTCGATCAGCTCGACCTGCTCGCCCTGCACCAGCGCAACGCCGGCGATCGGCCCTTCGGAGGTCGCGCGGTGCATCGCCGGCGGCAGCTGGACGATATCGATCACATCGTCGATCGCGAAGGCGAGCTCCGACGCGCCGTCGCTCAGCCGCAGCAGCTTGACCATCGCGCCTGCGGGCAGACCCTCTTCGCAGCCGAGCAACGGCAGCAGCCGTCCCTCGACAGTGACACGGAGC
Organism: Sphingomonas sp.; assembly: GCF_035758555.1. Lineage (GTDB taxonomy): Bacteria > Pseudomonadota > Alphaproteobacteria > Sphingomonadales > Sphingomonadaceae > Sphingomonas_B. The sequence goes on along the minus strand of NZ_DASTXI010000059.1, from coordinate 9,072 downwards.
CGGCCCGCGGTATCGGCGATGCGATCGGCCGGCACGTCCTCGAGCCGCTCGACCACGCCCAGCCGGATGCCGCGGCGGCGGCCGGCCAGGTCGTGGAACAGCAGCGTCGAAGTCAGCTCCGATCCGGTGTCGACCGCAGCCTCCTGGGTGAGCACGGCAATCGGGTTGGCTTCTTCCGGCTCGATGCCGGCGCGCGCAGCGATGCCGACGGCGTCGAGCATCAGCATCGGCACGCCGCTGTCCGGCAGCGACATGCCGCCATAGACGCCGGCGCCCATCACCGCGGGCGAAGCCGGCTTGATGACCAATTCCTCATGATCGTGCACGGCCTGGACGCAGAGCGCGTAGGAGAGGCCCGCGCCCGCGCTGACGACGACGATCGTGCGGCCGGTCACTTCGCCGACATGGCCGGTGCCGAGCACATGCTCCAGATGCAGCAGCGGCAGGGCGCGGCCGCGGATCGTCGCGATCGTCGCATCGCCGAGGGTGTCGATGCGGATCGATGCGCTCGACACATGCACGATCTCCTCGATCGCGGAGCGCGGAATCGCAAAGCTCTGGCCGCCCGCCGACACGGTCAGCGAAGCGATGATCGTCAGCGTAAGCGGCACGCGGATGACCGTCCGCAGGCCGAAGCCGGGCCGGTTGTCGAGCTCGATCGAGCCGCCGATCCGCTCGATGTTGGACTTGACCACGTCCATGCCGACGCCGCGGCCGGAAATGGCGGAAACCTGTTCGGCAGTGGAAACGCCGGGCGAGAAGATCAGCGCCGCGCGCGCCGCCGGCGGCAATGCGTTCGCCAGTTCCTGCGTGATGACGCCGTTCGCGATCGCCTTTGCGACCAACTTGCCTTCGTCGATGCCATTGCCGTCGTCGGCGATCTCGATGACGATCTGGTTGCCCGACTGGCGCGCGCTGATCGACAGCCGGCCCGCTTCGGGCTTGCCGCGCTTCGTGCGCACCTCGACGCTCTCGATGCCGTGGTCGATCGAGTTGCGGACCATGTGCGTCAGCGGATCGCGCATCAACTCGATCATCTCGCGGTCGAGCTCGACGTCGCTGCCGTCGATGTCGAGATCGACCGCCTTGCCGAGTTCGGCCGAGGTGTCGCGGACCATCCGCGGCAGCGCGGAGAAGAGCTTCTCGATCCGCTGCATGCGGGTGCGGGTGATCGAATCGCGCATGTCGGCCAGGCAGGTCGACAACCGCTCGAACGCGCCGCCGACTTCCTGCTCCGCGCCGACCTCGCGCAGGCGCCGGGCCAGCTCGTTGCGGGCCAGCACCATGTCGGAGACGCCGCTCATCATCCGGTCCAGCAGCTCCAGCGGCACGCGGATGCTGCGCGCCGGCGCCTTGTTCGCGCTTTGGGTGACGTGCGGCGCGGCGCCGGTGACCGGGCACACATTGCTGTCGGCGGAAAGGGCGGCAATCAGCAGGCCGTCGTCGCTGCTCGGCAGCTCCTCCCCGCCTTCAAGCGCTTCGGTCAGCTCGCCGATGCGATCAATGATCGCAAGCACGGCGCTGACCAGCGCGGCGTCGGCCGTGCGCGTGCCCGCGCGTAGCTCGGCGAGCACGTCCTCGGCGGCATGACTGAGCGTCTCGAAGCGCGGCAGGTCGAGAAAGCCGCAGCTTCCCTTTACCGTGTGCACGAAGCGGAAGATCGCATCTAGCCGGCCGCGGTCGCTCGGATCCGCTTCCCACGCGATGATCTCACCGGAGAGCGCATCGAGCGTCTCGCGCGTCTCCGCCAGGAATTCCGCCAGAAGATCGTCCATCGGCCCCACTAACCTCTGCAGGTTCTATGGGGCGCCGACAGTTAAGAGGGGGTTTACCCCGCCCGGAGGATCGCGCCGAACATCACGAACGGGTCTTCGGGCGCCGAGACCTGGATCGTGCCGCCCGCCTGCCGCGCCAACTCGCTCGCGAGCCACGCGGCTGCGGCGCGCGGCGTCACTTCCTCGGCGCTGGTGCGGCCTTCGAGCGCCTGACGAAGCTCCGGATCGAGCACCAGCCGCGGCCCTTCGGCGCGGACCACCATTTCGATGCCGTTCGCGGTCTGCTCGGCGCCGATGTCGAGCCGCCCGCCACGCACCAGCGCGTCGCCGGCGATCAGCGCCAGATTGAGCAGCACCTTGATCGCAGGCTTGCTGAGCGTCGCCGGCTCGACCATCCAGCCGATCTCGATCCGGCCGCCCTCGCCGAACATTCCCTCGATCGCGACCTTCGCCTCGCGGGCATCGACGCTGTCGCCGAAGCCGCCCGCCGCCCCGAATGCGAGGCGAAAGAATTTGAGCTTGTTGGCCGACGCCCGCGCGCTTTCGTTCAGCAGGTCGAGGCAGCGCGCCCGCATCTCCGGGTCATGCTCGTCCGCAAGCAGCTCGAGACCGTTGTTGAGCGCGCCGACCGGACTCAACAGATCATGGCAAAGGCGCGAGCAGAGCAGGCTGGCGAAATCGATGGCGGCAGTGGTCATGGGCCCCTCTAGTGGCGGACGGATTCGTGCGATGCAAGCCGTCGCTCAGTCGATCTCCACTGACGTGAATCCATCCGGCTCCGCTCGCCAACCAGTCACCGCACCACCCGCTACGATCAGCCAGAGCTTGCCGTCCGGTGCTGCCATGGCCTGGTCAGTCGCTGACGGCTCTGCCCGCCCATTCGGATGCGAGTGATAATAGCCGGCGAGCTTCGCCCCCCCTGCCCGCGCCGCCCTGATCGCCGCGAACAGCGTGGCAGGGTCGATCTCGAAGTGCCGCTCCGGATCGTCGGCGACGTTGATTGCCGCCATGGCGGCGTCGACAAGCTCCGCCGTGCCGAACAGCAGGCCGCAAGCTTCGCGCGGTGCGTCCGCGGCCGCATGGGACCGGATCGCATCCAGAACGGTCCTTGAAATTCGCACCTTCATGCCCACATCCGCTACCGGATGAACCGGGGGGTTTCCATTCTCGACGCGACGATCGGAGCCGAAGCGGAAGGCTGGCGGCTCGACCGCGCGCTCGCCGCGGCGCTGCCGACCCTGTCGCGCGAACGGATCAAGGCCCTGATCTCGTCAGGGCAGGTGCGACGCGCCGACGGCGTCCAACCGCGTGATCCGGCCCTGAAGACCCGCGCGGGCGAAAGCTTTGCCGTGGAGGTGCCCGAACCGCGGCCCGCGCACAACGAACCGCAGGATCTGGGGCTCGCCGTCGTGTTCGAAGACGAGCATCTGATCGTGATCGACAAGCCGGCTGGCATGGTCGTCCACCCGGCCGCGGGCAATCCGGACGGCACGCTCGTCAACGCGCTGCTCCACCACTGCGCCGGCAACCTGTCCGGCATCGGCGGCGTCGCGCGGCCGGGGATCGTCCACCGGATCGACAAGGATACGTCCGGGCTGCTGGTCGCCGCCAAGACAGACCGCGCGCATGAGGGGCTGGCGAAGCAGTTCGCCGCGCACTCGATCGATCGCCGCTACAAGGCGATCGTCGCCGGGCTGCCAAAGCGCTCGGGCACGGTCGACGCCAACCTGGCACGCTCCGACGCGAACAGGAAGAAGGTCGCGGTCGTGAACGAAGGCCGTGGCAAACATGCGGTGACGCATTGGCGGCTGGAGCAGGCACTTCGCGAATCGGCCTTGGTCGAATGCCGGCTGGAGACGGGCCGCACGCACCAGGTACGCGTCCACATGGCGTCGATCGGCCATCCGTTGCTCGGCGACCCGGTCTATGGCCGCAGCCGCCCGGCGACGCGCGAGCTGTTGAAACGACTGAATTTCGAACGACAGGCCCTGCATGCTGCGCGCCTGGGCTTCACTCATCCGGTGACAAGCCACGCTTTAGCGTTTGACAGCCCGATGCCGGCTGACATGCAGGAACTGTTAAGGGCATTGTCCGTATAGATTTGTTAAGCTTTTGCCGCAGCCCGGCTATGGGCGCGGCGGTTCGCAGGGAGAAGACAAGATCATGGCCAACGGCAACAACGTCCCCGCGACGATTCCCGCGCTGGGCGGCGAGGCCAGCCTCAACCGCTATCTTTCGGAAATCAGGAAATTCCCGATCCTGACGCCCGAACAGGAATTCATGCTCGCCAAGCGCTATCAGGAGCATCAGGACCCTGAAGCCGCCGCGCAGCTCGTGACCTCGCACCTCCGCCTCGTCGCGAAGATCGCGATGGGCTATCGCGGCTATGGCCTGCCCGTCACCGAGCTGATCTCCGAAGGCAATATCGGCCTGATGCAGGGCGTGAAGAAATTCGAGCCCGATCGCGGCTTCCGCCTCGCCACCTATGCGATGTGGTGGATCCGCGCCTCGATCCAGGAATTCATCCTGCGCAGCTGGAGCCTGGTGAAGATGGGCACCACGGCGGCGCAGAAGAAATTGTTCTTCAATCTCCGCCGGATGAAGAACCGGATCGACGCGTTCGAGGACGGCGACCTGAAGCCCGAGGATGTGACCAAGATCGCGACCGATCTTGGTGTGACCGAGGCGGACGTCGTCAGCATGAACCGGCGCATGGCGATGGGCGGCGACACGTCGCTGAACGTCACGATGCGCGACGACAGCGAGAGCCAGTGGCAGGACATGCTGGCCGACACCGATCCGCTGCAGGACGAACTGCTCGCCGAAAGCGAGGAAAAGGAAGTCCGCCACGAGCTGCTGCTCGAGGCAATGGACGACCTGAACGATCGCGAGAAGCACATCCTGACCGAACGCCGCCTGGCCGAAGAGCCGAAGACGCTGGAGGAACTGAGCCAGGTCTATGGCGTCAGCCGCGAACGCGTCCGGCAGATCGAAGTCCGCGCGTTCGAAAAGCTGCAGCGCGCCATGCTGCGGCTGGCCGGCGACCGCCGCCTGCTGGCAATGGCTTAGGGTCGGTCAAGGCTCACTTCGGATCGCAATATCTCGCTCGTCCCGAGCGAAGTCGAGGGGCGCTGCTCGGAGCCAACGCCCCTCGACTTCGCGCTACGCGCTCCGCTCGGGACGAGCGATACAATCGAATGAAGTTAAACCACCTGGAGTGCGCTTGAATCCCGCGCCACCGCGCCGCTAGGAAGGGGGCCCCTCCTCCTTCCGAAGCGGAAATCCATGTTCAAAGCCTTCACGTTTGCCGCCTTTCTGCTCGCCGGCTGCGCCGCGCAGGCGTCCGCCGCCACCGACGTCGCCAAGGTGATCGCCAGCCCTGCCTACAAGAAGGCAGTCTCGGTGCTCGACAGCCAGCACGACAAGATCGTGCAGGATATCGTGACGCTCACCGAAATCCCGGCGCCGCCGTTCAAGGAGAAGGCGCGCGGCGAGGCGTATCTGGAAATGCTGCGGGCGGCCGGCCTCACCGACGTGGAGATGGACCCGGAAGGCAATGTGATGGGCCTGCGCCGCGGCACCAGACCGGCCGGCGGGCCGCTGATCGTGATCGCCGCGCATCTCGACACCGTCTTCCCTGAGGGCACGCCGGTGAAGGTTCGCCGCGAGGGGACGAAGCTGTTTGCGCCGGGCGTGGGCGACGACACGCGCAGCCTGGCCGTGCTGCTCGGCTATGTCCGCGCGATGAATGCGGCCGGCGTGAAGACGAAGCACGACATCCTGTTCGTCGGCAATGTCGGCGAGGAAGGGCCGGGCGACCTGCGCGGCACCCGCTATCTGTTCAACAAGGGCAAGTACAAGGACCGGATCAAGGCCTTCTTCTCGATGGACGGCACGGACGGCAGCCGCGTCGTCAACGGCGGGGTCGGTTCCAAGCGCTACCGCGTCACCTTCACCGGTCCGGGCGGCCACAGCTATGGCGCATTCGGGCTGGTCAACCCCATGGCGGCGATGAGCCAGGCCGTCGTCGACCTCTATAAGGTCGAGGTGCCGAAGCATCCCAAGACCACCTATTCGGCGAGCGTCACGGGGGGCGGCACCTCGGTCAACTCGATTCCGAACAAGGTGTTCATGGAATTCGACCTGCGCTCCGCCAGCGCCGAGGAGCTCGCCAGCCTCGAACAGCGGTTCCTGGGCATCGTGTCGGCCGCGGTCGAAGGCGAGAACGGCGCGCGCTCGACGCGCGAGGGGCCGGTCAAGGCCGACCTGAAAGTGATCGGCGATCGGCCCGCCGGCACCACGCCCGCCGATTCGGAGCTGGTTCGCACAGCGCAGGCGGCGATCAGGGCGCAAGGCCTGACGCCGCACCTCGGCACCTCGTCGACGGACGCCAACGTGCCGATGCATCTCGGTATCCCCGGGATCACGATCGGCTCCGGCGGCAGCGGCGGCCGCGCCCATGCGCTCGACGAATGGATCGACGTGGATAAGGACGCGAGCCTGAAGGGCATGCTCCCCGGCCTGACGATGCTGCTCGCGATGGCGGAATTGGAGAAATAGGCCGGGCGGCCCGCGCTTGAATCGGTGGTTCTCCTGACGGCGTTGGGCATGACCGAACATCTTGCCGTCATGGTCATCGCAGTCGTGTGCGCCGTACTGGTGATGCTGTTCGCCGCCGATCCGATGGCGAATTTCATCAGCCGCAATCCGACCGTCGTCATGCTGGCGCTCGGCTTCCTGCTGATGATCGGTGCCGTGCTCATCGCCGACGGCTTCGGCGTCCATGTGCCGAAGGGCTATATCTACACCGCGATGGCCTTTTCCGCCGCCGTCGAGGCATTGAACATCTGGTCGCGAAACAGGCGGAACGCGTCGGCTGGAGACGACGCGGCATAGGCCGGCCGGGTTGAATCCCCGCGGCTGGCCCTTAGATTGACTGTGCGGACCGGGCCCCTCTGGCGGCCGTTCCATGAACGACCGTGATGTCGGACCGCATCGGGATTGCTCTCGGTGCAGGTTCTGACCTTTCGGCCCTCCTGCATCACAGTCCTCCCGATCCATCATCAGCGATTGGATAGAGGCTATGAACGCATTGATTTACCGACTGACCGTCATCCACCGGAAGCTCGACGACGAGATCCGGCGCGAGCTCAAGCGGCGTTTCCCTGACAGTATCCGGCTGCTGCGGCTGAAGAAGCTGCGGCTCGCCATCAAGGACCGGCTGCACAGCCGCCAACTGCGCGTCGGGAGGGCGTAAGCGATGCGGACGCAGCAAGAGATGGCCTCGATGACGTGCCCGGTCGACGGAACCGTGCTGGTCATGTCCGACCGGCAGGGGATCGAGATCGACTATTGCCCCACCTGCCGCGGCGTCTGGCTGGATCGCGGCGAGCTCGACAAGATCATCGAGCGCAGCGCGCCGGCCGCGCCGGCATCCTTCACGGAAGCCCCGCGCTACGACCGAGGCGACTATCGCGACAAGCGGCACTACATGCGAAAGTCGTTCCTGTCGGAGCTCTTCGACTGAGAGCCAAATAGAAAGGCCGCCCCACGGGCGGCCTTTCGTTACTTCATAAGCACCATGGGCGTCAGCCCATGATGTCCTGTTCCAGCTTCTTCGCCATTTCCTCGATGTTCTCGGGCGGCCAGCCTGGGATTTCCATGCCCAGGCGAAGGCCCATCGAGGACAGGACTTCCTTGATCTCATTGAGGCTCTTGCGGCCGAAATTCGGCGTGCGGAGCATCTCTGCCTCGGTCTTCTGCACGAGATCGCCGATATAGATGATGTTGTCGTTCTTCAGGCAGTTGGCGCTGCGCACCGACAGCTCCAGCTCGTCGACCTTCTTCAGCAGATAGCGGTTGAGCTGGTTCGAGTCGGTCTCGGCCTCCATCGGCGCCATCGCACCGCCCATCATGCCGCCGCCCGGCTGGGCGACCGGCATGCCTTCGTCGAAGTGGACGAACAGCTGCAACTGGTCCTGGAGGATGCGCGCGGCATAGGCGAGCGCGTCGTCCGGGGTGATCGTGCCGTCGGTCTCGACGGTGATCGTCAGCTTGTCATAATCCAGTTCCTGGCCGACGCGGGTGTTTTCCACCTTGTAGGCGACCTGACGGACCGGCGAGTACAGCGCGTCCACGGGGATCAGGCCGATCGGCGCATCGGCCGGGCGGTTGTTCGCCGCCGGCACATAGCCCTTCCCGACTTCGGCGGTCAGTTCCATGTTGAGCGTGCCGCCCTCGTCCAGGTGGCAGATCACCAGATCGGGGTTCATCACCTCGATGTCGCCCGAGACGTTGATCATGCCCGCCGTGACTTCGGTCGGACCGGTCGCGGAGAGCTGCAGGCGCTTGGCGCCCTCGCCCTGCATCTTCAGCGCGATCTGCTTCACGTTCAGCACGATGTCGGTCACGTCTTCCCGCACGCCGGCGAGCGACGAGAATTCGTGCAGCACGTTCTCGATCTTGATCGAGGTCACTGCCGCGCCCTGCAGCGAGGACAGCAAAACGCGCCTCAGCGCGTTGCCGAGCGTCAGGCCGAAGCCGCGCTCCAGCGGTTCGGCAACGAAGTTGCCCTTCCGCTTGGTGTCGCCGCCCGGCTTCTTTTCGAGAGCCGTCGGCTTTTTAAGTTCCTGCCAGTTCTTTGCGTTGACAGCCACTGTGTTCCCCTCGGGGTAGGGCGGAAGGGTGCACACCTTCCGCCGGGTAAAGCGGCGCGGGGCCGGAGGTTCCGGCTCCGCGCGAAAAACGATCAGACGCGGCGGCGCTTCGACGGACGAACGCCGTTGTGCGGGATCGGCGTCACGTCGCGGATCGAGGTGATCTGGAAACCGACCGCCTGCAGCGCACGCAGCGCCGACTCGCGGCCCGAACCCGGGCCCTTCACTTCGACTTCGAGCGTGCGGACGCCGTGCTCGGCGGCCTTTCGGCCCGCGTCCTCGGCGGCGACCTGGGCGGCATAGGGCGTCGACTTGCGGCTGCCCTTGAAGCCCATCATGCCGGCCGAAGACCAGCTGATCGCATTGCCCTGCGCGTCGGTGATGGTGATCATCGTGTTGTTGAAGCTGGCGTTCACATGCGCGACGCCGGCGGTGATGTTCTTGCGTTCGCGGCGGCGGATACGCTGCGGTTCACGTGCCATTTCGTTCTGACCTTTTCTTCAAGGACCAGGAGCGGCGCCGGACGGGCCGCTCGACCGGCCTGATTACTTCTTCTTGCCGGCGATCGGCTTCGCCTTCCCCTTGCGGGTGCGGGCGTTGGTGTGGGTGCGCTGGCCGCGGACCGGAAGGCCCTTGCGGTG
>NZ_DASTXI010000056.1:0-3956 GCF_035758555.1 Sphingomonas sp. | reverse complement strand
GTCGCGCTGATCCTGACCGGCATCGCGACGCTGTATAGGAAGCGCATCGTCGAACGGCTGAGCGGGTCTTTCGGCCAGCTGGAGGACCGCCGGATCATGTGGTTGACGATCGGGCTGGGCGTCGTGCTCGGCTCGTTGGTCACGCTGACCTCAGTCGGGGCGGGCGCGCTCGGCATGACGGCCTTGCTGGTGCTGTATCCGCGCGCGCCGGTGGCGCGGCTGATCGGGTCCGACATTGCGCATGCCGTGCCGCTGACGCTGATCGCGGGGCTCGGGCATTTCGCGATGGGCACGGTGAATGTCGGCCTGTTGTTGTCGCTGCTGATCGGCTCGATTCCGGGCATCGTCGCCGGCAGCCTGATCGCGAGCCGCATGCCCGATCGGGTGCTGACCCCGATGCTGGCGCTGACGCTGGCGCTGGTGGGCGCGAAATTGCTGCTCTGACGCCCATCGACGAACCGTCGATCCGTGTCGATGACCGGACTTGAGCCGGAACGAAAACAGGCAGAATGTCCGCGCTCCACTCTCGGGGGACGAACCGATGCGCCTGCCTCTTCTCCTCGCCTCGATCGCGCTTGCCGCCACGACCGCCCACGCCAAGCCCGCCGACTATCAGCCCGCCATCGACTTCAGCGGCCGTCCCGCCGACGCCCGCGCATTGGATGCCGGGCGGCACCCGGCCGACGTGCTCGACTTCATGGGCCTGAAGAAGGGCATGAACGCGATCGATGTGCTGACCGGCACCGGCTATTATGCCGAGCTGATGGCGCAGTCGGTCGGGCCGCAGGGCAGCGTCGTCGCATTCGAGCCGGCCAATTTCTACGAAATGGGCAAGGACAAGATCGACGCGATGACCGCACGCGAGCCCAATGTGAAGCTGGTCACCGACTTCCGCGCCTCGATGGCGCCGAATGCTTATGACTTCGCGATGATCCATCTGAATTATCACGATTTCTATTGGGAAAGCGAGAAGTTCAAGGTGCCGCGGACCGATCCGAACCAGGTGCTCGCGGCGCTGTATGCGGCGATGAAGCCGGGTGGGATCGTCGCCGTCGTCGATCATGTCGGTCCGGCCGGCGACACGCGTGCGATCGTCGACAAGCTCCACCGCATCGACCCGGAAACGGTCAAGGCCGATTTCCAGCGCGCCGGATTCGTGCTCGACGGCCAGAGCGACATGCTCCGGATGCCCGAAGACGACCACAGCAAGAACGTGTTCGATCCGGCCATCCGCGGCAAGACCGACCGTTTCGTGTTCCGCTTCAAGAAGCCGGTGGCCTGAACCTGCGCGCTTGACCGGATCGGCGGTCTCGCGCCAATCCGGTCGCCATGTTCGACCTGCCTGCCGTCTCCACGATCGCGCAGACGATCCAGCTGGCGATCGCGCCGGTCTTCCTGCTGGCGGGGATCGGATCGATCCTGAACGTGCTGGCCGGGCGCCTGGCCCGCGTCGTCGACCGTTCGCGCGTGCTGGAGCAATTGCACGCGAACAGCGAGGGCGAGGAGCATCAGCGCTATGTCCGCGAGCTCAGGATCGTCGATCGGCGGATGCGGCTCGCCAACGCAGCCATCGCCCTGATCGTAGCCAGCGCCATCGTCGTCTGCTCGCTGGTCGCCTTGCTGTTCATCACCCAGCTCGCCGGCCTTGCCTTCCGCGTCGCGGTGGCGATCGCGTTCGTGCTCGGCATGGCGCTGCTGGTCGCCGGGCTGGTGCTGTTTCTGATCGAGATCAACCTGGCGCTCAGCTACCTCTATGTCCGCGAGGAGCTGCTGGAACGCGAGGAGCGGAACTGGCGGCGCGCGCACCCCAAATGAAAAAGGTTGCCGGACCCGAAGACCCGGCAACCCCTTACATGGTCAGCGGCCGGAAGGCCGCCCGGAAGCCTATAGGCTGCAGCCCTTCAGGCGCGCAGCTCCCGAACGGACTTGACCGACCTCTCTGCTGAACCATGAGACATCGGATCACCTCCTTTCGCTGTTGAAGCCAATGTGCACCGGCTGGTGCACGTCAGGAATGTGAATCGCCGCGAATCGCCGATCAAGTCTTGAAAAGAAAAATTATTTGCGCGAATCTGGTTGGGTTGTGCTGCTTCGGGACGAAGCGGCTAACGGCAATCCTCCACAACCCGCGACACTTCCGGCCAGGCCGGCACGATCAGCGCCTGCCCGCCGGCCAGCAGCATGAACCGGCCGCGGCTGAACGCCATCTCGTCGAGCAGCGGATCGCGCGCGGCAAAATCCACCTCCAGACCGGCGGCTCCGCGTCCGGCCGCGCGCGGCGTCGCGCCGTCGGTCGTGCGGATCGTCAGCGGTCCGGCGGCCGTGGTCGCCCAGATCAACCGCACGCGTTGCGCCGCGCGATCGCAACGCAGCACCAGCAACGGCGCCGTGCCGGCCTGACCGTAAACCGCTTCCCTGGTGGAAGGGCGATAGCTCCAGTCGCCGGGCGTCAGCGGCCAGTCGCGCCATTCATCGCCTTGCGGGACCGGGGACGGTGCGGGGGTCGGAGTCGGCGTAGGCGTCGGGACCGGAACCGGCTTCGGCACGGGGCGGCTCGGCGCCACGCAGGCGGACAGCATCAGAAGTGAAAAGCCGATCGCCCGCCGCATGCCCTCTCCTGCCACTGTCTGCATGAGGCACGCGCATGGCCGCTGCCGTCCGGACATGCAACCCGGCAGCGCGGCGGAACGAAGGCCTCAACCGATGAGCGCGTGCGCGAAGCTCTGCCAGGCGTGGCTTTGGCTCACGATCACGCGCAGCGGCTCGGACACTAAAAATATGCCGCCGCCCAGCAGTGTCGACGGATGCAATTTCCCGCGCGTTCCCAGATCGAAGCCGACCAGCGCGACCAGGAAGAGATCGGCGATCAGCATGCCGCCGACCGGTGAAATCACCGGCCAGTGCAGCATCCTGGATAGCCGTGCCATCGGCGTCACGCACAGCGAGAGCGTGGCCAGCATCATCAGGCGTTTGTGATGCTGCGGTTTGTTCCGGCGCAGCAGCGCAAGACCGCACAGCCACGCGAACATGCCGATGCTGACGAACGGGAAGATCAGGAACGCCGCCGGGTCGCGTCCCGGCGGCGGCGTGCCATGGCGCCCGCGCTCGATCGCGACCGTGACGCCCAGCAGGAAGACAACAAGCGCCAGTACTGCGGCAAAACCGCCGATCCTGCGGTGCAACTTGGGCTGGCCGGCGCCGATCAGTGCCGTCTGGCCGACATAGGTCAGGACCCAGGCAGTGAAGATCAGCCCGTGCACGTGCAGGATCGGCGGCACCGCCGGCCGATCGAAATAGCCGTGCAGGTAATAGCTCGGCGCAAAGCCGATGAACGTGGTCAACCCCAGCGCGACCGCCACCGAGCCGAAGAAAATCCGGTCGGCAGTCCAGACCGGCCGCGTCCGCGCGACAATCGTGGCCATCAACTCGCTCCCTTGTGGGATGAGATCAGGCGACCCGTTCGGCTATCATAGCAGATGGAAGGCCAGCCGATTGGATGGAAGCGACGTCATCTGGCGTCGTGGAAGATGATCCCCAGGGCGAAACGCAGCCCGGCGCGCACCCGGCTGACGCCGTGCCGCATCTGCACGCGATAATCGCCGCGGCTCCCCTTCACCGGCCGCTCGCGCACCGGAAACACGACAGCGTCGCCCTGCGTCAGCGGCACCACCTCCGCGCGCGACTGCATCCGCGGCCGCTGCTCGGTCAGCACGAACTCGCCGCCCTCGAATTCGCGGCCGGGCGCCGACAACAGGATTGCGACCTGCAACGGAAACACATGCTCGCCGTAAACATCCTGGTGCAGCGCGTTCCAATCGCCGGCTTGGTAACGCAGGATCAAAGGTGTGGGCCGAACCTGCCCTGCCGCATGGCATTCCTCCAGGAACGCAGCGTGCATATCGGGAAAGCGCCGAGCCGAGCCGAGCCGCTCCGCCCACCGGTTCGCGATCGCGGCA
>NZ_DASTXI010000051.1:0-14330 GCF_035758555.1 Sphingomonas sp. | reverse complement strand
ATCACCGCCGCGTGAATATCGTTGGCGCGGCCGACGAACTCCCACCGGCCCTTGCGCTTCGCTTCGATGTACTTGCCCGCCCAGACGGTTTCGACTTCATCCATTCCGATCATCCCGAGCCTGTCGAGGGACGCTCATAGTTGAATCAAACGGTCGGGCAGCTCGTTCGGGTCAGTGCCGGTGTGCGGGAAATGCTGCGCCAGCACGTCGGCGATCTTCCCGATCGCGGCCGCGATGCCGTCGCCGGGCCGGCCCGCACGCACGCCGTCCAGCAGCGCGACCATCGCGTCGCCCCATTCCTCGCCGCCGACCTTGGACTGGATGCTTTCGTCGGCGACGATTTCGGCGCGCCGCTCGGCCAGGCTCAGATAGACGAGCACGCCGGTGCGCGTCGCGGTGCGCCGCTCGGTGCCGACCTGGAACAGCAGGATCGCGCGCCGCCTGACCCGTCTTTCCTTGGTCGCGTCGGGCGTAAGCGTGAGCTTGACGCGCGGGATCCGAAAAATCAGCCAGCCGATCACGAACGAGGCCGCCGTCTTCAGCAACAGGTACGTCGCGACCAGCCGCAGCGACGGCTCGCCCGCCCAGGGGTCGATCAGCGTCGCGACCCAGTGCAGCACGCCGGGAAAGGTCGCGAAGAAGGCGAGCGGCAGCAGCGCCAGCAGCAGCGCCCAGTGCAGCGTCACATCGGCATAGCTGTCCGATTCGGGCGCGATGACGGCGGAGATTTCGCCATCGGTGCGCGCTTCCGCGGCGCGGATCGCGTCTGCGACGCGAACATGGTCTTCAGCCGTCAGCATCACCAGCTCCCCGAAGCCCCGCCGCCGCCGAAGGAGCCGCCGCCGCCGCCGCTGAAGCCGCCGCCGCCCCAACCGCCGCCACCACCGCCGCCCCAACCGGAGCTGCCGCCGCTGCTCCAGCCGCCACGGTGGCGGCCGCTGCTCGCGATCTCGCTCGCCACCCACAGCCAGACCGGCCAGTTGCTGCCACCGCGGTAACGTCGCGCACCCCAGGGTCCGGCGCGCCGCCCGCGCCCGCGCCGCATCGACGAGAAGATGAACACTGCGACGATGATCCAGAAAACAAGCCCGATCGGGAAGCCGCCGCCCGAGCTGCTGCGCCGGGACGCATGGGTTCGGTCGAACTCCTTGATCGCTGCCGCCTGCGCCGCCTTCGCTTCTTCGTCGGGCATCGAAAGCTGCTGGATGATCGCGTCCGCGCCTGCTTCCAGCGCGCCCGGCACGTCGCCGTTCGCCTTCAGGATCGGCATCATCTTCGTGTTGATGATGATGCTGGACAGCGCGTCGGTCAGCACCGGCTCAAGCCCGTAGCCGACCTCGATCCGCGGCCCGCGCTGGCCTGCGGGATTGTTGGGCGCGATGAACAGGATCACGCCGTTGTCGACGTCCTTCAGCCCGACGCCCCATGCGCGGCCCAGCCGGTATCCGTAATCCTCGAGCGGATAGCCCTGCACGTCGGCGATCGTCGCCACGACCAGCTGCCGCCCGGTCTGCTGCTGGAATGCCTCCAGCTTCTGCGTCAGCGCCGCCTCGCGATCGGGCGGGATCACGTTCGCATCGTCGACGACCAGGCCGGTGAATTTCGGAAAAGTCTGGGCGAGGGCAGGGGAGGTCAGGCACGCGAGCAGTGCAATCGCAAGCGTGGCCCACCACCGGACAAGGGCCTGAGGCAAAGCCTTACTTCCCGAAATCGACCGTCGGCGCGACGTCCGCGTTCGGCGAAACCGCCTCATATGGCACCAGCGGCTTGGCGCCATGGACCAGCTTCGCGCCGATCATGTCGGGAAAGGTTCGGATGCGCGTGTTATACTCGCGCACCGCCTCGTTATAGTCGCGGATCGCGATGTTGATGCGGTTCTCGGTGCCTTCCAGCTGGCTCATCAGCGTCTGGAAATTGGCCTGGCTCTGCAGCTGCGGATATTGCTCCTGCAGCCGCTGCAGCGGGATGATGCTGGCACTGAGCCGCGCCTGCGCTTCGTTGAAGCGTGCCATTGCTGCCGGGTCGCTCAGCTGGTCGCCGGTCACATTGATCCGGGTCGCATTCGCGCGCGCCTCGGTCACGTCGGTCAGGATCTTGCCTTCGGAGGCGGCCGCGCCCTTCACGGTCGCGACCAGGTTCGGGATCAGGTTTGCGCGGCGCTGATAGGCGGCCTGCACGTCGGCCCATTTGGCCTTGGCGACTTCCTGCGACGCAGGCACCGAA
This sequence comes from Sphingomonas sp., assembly GCF_035758555.1. Taxonomy (GTDB): domain Bacteria; phylum Pseudomonadota; class Alphaproteobacteria; order Sphingomonadales; family Sphingomonadaceae; genus Sphingomonas_B. The sequence goes on along the minus strand of NZ_DASTXI010000051.1, from coordinate 12,107 downwards.
TTGATGCCGCAGGCGGAGACGGACACCGCCAGCACGGGCGCGGACAGGGCAGCGAACAGGCGAGAATTCATGGACGTCCTCCGGGTGTATTGCGGGGGAAATACAGCAGCCGCGCCGCTATCGCAATCGGCCTTGCTTTCATGGCCGTAACGATGGAGCCTCGCGGCGCGTTCCGCAGCAAGGGAGGGAAAGCGATGCTGAAGGAATTCCGGGCGTTCATCAATCGCGGCAATGTGCTCGACCTGGCGGTGGCGGTCATCATCGGCGCCGCGTTCGGCAAGATCGTCACCTCGCTGACGGACGATATCCTGATGCCGGTGATCGGCAAGATTTTCGGCGGGCTCGATTTCTCCAGCTACTTCATCGCGCTGGGCCCGATCCCGCCCGAGCTCCGGGGGTCGACCGATTATCTCGCGCTCAAAAAGGCGGGCGTGCCGCTGCTCGGCTATGGCGAGTTCATTACCCAGGCCGTCAATTTCCTGATCCTGGCCTTCATCATCTTCCTGCTGATCCGCGCCGCCAACCGCGCCTTCCGGCAGGCGCCCGAAACGCCCGCCGCAGAGGCCGCCGACGTCGCGCTGCTCCGCGAAATCCGGGATTTGTTGAAGACGCGGGCCTGAACGCCTATATCGGTCTCGCCGGGTTCGCCCGGCTATAGCGATAAACTGCGGCGTGTGAGTATGCGCAGCGGACCCGGGGGCAGTACCCGGCGGCTCCACCAGAAGCTCGCTTCGGCGGGTTCCTGACGGGGCCGAACCAGGATCGACGTGTGTTGAAAGGCGCTGTTTTCGCTCGGAATGGGACCACCGTGACGGCCCATCACACAAGTGCCAACGATAACGAGGCGCTCGCGATTGCGGCCTAACCCAAGACCTCACGGTCTAGGTTAGTTCTGACAAAAGCGCGGTCCGGGCCGCACCGGGCAACAGAAGCGGATTCCAGCGGTACGGGGAGCACCGGGCAACAGAAGCTCCCCACTTCCTCCCTTTTTTGGAACGAACCCAGCCGCTTGCGCGCTGACGTATTCGGAGGTCCGCATGCGGAAAATGGCGATAGGCGCGGCGCTGTTGCTGGCGGCGTGCGGCGGCGGCGGCAAGGACCGGATCGCCGACCGGGTCGAGGAAAATGCCGAGGAGCGCGCGGCGGCGATGGATGCCGCGAGCGAGACGATGACCAACGCGCTGCGCGCCAATGCGGTCCAGCAGCAGGCCAACATCGTCCGCAGCGCCGGCGAGGACCGCGCCCAGGCGATCCGCGATTCCGACCTCGATGCCAGCCTGCTGACCAGGGACCAGAAGAACGCGATCGTCGCCGGAAACACGACGGGAACGCAGGCACCGGCCCGGCGTTAATTGCCCGTCACTCGCCAGAAGAGACAGAACCCGAGACTTTCGGGTCGCAGATGGCCGGCGTTCCCCACCGAAGGAACGTCGGCCATTTCGTTTGTGCGCCGTTGACAATCGCATAACCCGCCGGTTATCGGGCAGATCGATAGCTGGCGAGTTATGGATTCGATGCCCGAGCTGCACGATGCCCTGTTCAAGACCCTGGCCGACCCGACACGCCGCGGGTTGTTCGAACGGCTGTGTCGCGATGGAGAGCAGACGGTTGCGGCGCTCACCGCCCGCGCCGGCGTCTCCCAGCCGGCGGTTTCCAAGCATCTTGCCGTGCTGAAGCGGGCCGGGCTGGTCCGGGACCGCCGCGAAGGCCGCGAGACGCACTACGGCGCCAGGCCCGGCGCGCTCGCTCCGCTTGTCGACTGGACCGGCCGGATGACCGGTTTCTGGGAAAGCCGGTTCGACGATCTCGAAGATTTGCTCAAAAGGATGGACCAATGACGGATATCATAGCCGAAACGCGCAGCGTGGTGGTCGAGCGCGACATGGCCTGCCCGCCGGACCGGCTCTGGCGCGCGCTGACCCAGCCGCATTTGATCGCGGAATGGCTGATGAAGAACGACTTCGCGCCCGTGGTCGGCCACCGCTTCAATCTCAGCGGAGACTGGGGCGGCGTGCTCGACTGCGAAGTGCTCGCGATCGATCCGGGGAGGACGCTGTCCTACAGCTGGAATTTCGCGCACGAAGATCCGGCCTATGATCTGGAAAGCACCGTCACCTTCACGCTCACCCCGACCGCGCGCGGCACGCACCTGCGCATGGAGCAATCCGGCTTCCGTCCGGACCAGAAGCAGGCGTTCGGCGGCGCCCAGGCCGGCTGGCGTCAGTTCCTCGACAAGCTGGAGCAGGTGGCCGCAGAGGCAGGCGCGCAATGACGGGCGAGCCGAAGCTCCTCGCAGGCGGCAATCCGCAGATCCCGAAGGGCGACGGCGACGCGCCGGTGCAGGCCTATATCGCGGCGATGCCGGGCTGGAAGCGCGAGGTCGGACTACGGCTGGATGCGCTGGTGGAGCGCGTCGTTCCCGGCGTGCGCAAGGCGGTCAGGTGGAATTCGCCCTTCTACGGCGTGGAAGGGCAGGGCTGGTTCCTCGGCGTGCATTGCTTCACCCGGTATGTGAAGCTGAGCTTCTTTCGCGGCGCCTCGCTGCACCCGCTCCCGCCGGTCGCTTCGAAGGACGCGAATGTGCGCTACGTGCACCTCCGTGAAGGCGAGGACATCGACGAGGCACAGCTCGCCGACTGGATCAGGCAGGCATCTGAACTGCCCGGCTGGATACCCTAGTGCGCCAGAACAGAGAGAGAGACTGATGACGAACACCGAATCCGCCTACGAAAAATCGCCCTCCGAACTGATCGACGGCCGCATCGCGGAGCTGGGCGACTGGCGCGGCGAGATGCTCGCCCGCATCCGCGCGCTGATCAAGGCGGCGGACCCCGACATCGTCGAGGAATGGAAATGGCGCGGCGTGCCGACCTGGTATCATGACGGCATCGTCTGCACCGGCGAGACCTACAAGAGCGTCGTCAAGACCACTTTCGCCAAGGGCGCCGCCCTCGACGATCCCAAGGGGCTGTTCAATTCCAGCCTCGAAGGAAACACCCGCCGCGCGATCGATTTCCGCGAAGGCGAGGCGATCGACGAGGCCGCCTTCAAGGCGCTGATCCGCGCCGCGGTCGCGCTGAACGCGGGGCGCTAGTGCAGGTGCCGTAGCTTGTCCGGGTTCCGCATTACGTAGATCGCGGTCACCTTGCCGTCCTCGATCTGCAGCGCGGTGGTCTGCAGCTCGCCGTCCGCCTCGCGCGTGACGAAGCCGGGCAGGCCGTTGATCATCGCCATGCGCACCAGCGTCGACCTGTATTTCGCATACAGCACCGCCAGTCCCTTGTGCAGCTTCATCACATGGTCGAAGCCCAGGATCACGTCGGGCGCCGCCGGCCGCTTGCCGCCGCCGTCCGAATGGATGCTGACATCGCTGGCGAGCAGCGCGCCCAGTGCGCCCATGTCGCCGCTGCGGGAGGCCGCGAAGAAGGCGTCGGCAATCTCCAGCCCGTGCCGCTTCTCGACCTGGAATCGGGGCCGCGCCTCGCGCACATGCGTCCGTGCCCGCGCCGCCAGCTGTCGGCACGCGGCGGGATCGCGGCCGATCGTGCCGGCGATCTCGTCGAAGCCGACGCCGAACACGTCGTGCAGCAGGAACGCCGCGCGCTCCAGCGGCGACAGCCGCTCCAGCGCCAGCATAAGCGGCAGGGTCACGTCCTCGTCCGGCTCTTCCTCGACCACCGGTTCGGGCAGCCACGGCCCGATATAGGTCTCGCGCCGGTGCCGCGCCGATTTCAGCTGGTCGAGGCACAGCCGGGTCACGGTGCGGCGCAGGAACGCCTCTGGCTCGCGCACCTCTGCGCGGTCGGCGCCCATCCAGCGGATGAACGCCTCCTGCACCACGTCTTCGGCATCGGCGACGGAGCCCAGCATCCGGTAGGCGACGCGGGTCAGCCGCGGCCGCAAGGGGTCGAAGCTCGCCGCCGCATCGCTCACGCCGCCGCTTTCCCGGCCGGCGCTTCGTACCAGAGGCCGAAGCCCACCGCGATCCGGTTCCACCCGTTGATCACGTTGATCATCAGCGTTAGCTTCACCTGCTCCTCCTCGGTGAAATGCGCCTGCAGCGCCTCATGGGCCGCGTCCTGCGTGTGCCCCTCGGACAGCCGGGTCAAGGCCTCGGTCCACGCCAGCGCCGCGCGCTCGCGGTCGGTATAGCACGGCGCTTCCCGCCAGGCCGAGAGCAGGTAGATGCGCTGCTCGGTCTCGCCCTTCGCCCGCGCGTCGATCGTGTGCATGTTGATGCAGTTCGCGCAGCCGTTGATCTGCGAGGAACGGATTTTGACCAGCTCGATCAGACTCCGCTCCAGGCTCGCTTCGGCGGCCATCGACAGGCCCATCCAGGTCTTCAACAGCTGCGGCGCGGCAGCAAAGGGATCGAGCTTGGCAGTCATCGAAGGTCTCCTTGGTTGCGGTTCGACGCTATGACGAGGCAGCGCTCGCGCGTGTGACATGGGCCGCCGGAATTTCGGCTGCCGCCGTCATTGCGGCCTCGATCCGGGGTCTGCCTGGTTCGTCACGTCTTCAGGCCTGATCCCGAATCGCCGCAGCTGCTTGTTGAGCTCGGCCAGCACCTGCGCCTCGGACGGCCGCGCCGGCGCGGGCCCCGATCGCTTGCCGACGCTGCGCACTTCATAGCGGTGCAGGCGGAGCAGCTGCATCGCGTCGAACGCTTCCATCGGCGGGATCGGCGTGTCGACCGCGAAATCCACCCCTTCCGTGTCGCACGCCTCCATCAGGGCCGCTTCGATCCTGTCAAAGCCGATCGCCAGCGCATCTTCCCAGCCGCGGCGAAAATCTTCCCATTGCCGTTTGTGATAATAGGCGGATCCCTGCGTCAACCCGATCGCCTCGCATGACGCCTTCACGTTGCAGGTTGCGGCAAGCGTCTCGAGAAAGCGCCGCTCGACCGATGGAGACCAGCCGTGAAGCCGCGCCCGCCGTACCTGCGTTCGCCGGCCCGGCGCGCCCCGGATCACGACTTCGACCCCGTCCAGCCGCTCCCACCCGCGCGCCGGCCGCGTCGACGGCCGGTCCGCGAGTTCGTTCAGCGCTGATGCGATCGCGTCGCGGCAGGCGGCGTCGAAGGCGGGGTCCAGCTTGCGATGCCGCTCGACCCAGCTCCGCGAGACCTTCGCACGCTCGGCCGCAAGCGTCACATTGCCCCAGCGCTTCAACCCCGCCAGCACCGCCCGCTTGCGCGGCGCATAATCGTATTTCACCATGTCCGAATCGCCTCCGTTGCCTTGGAGGCGTTCCAGCTATCGCAAGGTGGGGGATGTAGGACAGGCAAAATGCTGGATACGAGCGAGCCATACAGGCTCGTTCCAGGCGAAACCTTTCCTGAGCGCAGCGGGCCGGGTCAGAGCGATACTTTGATCTGTGCGACAAGGGCCGGTCCGGCCACAGGCTTGGTTCCGCGCAGCGGGGATCGCCGGTTGCTGTCCACATAGGAGAGATCGAAGCTCAGTCGCTCGAGCTCCAGCCGGGCGCCGAGCTGCCAGTCCCATTTCCCGCCCTGCTCGTTGAGGTCGAAGGCGCCCGCCTCGTGGCCAGCCTGGCCATGCAGCGTGACGCTGGAGCCGGGCACTGGAACGTCCAGGCCGGCAAATACGTAGAAATTGTCCTGGTCCCGGCCGGAAGCATCGCGGGTGGCGCTCTGCGCCGGAACATAGCTGATGCCGATCTGCGGCGTGACGCCCCGAACCGGACGGGACAGCGTGGCTCCCCCCTCGGCGTAATCGAGCTCGCGAGCGCCGGGATAGCGATACCAGGTCACATTGGCGTCGATGCTGAAGCCCCCGGCCAGATCGGCGGCATATCCCCCGATCAGGTCGACTTCCGCAGGGACGTCTTCGTCGGAACCGGCAAGCGACGACGCCCACACGCCCGCGTAGAGGCCGGATTCGTGCTCGACGGTCACGCCGCCCTGAACCGCCGGCCCGTTGCCCGTCAGGGAGGCGCCCCGGTAGCGATAGTCCGAGACGAGCGAAGCCTCGGCCGAGAGGGAGAATTGCGGGTCGCCCGCGGCGGCCGCGGACGAGCAGGCGGTCGCGGCGCAAGCCAGGAGGCAGTGTGTTGCGGGTCGCATAGCCGGCCTTGGGCGACGTGCGGATGTCAGGATGTCAGGCAGCGTGGCCGACAGACCGGGGCGCAAGCACTGCATCCAGATCGTCTGCCGACATGGCCGGGGCAAACAGAAAGCCCTGCATTTCGTTGCAGCCGGCGGCCTCCAGAAAGCTGCGCTGCTCGGCCGTCTCGACGCCTTCGGCGGTCACGACGAGGCCCATGGCTCGCCCGAGGGCGAGGACGGCCGTGACGATCGCAGCGGAATCCACGGTCTGGCCGAGCGCCTGGACGAAGCTGCGGTCGATCTTGATCTTGTCGACGTCGAATTTCCGCAGATAGCTCAGCGACGAATAGCCGGTACCGAAATCGTCCAGGGCGATGGCAAAGCCGGCCGAGCGCAGGCTGGCCAGCGCGCCCCTCACCATCTCGTCGTCATCAAGAAGGACGCTCTCGGTGACCTCCAGCTGAATCCTGTGTGGATCGGCTCCTGTTTCCCGCACGATCGTCATCAGCCGTTCGATGAAATCGCGGGCGCGGAACTGCACCGCCGACAGGTTCACTGAAACGTTCAGCTGCGGCCAGCGCCGTGATGCAGTGCAGGCTTCACGGATGACCCATTCGCCAAGACCGCAGATCAGGCCGGTCGCTTCTGCGATCGGGATGAATTGCGCTGGCGGGATCGAACCGCGTGTCGGGTGCTCCCAGCGCACGAGCGCTTCGACGCCCACGATATCGCGCCCGAGCGCCGAGATCTGCGGCTGATAATGCACGAAAAGCTGTCCTTCGCTGCTCAGCGCTGCGCGCAGGTCTTCCTCGATCGTGCTGCGGAGCTGGACGGTGGCGTCCATTTCCGACCGGAACAGGCGGTAGCAGTCGCGGCCCTCATCCTTGGCCCGGTACAAAGCGATATCCGCCTTGCGGAGAAGATCGGTCCGCTCCGTTCCGCTTTCGGGAGCGAAGACGACGCCGATGCTGACGCCGACATGGGCGTTGGACCCGAGCACGTTGAACGGCTCGCGGACGGCGGAAAGAATGCGCTCGCACAGCTTCTCGACTTCCTGTTGCCCAGGAATATTGGGCAGCAGCAGTGCGAATTCGTCTCCGCCCAGCCGCGCGACGGTGTCGCCGGCCCGCACCAGCTCTGACAGCCTGCGGCCGAAATCCTTGATGAGCGCATCGCCGGCAAGATGGCCCAGCGTGTCGTTGACATGCTTGAACCTGTCGAGATCGAGGAGAGCGATGGCGACGCAGCCTTCCCGTCGGGCGGCGGCGAGCGCCTGGTTCACCCTGTCTTCGAACAGCGCCCGGTTGGGAAGCGCCGTGAGTGAATCGTGAAACGCCAGGTGCTGGGCCTGCGCGCGGCTGGCCTCGAGCTCCAGGCGGCTGCGCAGGATTCGCGCGAGCAACCATAGCAGCAGGCTGCCGAAGACAAGGAGCGCGATCACCAGAACCGGAATGGTCCGCCGCGCAACGTCCCTGCCAGGCTGGAACGGCCGCCAGGCGACATAGCCGATTGTCGCACCGGCATCGTTGGGGATTGCAAGCGACGCTGGACCTGCATGCTTCCATGCGAAGGCCGCATGGTCGATGCCATAGGTCTGCGCGATGTCCTTCATGAAGCTGGCGTCGAGATATCGAATGCTGACGTGCAGATACTCTTGGCCGGGCACCTGCTTGATCGAACCGGTTTCCGACACAATGGGTTTCACGCTGATCGCCGCGGGCCGTCCATGGACGATCGCGATATCGAACGCGCCCGCCGTCAGCTCGGTCGAGCCTTCGCGCGGCACGAAGCCGCGCCGCAACGTCCGCCGCAGCTTCGCGGCGAGGGGAAGGGCCTGCCGCGACAGGTCTTGGAAGATTGCCGGGTCTAGACGGCGCCCGTCTCGCATCGCGTACACGGGCCTGTCCTGCCCATCGAGCACATAGGTTTCGTCATGCTTGTAATAGCTGTGGAACCAGACCCCGAGATTCTGGTCGAGCCAGTCGAGATCGAGCGGCCGCTCGCGAACGCGGCGAACGGCATCGTCCCAGTTCGTCGATGCTTCCTGGTCCTTGCGTTGGCTTGCGAATGCCTGATGCAGGGCGACCGTCACCAGCTTCGTTTGGCGATGAAGCGCGACCTCGTCGGATCCTGTGGTCGATAGATGAAGCACTGCGGCCACGAGGGAGCCGACCAGTACGACAGCCGCAATCGTGGGTGCCACGATACCCCAGATCAGTCGTCGTGTTTCTCTCATTGCCCGGCTTCCAGAATCGAAAAGCGCGGGTAAAGCCAATAGGTTAATGCGGTGCGAACTGAGCTGGGGGATTTTCCGGCGCGCCGGGCCGCGGGTCAAGCGAAGCGCTCTCCCGTCATCGCTTTGTCATTCCCGTTGGCAGGAGTGGGCCATGCCTTTTCGCTGCCCGCACCCGCCGGCCCCCGGAGTTGTTGTTGCCCCTCACTCCTCGCCGCTGTCGCGGTTGCGCTTCATGATGCCGCGCACGGTCTTTGCTCGGGCGTCGCTCGCTTCCTTCGCGTTGCCGCCGTCGGAATTCCGTCCGCCGGTCTTCTTGCCCGGCCTGGTTGCTTCCTTGCTCTGCTTGCGCTCGGTTGCCATGACGGCTGAACGAAAAAGGGCCCCGCGGTTTCCCGCAGGGCCCATCTTTCGTTCCTGGCTGCTGCTTACTCGTCGCCGCCCTTCAGGAAGGCCGGTGCGAATTCCGGCTCGGGACCCTCGTCGCGAGTGCCGCCTTCGTTCCGGTCGCGGCGGGGGCGGTCGCCCCGATCGCCGCGGTCGCCGCGCGGGCCACGGTCGCGGTCGCCGCCGCGGCCGCCGTCGCGACGACGGTCGCCATCACGGCGCGGGCCGCGATCGCCGCGGTCACCGCGCGGGCCGCGGTCACGATCGCCGCCTTCGCGCGGCTCGCGGGGCGGGCGGGTGTCTTCCAGCTCGGCGCCGGTTTCCTGGTCGACGACGCGCATCGACAGGCGGACCTTGCCGCGGCCGTCGATCTCCAGCACCTTGACCTTCACTTCCTGGCCTTCGCTCAGGACGTCGGACACGTTCTGGACACGCTCGTTCTTGATTTCGCTGACGTGCACCAGCCCGTCGCGGCCGCCCATGAAGTTCACGAACGCGCCGAAGTCGACGATGTTGACCACCTTGCCGGTGTAGATCTTGCCGACTTCCGGTTCCTCGACGATGCCGAGGATCCACTTCTTGGCGGCGTCGATCTGCGACAGGTCGGACGAGCTGATCTTGATCACGCCCTCGTCGTCGATGTCGACCTTGGCGCCGGTGGTGGCGACAATCTCGCGGATCACCTTGCCGCCGGTGCCGATCACGTCGCGGATCTTCGACTTGTCGATCGTGATCGTCTCGATCCGGGGCGCGTGCGCCGACAGCTCGGAGCGGGTCTCGCCCAGCGCCTTATTCATCTCGCCGAGAATATGGGCGCGGCCTTCCTTCGCCTGGGCGAGGGCAGTGCGCATGATCTCCTCGGTGATGCCGGCGATCTTGATGTCCATCTGAAGGCTGGTGATGCCTTCGCTGGTGCCCGCGACCTTGAAGTCCATGTCGCCCAGATGGTCCTCGTCACCCAGGATGTCGGACAGGACCGCGAAGTCCTTGCCTTCCAGGATCAGGCCCATCGCGATGCCGCTGACCGGACGCTTGATCGGCACGCCCGCGTCCATCAGCGCGAGGCTGCCGCCGCACACCGTCGCCATCGACGAGGAGCCGTTGCTCTCGGTGATGTCGGAGGTGACGCGGATCGTGTAGGGGAATTCTTCCTTGGTCGGCAGCACCGCATGCAGTGCCCGCCAGGCCAGCTTCCCATGCCCGATATCCCGCCGGCTCGGCGCCCCGAACCTTCCTACCTCACCCACCGAATAGGGAGGGAAATTATAGTGAAGCATAAAATGGGAATACGACAGCCCATTCAGCCCATCGATCATCTGCTCGGCGTCCTTGGTGCCGAGCGTGCAGGTGGCGATGGTCTGGGTCTCGCCGCGGGTGAACAGCGCGGAGCCGTGGGCGCGGGGCAGGAAGTGCGCCTCGGCCTCGATCGGGCGGACCTGGGTGGTGGTGCGGCCGTCGATGCGGCGCCCGTCCTTCAGGATCGCGGTGCGGACGATTTCCGCTTCCAGCTTCTTGACCAGCTTGATCGCGACCATCTGCTCCTGGGGCGTCTTGTCGGCCATCGCGGCCTTCGCCTTGTCGCGGGCGGCATCGAGCTGCTCGCGGCGGCTGCCCTTGGATAGGGTGGCATAGGCCTTGGCGATGTCGTCGCCGATCAGCTTCTTCAGCTCGGCCTTGATCGCGGCCTTGTCGTCCTGCTCGGCGAGCTCCCACGGGTCCTTCGCCGCCTGTTCGGCCAGGTCGATGATCGCGTCGATCACCTGCTGCGACGCCTTGTGCGCGAACATCACCGCGCCCAGCATCACGTCTTCCGACAGCTCCTTGGCTTCGGATTCGACCATCATCACCGCGTCGTGGGTGGCGGCGACGACCAGGTCGAGCTCGCCTTCCGCGATCTCGGCGTCGGTTGGATTCAGCTGATACTCGCCGTCCTTGTAGCCGACGCGGGCGGCGCCGATCGGGCCCATGAACGGCACGCCCGACAGCGTCAGCGCGGCCGAAGCGGCGATCATCGCCAGGATGTCGGGCTCGTTCTCGCCGTCATACGACATCACCTGCGCGATGACGTTGATCTCGTTGTAGAACCCTTCCGGGAACAGCGGCCGGATCGGCCGATCGATCAGGCGGCTGACGAGCGTCTCGCGCTCGGTGGCGCCGCGCTCGCGCTTGAAGAAGCCGCCCGGGATACGCCCGGCCGACGAGAATTTTTCCTGGTAGTGAACGGTCAGCGGGAAGAAGTCCTGCCCTTCCTTGACCGACTTGGCGGCCGTGACCGCGCAGAGGACCACGGTTTCGCCGAGGGTCGCGATCACCGCGCCATCGGCCTGACGGGCAACCTTGCCCGTTTCGAGTGTCAGGGTTTTTCCGCCCCACTCGATCGATACTTTCTTGGTGTCGAACATTTGGTTTCCTTCATCCGCGGGACCTTCCCGCGGGGCCTGTGATGAGCCTGAATTGGCTCAGCCGAGGACGCCTTATTGCGCCCTGCGGATAGAGAAACGGCCGCCCGTATCGGCGGCCGTTCCGGTTATTTGCGAAGCCCGAGCTTCGCGATCAGTGCGGTGTAGCGCTCTGCGTCCGTCTTGCGGAGATAGTCCAGCAGCGAACGGCGCTTGTTGACCAGCATCAGCAGACCGCGGCGCGAATGATTGTCCTTCGCGTGGGTCTTGAAGTGCTGGGTGAGGTTGGCGATGCGCTCGGTCAGGATCGCGACCTGCACTTCGGGGGAACCGGTGTCGCCCGAACCCCGGGCATTGTCCTTGATCAGCGCCTGCTTGCGCTCTGCGGTAATCGACATCGTCGTCCTTTCGTCTAGAGGTTGAAGCCGCGCACGACCCGGAGCGTTCCGGCCTGGACTTCCGCCAGCGCGACCGGAGTTTCCCCCAGCATCGCAAAGCATTGGCCATCGGGTGCGGCGATCCCGACCAACTGCCGCCCCTGTCGGAGCAACCCTGCCTGGTCGGGGGTGAGGGAAAGAGCCGGGATGTCGTCCAGCCCCGCCCTCAACGGCAGGCAAACCTGTTCAAGCGCGTGGCCCTTAGCGAGCGCATCCAATTTGTCCAGCGAAATCGCGTGATCGAGCGTGAACGGGCCGGCCTTGATGCGGCGAAGATAGGTGACGTGCCCTACAGTTCCAAGCGCCCGCGCGATGTCCCGCGCCAGCGAGCGGATATAGGTGCCCTTCGATACATGGGCGGTAATGATCGCGTCCTCAAGAAGCTCCGCGCCTTCGTGCCTCCGCGTGAGCAAATTAGGTTCGCGCGGAGGCGCGGAGGCGCGGAGTTCATGGATAACGACCCGCCGCCCTTTCAAAGCGACGTCCTCGCCCGCACGAACAAGGTCGTATGCGCGTTCGCCGTCGACCTTGAGGGCAGAATAGCTCGGCGGGATTTGTTCGATCGGGCCAATGAAGTGGGGCAG